>NZ_JBQFPV010000001.1:0-444029 GCF_056536565.1 Ruegeria sp. CK3
GTTGGGAGACGCGTTGCGAAACGCCGGAGCCGCTGCTTTCGATGCGTTCAGGTTGCGCAGCTTGTCCGAGCCATACGGGTCGGTGATCGCAGCCACAAGCGGATCGCGGTAGTAGCGATACCGATCCTTCTTTTGATGCGAATAGGTGTCATATACATCCCGCTTATCATCCCACTGATCGTAAGTCGCATCGTCTTTGGTGTATCTGTAACGATCAGGATCGTAGGGCACGGGCTGGATTGTTACTCCATCCTTGTAGCGATGCCGCGGCTGCGGCAGATCCAGGTAGCCGTGGAACTGAGACAAAGTGCCTTTGGTCACCGTCCGGCCTTTGGACGCGTCGAAGAAGGCGGTCTCTGCGTCCTGCAGGGCGTCGCGGGTTTCGTGGCGCAAATCCCGTACATCTGCGCGCAGGTCGTCACGTGCCTCTTCATAGGTTTCGGCGTCACGCAGTTCATCCTCAAGCGCGTTCAGGTCGTCTTGGTAGTTGGGGTCTGAGGGATCAAGCGCGGCAATGTCGTCGGCAATGTCGTCGCTGCTACGGCCGTCGTAGCTTTCGTTCAGATCCCGCAACTCGCGCCGGGCGTCATAGAGATCCCCGCGCAGGTCATAGTAGGCTTCCGCGGCGGCCTGATAGGTCGCGATCTTGCCGACATTGCTGTTGGGAGACGCGTTGCGAAACGCCGGAGCCGCTGCTTTCGATGCGTTCAGGTTGCGCAGCTTGTCCGAGCCATACGGGTCGGTGATCGCAGCCACAAGCGGATCGCGGTATCTAAGCTTGTCCGGGTTTTGTTCGTCGTATCGCTTGGTGCGATAGTCGGAGCGGGCAACCGGTCGCGGGGAGTATTCGACCGGAGCAATGGACGCTTTGCGGTAGGCCTTGTTTACGCGTTTTCCGCTGGCCCTGGGTTGCACGCGTGAGCGTTTGCCGAACAGTTCTTCCACATCGCGTTTGAATTCTCGCCCAACGTTCGCAAGTGTTGTTTTCTGAACCTTGCCGCTTCGCGACTTGTTGTTGGAAGGTTTTTGGGACTTCGCTTTCCGCTTGTTGCCAGTTCCGAATATATTGCGAGAGCGTTGAGTTGTGGACTTGGCTTTTTGCTTGTTGCCATTTCCAAAAAGGTTGCCAGAGCGTTGGGTTTTGGACTTCGCTTTCTGCTTGTTGCTACTTCCGAATAGGTTGCGAGAACTCAGGGTTTTGGATTTGGCTTTTCCGTGATCCTTACCGGCATTTTTTGCACCGTTGCTTTTGCCAGATTTTCCCTTTTCGCCGCTTTTGCCCCCGTCTTTTCCTCCCTTACCGGAATTCCCCTTGCCACCTCCGTTGCCCCTTCCGTTCCCCCTGCCTTTGCCGTTGCCTTTATCGTTTTTTGCGTAAGCCGCATCCGGCGCAAAGGCAAAAGTCGCAACGGCACCGGACGCCAGCACCAATGCAGAAATGGTCAAAAAAGATGTCAGGTAATTGCGAAGTTTAGATTTGGTCATCTCAGCCCCCCAGCATCGATCCGTTTGGTTTATACCACGAATCTCAAAAATGCGGGGAATATTGCTTCGATTGTTTCCTCTGAAGCTATTTCGAGGGCAAAATCTATGACTTTGTCTTGTTTTTGGCAGCGTTGATCTACTTCGGCGCGCAATGACGTCTAGCGAGTCAACTCTCGCATGCCTTGTTCCAACCCAGCCAGCGTCATTGGCACCATGCGGTCCTCGAAAATCTCTTGGATCATGCCGATGGAGTGGGTGTAGCCCCAGTATTTCTCGGGCACCGGGTTGATCCAAAGGTTTGAGGTCCACTGCTCGCGTGCGCGCTGTAGCCAGACTTGGCCTGCTTCTTGGTTCCAGTGCTCGTTGGCGCCGCCGGGGTAGGCGATCTCGTAGGGACTCATTGATGCGTCTCCGACGAAGATGCATTTGTAGTCGCCGCCATAGGTGCGCAGCACCTCGTGGGTTGGGATCTGTTGGTCCCAACGGCGGCGATTGTCGCGCCAGACGCCTTCATAGAGGCAATTGTGGAAGTAGTAGTATTCCAGATGCTTGAACTCGGTCCGTGCGGCCGAGAACAGCTCTTCAACCACCTTGATATGCGGGTCCATGGATCCGCCGACGTCGAGAAAGAGCAGGACCTTTACCGCGTTATGCCGCTCTGGCCGGGTTTTGACGTCGAGATAGCCGTGTTCGGCAGTGGCGCGGATGGTGCCGTCCAGGTCCAGCTCCTCTGCCGCGCCCTCGCGGGCCCAGCGGCGCAGACGCTTCAAGGCGACCTTGATGTTGCGCGTTCCTAGTTCAACAGTGTCGTCTAAGTTCTTGAATTCGCGCTTGTCCCAGACTTTCACCGCACGCTGGTGGCGGCTTTCCTTCTGGCCGATCCGCACGCCTTCGGGGTTGTAGCCATAGGCCCCGAACGGAGAGGTCCCCGCCGTGCCGATCCACTTGTTCCCCCCCTGGTGACGGCCTTGCTGCTCTTTCAGGCGTTCGCGCAAAGTGTCCATCAGCTTGTCAAAGCCGCCAAGGGCTTCGATCTCGGCCTTTTCCTCGTCTGATAGGTGTTTTTCGGCCATCTTGGCCAGCCAGTCCGCGGGGATGTCGACCGCCTCCAGCACCTGATCGAAACTGATCTCGCCCAGCCCCTCAAAACTGGCGGCAAAAGCGCGGTCGAACTTGTCGATATTGCGTTCATCCTTCACCATCGAGACGCGGGCGAGGTAGTAGAACGCCTCGACATCATACGTGGCCAAGCCCTTTTTCATCCCCTCCAGAAAGGTCAGATATTCCCGCAGTGAGACCGGGATGCCTGCTTTTCTGAGGTTTTCGAAAAAGGGCAGGAACATGGGCTACACCAAGAACCGCACAAGGATCAGAGACAGGATCAGGCCCAAAAGCGCAAAGGCGATGCCGTAACCGGCGGCGTATTGCGCCATGTCGGCCCGGTTGCCGTTGCGCTTGCGCGCGGCCATTACGCCTAGGATCGCACCCAAAACAGCCATTCCCACTACTACGAGCATTCGTCTGTCATCCGCCTGTATTGTTTCTCGACGTTCCAGCGTTGCCCTCTGCCAGAGACCGGGCCACCAGATCCGAGCCAAACCCGTATCGCGCCCATCCGATACTGTCCAGCCTGACGGCACGTGCCTGCTGCTCCTGTCCGGCTTGTTTCAGAGCCTCGGATTTCAACAGCAGCAACGTCGCCAGAAGTGAGGCGTTCTCTGCCCTTGTTATCACGTCAATTGCGGAGTTCAGATCGGGCAGGATTTCGGGCCCTCTGTCCTGCGCCAGCGCAAAAGAGGCTGTTTGGGCCGTGACATGCGCGCGGTGAACCTCGGTTCCGGGGGTGGCGTTCAGGAATTGCAGCGCGATCTGATAGTTCTGCAAGGCGGCGGCGGGATCGCGAAACTGGATCATGCGGCCCATCAGGTAGTGTGGATAGGCGCGGCGGTGGTCGGTCCAGCCCTGTCGCCGTCCGATCTCGGCCGCGCGTTTTGCTGCGCGCAGCTGTCTGGGGGATCCGGGACCGGGGCCGAGGGCTTTATTGATCGCGTCGACCCATTCGCGCGGGGTTTCGGTCAACGGTTGCACCGGCAGCCGGTCGCCGCGCGGGTTGAGGCGGCTGAGCAGGCCGGGGATCACGGCCTCGACCTGTTCACGGGTCATGCCCGAGCGCAGTTCAGGAGAGTAGGCCGCCCGCAGGATCAGCATGTCGAACCCTGTCAAAACGGTGTGAATATTGTCGTCGTTAAACACGGAATCAGGCAGATGATAGAGGTCGTTGAGCGGCCCCAGCGCCTGCGCCAGTTCCTCATGCAAGCAATCGCGGATTTCCTGTGGGCTGACATCTGCGGGGATGAAAATGCCCAGACGCTCGCGCCGTTGAAGCTCGGTCCAGCTGCTTTTGGGCTTGCGGCGGTCGCGGCGGTATTCCTCGAGGCTCGATGAATTGGGGACCACGAAGCAGGCAGCATTGGGCAGGATGCGTTGGATGTCGCGCTGGGTGACGGCCTCAATGGTGATGTTGGCCTGACCTTCGGGAATTTGCCGGATGTCGATCCTGGCCTCGCGCCGAATGCGGTTCAACAGGCTGTTCAGGTCGCGCTGCATACTGGCCGTGGGCGTGCCGGTCAGGCGCACGGTGATGGGTGTTTCGAACCTCGTGAAAACCGGCAGTTCCACGCCGCTTTCCAGCGCAAAATGCAGGTCAAGGAAGTCGGCAGCTATGTTCGTATTGGACCGCGCAGGGGGCGTTGGCCGCGACGCCGAGAACGACTTGGTGGGGGGCAGGGATTGCTCAACGACCTTGGCGTTGTCCGGCAGTTCGATCCGTTCGACCGTGGTACAGGCCGACAGCGCCAGCACTGCGATGAATGCGACAAACCGCTTCATGCGCGATTGTACTTTATGAACGGCGTCACGGTGCCAATCCGATCATAGAGCTGGCGTGCGGTGTGGTTGAACTCCTCCGTCAGCCAGTAGACTGACGGAGCACCTTGGCGATCGGCCTCATCATAGACCGCCTGTATCAAGGCGCGCCCTACGCCGGTTCCACGCGCCTCGGGGCGGGCGAACAGGTCCTGCAGATAGCAGACATTTTCCACCTTCCAGCCGTGACGGTGAAACAGGAAATGCGTCAATCCGACCAGCTTGCCGTCCTGTTCGGCAACAAAGCCCGAGAAATCCTGCGGGTCATCGCCCAGCAGACGTTCGAATGTCGTCTCATAGATCGTGTCGGGCAGGGTGGTTTCATAGAACGCAAGATAATCACGCCACATCTCGGCCCATTGGGTCTTGTCCTCGGCGGTCAGTGGGCGGATTTTGAGGTCTTTGGCCAAGCGATGCGTCCTGCTTATTTGGTTTCTGGGATGCTGACACCCGGACCGCCAAGAAGCAAGCCGCGCTCACACCCTGTTCAACGTCGACTGCGTGCCATGAAGGCCAATCGCTCAAACAAATGCACGTCCTGTTCATTTTTCAGCAGCGCGCCGTGCAGTTTGGGCAGCGCATTGGCCCCGTCGCGTTTGAGGTCTTCGGCGCTCAGATCCTCGGCCAGTAGCAGTTTCAGCCAGTCCAGAACCTCGGAGGTTGAGGGTTTCTTCTTGAGGCCCTGGGTGTCGCGAATTTCGTAGAACTGCGTGAGCGCGGTGGTCAGCAGCGCGTCCTTGATACCAGGATGATGGACTTCGACAATGCGGCGCATCGTGGCCTCATCCGGGAAGCGGATATAGTGAAAGAAGCAGCGGCGCAGGAAAGCGTCGGGCAGCTCTTTTTCGTTGTTCGAAGTGATGATCACGATCGGGCGGTTCTTGGCCTTGATCGTCTCGCCTGTCTCGTAGACATGGAACTCCATCTTGTCGAGTTCCTGCAGCAGATCATTGGGAAACTCGATATCGGCCTTGTCGATTTCATCAATCAGCAGCACGACCTTTTCGTCGGCCTCAAACGCCTGCCAGAGCTTGCCCTTGCGGATGTAGTTCGAGACGTCATGCACACGCTCTTCGCCCAGCTGGCTGTCCCGCAACCGGCTTACGGCGTCGTATTCGTAGAGGCCCTGCTGCGCGCGCGTGGTGGATTTTACATTCCACTCGATCATGCGCAGACTCAACGCGCCGGCGACCTGTTTTGCCAATTCGGTCTTGCCAGTGCCGGGCTCCCCTTTGACCAGCAAGGGGCGCTCCAGCGTGACGGCGGCGTTCACGGCGATGGTCAAATCATCGGTGGCGACATATTCGGCTGTGCCTTGAAAACGTGCGGTCATCGGGTCCTCTTGCTGTTTCCGGCGAAACTGTGGTGTCCGGGTTACAGAGCGATGGGGAATTTGACAAGCCGGGCCGCTGCGTCGGTGAATCAAATTTACCAGCGAGTCCAACCGCTTTTGTATGATTCGCAGGCAGGTGCCTTTCCCGAGGGTTGAGTAGTGCCCTGAAATTGCCTGTCGATTTTCACAGAAAAACAAGGATTTGTTGTTTTAAGTCTCATATTTAGATGAAGGCTTGCGACGGGGCGTCGGTTCTACGTTTGTGTAGTGACATTCCAGTGCCCGTCGGCTAAACGCTGCGCAGAAGGGAGAGCCAAATGTCTGGTGAAGCAACCGTGACCGACGTTACAGGCCATACCGAGGGAGCAAATATGAAGCAGGAAGTTTTTCTGCCGGAGGACTACCGTCCGGCCGAAGATGAGCCTTTCATGAATGATCTGCAGCTTGAGTATTTTCGCCGCAAGCTGCTGGATTGGAAGACAGAACTACTCGCAGGCAGCCGCGACACGATCGAAGGGCTGCAGGACAACACCCGCAACATTCCGGACGTCGCCGACCGCGCCAGTGAGGAAACCGACCGCGCGCTCGAACTGCGCACACGGGATCGTCAGCGCAAACTGGTGGCGAAGATCGACTCGGCCCTGCGCCGGATCGACGAAGGCGAATACGGGTATTGCGAAAAAACAGGCGACCCAATCTCGCTGAAGCGTTTGGATGCGCGCCCGATCGCGACCATGACGCTCGAGGCCCAGGAACGGCATGAACGTCGCGAAAAGGTCCATCGCGACGATTGATCGTCCTGATAAAGTGAATAATTCAAACGCCGGGGCCTGTCGCTCCGGCGTTTTTGCGTTAAGGCAAGGCCATGAAGATCAACGGTTTGAAGTTTTGCGTGGTTGGCGGCGGCATTGGCGGCCTTGCGGCGGCGTTGGCTCTGCGCCAGCGCGGGGCGCAGGTGACGGTGCTAGAGCAGGCCCCAGCGCTGACCGAGGTCGGAGCAGGCCTTCAGATCAGCGCCAACGGGATGTGCGTTCTGCGTGCCCTGAAAGTCGTAGGAAAAACGCCGGAGGCGGGAGTGCGATCCTTCGGAACAGTGCTGCGCGACTATCGGGCAGGGCGCTCTGTCAGTGAAATACCGGCGCCTGCCGCCGGGCCGACCTATTACTACCATCGTGCCGACCTACTGGGCTTGCTGCACAAAACAGCCATTCGTGAAGGGGTGAAGCTCCAGTTGGGCAAGCGTGTCACGCAGGTGCACAAGTACCCCTCGGAGGCCGAATTGGTTCTGGAGGATGGAGCAAGATTACGTGTCGATTGCGCAATTTCCGCTGATGGGGGTCGAAGTGAAATCCGCTCCAGTCTGAATGGTCCCAAAGCGCCAGAATTCACACATCAAGTGGCTTGGCGGGCAATGATACCGTGGGCGCGTCGTGATCAAAAATCATGCGCCGTCTTGACTATGGGGCCAGGGAGGCATGTTGTAACCTACCCACTGCGCAACCACACAATGATGAACATCGTCGCGATTGAAGAGCGATCGGACTGGAAGGAAGAGGGCTGGCGACAGCGCGGCGACCCAGTGGAATTGCGGGCTCGGTTTTCAGATTTTGGTGGGCTTGTGGGGGAAATCCTCGAACAGGTTCATGAGCCAAACATCTGGGCTTTGTTCATGCGACCTGTTGCGGAGCGCTGGCAAAATGGGCGTATAGTATTGTTAGGGGATGCGGCCCATCCCACACTGCCGTTTATGGCGCAGGGAGCCTGCCTTGCTCTCGAAGACGCTTGGGTTCTAGCGCGTTGTTTTGACGAACAGTCAGGCGTGGCGAACGCGCTTGAAGCTTATGAGACTCGTCGTCGTCCAAGGGCTCAGCGTGTGGTTGCGGCAGCAGGGGCAAATGCTCGGAACTTTCACCTGAGTGGGCCCATGCGACTTGCGGCACAAGTTGCGCTAATGGCAATTGGACCGAGGTTGTCGCGTAAATACGACTGGATCTACAGCTACGACCCGACCGTCTGATCTCAGATGTCCAAATCGACCCAAACCGGCACGTGGTCCGAGGGTTTTTCGTGCCCACGCACCTCTTTGTCGATCTGACAGTCCCGCATCAGGTCTGCGGCCTGCGGGGTCAGCAGAAAATGGTCGATGCGAATGCCGTCATCCTTGTTCCAGGCTCCGGCCTGATAGTCCCAGAAAGAATAGTGGCCTGCACCTTGCACACGGGCACGGAGCGCCTCGGTGAAGCCAAGGTTCAGGATCTTGCGGAACGCGGCCCGGCTTTCGGGCCGGAACAATGCGTCCTCGCGCCATGCATCGGGGCGCTTTGCATCTTCTGCTTGGGGAATGATGTTGTAGTCGCCCGCCATCAACGCAGGCTCTTCGCTGGCCAACAGGGCACGGGCGCGATAATACAGACGCTCCATCCACGCCAGTTTGTAGTCGTATTTTGGCCCGGGCGTTGGGTTTCCGTTCGGTAGATAAAGGCCACAGACCCGCAGCGCCTGCTTTCCAACAACCGTTGCTTCGATCCAACGCGCTTGTTCATCTTCATCGTCACCGGGCAAGCCGCGCGTTACATCCTCCAAAGGTAGCTTCGAGAGGATTGCCACACCGTTAAAGCTTTTCTGACCATGTGTCTCGACATTGTATCCGCGGTCTTCGAAGAGTTCGCGGGGGAAGTTCTCGTCGACGGATTTGATTTCCTGCAAAAGAACCACGTCTGGCTGGGCATCATCCAACCAACGTGGCAAGGCTTCGGCCCGCGCCTTTATGCCATTGATGTTGAACGTGGCGATTTTCATGCGCGATCCTCCGAAGCTGTTGGCAACCTATCGCCCAGAATGATCCCAGCGGCAAGGTGGTGGGTGGGGTTGCGAGGCTCTGCCTCGCGCTCCGAGGTATTTTTGGCCAGATGAAGAAACGGATCCTTAACCAATTTGGTTGTAGCAATGAGATGCGGTACTGGCGGAGGCGCCGATGACCGCGCCAGGTGAAGTTCTCCGGCGTTCAGGTCGGAGAGTGGATCCCTGCTTCATCTGGCTGAAAATACCTTGGGGGTGTGGGGGCAAAGTCCTCACGTGGTTTACATGGAAAACGACGTGCCGCATCCGCAGGAGGACGTCGCGTTGGGGTTTTCGATCACGAACCGCGCGCCGATCAGTTCCTGGGTAAAATCAATGACCGCATTTTCCAGAAAGGGCAGGGAGATCGAGTCGACAATCACCTTTTGGCCTTTGCCTTCCAGCACAAGGTCGTCCTCTTTTGGTTCGTCCAACGCGATTTCGTATTGAAAACCGGAACATCCGCCGCCTTCAACGGCGACACGCAAGGCCTGACCCTGATTGGCAGCACCGATTTCAGCAAGGCGCTCAAACGCTCGTTCTGTGACTGTCGGAGGCAGATTCATGCCGGACTCCAAAGGTTTAATTCCCAACCAACGTACAATATATGAAACCTATCGACAGGCGACAAGGACCAGACTTTTGGACAGAGCGGGTTTTGCCTCGGATCCAGGCCGCGCACGGGGGCGGTTGGTGCCTGAGGAGGAAAGCAGTTTCCGGTCATGCTTTCAGCGTGATCGGGATCGCATCATTCATGCCAGCGCGTTCCGGCGGCTTAAGCACAAGACGCAGGTTTTTGTTGAACATGAAGGCGATAGCTACCGCACCCGCCTGACACACTCGATCGAGGTGGCTCAGGTTGCGCGGACTATTGCGGGGGCTTTGGACCTGAACCCAGAACTGACGGAGGCCATCGCGCTTGCGCATGATTTGGGTCACACGCCTTTTGGTCATACGGGTGAGGACGCGCTGCACGCGTTGATGGCGCCCTATGGCGGTTTTGACCACAATGCGCAGGCCATCCGCATCGTCACCAAGCTGGAGCGCCACTATGCCGAGTTCGACGGCTGCAATCTGACTTGGGAATGTCTGGAAGGGATCGCAAAGCACAACGGACCGGTGACCGGAGAGCTGCCTTGGGCTCTGGCCGAATGCAACGGTGGATTTGATCTGGAACTGCACACCCACGCCAGCGCCGAGGCGCAGGTGGCGGCCCTGTCGGACGATATTGCCTACAACAACCACGATCTGCTGGATGGGCTTAGGGCCAGTCTGTTCTCTGACGATGAGATCCAGCAACTCCCGATTGTAGCAGAGTGCTATGCGGCAGTTGACCGGGCCTATCCTGGGCTTGATCCGTATCGCCGCCGGCATGAGGCGTTGCGACGGGTTTTTGGTGTCATGGTCTCGGATGTGATTGATACATCGCGAGAGCTTATTGCCGGATCGGGGGCGCAGTCGGTTGAGGATATCAGGCACTATGGCGCTCCGGTCATTCAGTTTTCTGCCGGGCTTTGGGTGCAACTCAAGGAGATACGCGCTTTTCTGTTTGCGCGGATGTATCGCGCGCCCAGTGTAATGGAAGTGCGGGGAAAAGTGGCTCGCGTCGTCGAAGATCTGTTCCCGATCTACCTGAATGATCCCAAGCAGATGCCGACCCGCTGGCATGACGATATCGAAGCGGCGCAAGATGAGACCGCGTTGGCGCGGATCGTTTCAGACTACATTGCGGGTATGACCGATCGGTTTGCGCTGCAGGATCACAAGCGCCTGACAGGCCAGTAACTATTCGATCCCGACATAGGCCAGCGCCCAGACCTGCTGACCGGCCTGTTCCTGCGCCAGATCAGTGTCGTCGGTTGGAGGGAACACGATCATGGTGGGACCGTAGCCGCCGATGCCCATCGGGCTTCCATCCGCATGAGTCGCGACAATGGGGCTGTGGGCCACGATACTGCTCCAAGGAATTTCCGCCTGATAGCCGTCCAGCGCCATGGGTTTGGCGGTTTTCCCTTCGGCTCCGGCCATAGTCATCACCGCCGAAAGAAGAGGGCCAGAGAAAGTGATCTCGCGTTTGTTGCCTTCGGGGCCGTAGGGGATCGTGATTTCGGTCTGATCAAGCGCATCCAGCATCGCGGTGTCGAAACCGGCGGCTCCATTGTGAGTGACCTCCAGATACCCAAGCAGACCGCCGTCATTCTCGCCGCGCGCTGGCAGGTTGGTCTCAGAGACGGCGCCGCCCAATGTCAGCAGAACGTGCCCCTTGGGCGTGGGCATCTCGGCCCATACGGGCGTCGCTAGGGCAAGGACAAGGGGCAGGACTAGGCGCATGGGTCGTCTCCGGTTTTGCAATCCTGCCCAAATTAGCGGTGTTCGTAGACAATCCAAGCCCAAACCGATGCCTTCCATTGACCTTGACGCTTTGCGTGGTAAACCGCCCGGCAAGCAAAAGGACATCCGAAATGAACCTGTTTTCCGAGATCCGCGGCCTTGTACTGGACGCGTTGGCGCAGATGCAGTCCGAAGGCGCTCTGCCAGAAGGGTTGAGCTTTGACAACGTGGCGGTCGAGCCGCCGCGCGATGTCGCGCATGGTGATATGGCGACCAATGCGGCGATGGTGCTGGCAAAGCCCGCAAAGATGAAGCCGCGCGACATTGCGGATGCTTTGGCGGTCAAACTGGCCGCCGATGATCGGATCACCAGCGCTGAGGTTGCGGGGCCGGGGTTCCTGAACCTGCGTCTGGCCGCGACGGTCTGGCAGGGTGTTATGGCGCGCGTGTTGGAGATGGGCACTGACTATGGCCGCTCGACCATGGGGCAGGGGCAGAAGGTCAACGTGGAATATGTCTCAGCCAACCCGACCGGCCCTCTGCATGTGGGTCATACGCGCGGTGCGGTTTTCGGAGACGCGCTGGCGAGCTTGCTGGCCTATTCAGGTCATGACGTGACGCGTGAGTACTACATCAACGACGGTGGCGCGCAGGTGGATGTGTTGGCGCGCTCGGCCTACGAACGATATCGCGAGGCCAATGGCCTCAGCCCCGAGATTGCCGAGGGTCTATATCCCGGTGACTACCTAATCCCGATCGGCGAGGCGCTGAAAGAGAAATACGGCGACAGCCTGATCGACAAGCCCGAGAGCGAATGGCTGGAAGATCTGCGCAACTTCGCCACCGACGCGATGATGGATCTCATCCGCGCCGACCTGAAGGCGCTGGGCGTTGAAATGGATGTGTTCTTCTCGGAGAAATCCCTCTATGGCACGGGCCGGATTGAGGCTGCGCTGCAGTCGCTGACCAACAAGGGACTGATCTACGAAGGCGTGCTGGAGCCGCCCAAAGGCAAAAAGCCCGAGGATTGGGAGCCGCGCGAGCAGACCCTGTTCAAATCGACCGAACATGGCGATGACGTCGACCGTCCGGTAAAGAAATCGGATGGTGCCTGGACCTATTTCGCCCCGGATATCGCCTATCACTATGACAAAGTCAGCCGTGGTTTTGACGCGCTAATCGACGTGTTTGGCGCGGATCATGGTGGCTATGTCAAACGGATGAAGGCCGCTGTTTCGGCGCTTTCTGACGGCAAGGTGCCACTGGATATCAAGCTGACCCAACTGGTGAAGCTGTGGAAAAATGGTGAGCCGTTCAAGATGTCCAAGCGGGCCGGAAACTTTGTCACCCTGCGCGATGTGGTCGATCAGGTGGGCCCGGATGTGACCCGTTTCGTAATGCTGACGCGCAAGAACGACGCGCCTCTGGATTTTGATTTCGACAAGGTGCTGGAGCAGAGCCGTGAGAACCCCGTGTTCTACGTGCAATATGCCCATGCCCGCGTCATGAGCGTGCTGCGCCGCGCCGCTGAGGCCGAAATTGCCGCCGATGATGCGACCCTTGTGGGCGCGGATCTGGGCAAGATCGACCATGCCTCAGAGATGGCTGTGGCCAAGAAACTGGCTGAATGGCCACGACTTGTGGAAATTGCCGCGCGCACTAACGAACCGCACCGCGTTGCGTTCTATCTGTATGAATTGGCAGGGGATTTTCATGCTCTGTGGAACAAGGGCAATGAAGAAACTCAGCTGCGCTTCATCCAGGATGGCGATGTTGCCACAAGCCAGTCGAAAATCGCATTGGCCCGTGCCGTTTCTGTTGTGATTTCAGCAGGCTTGGGTATTCTTGGCGTTACTCCGGCGCAGGAGATGCGGTAACCAATACCGCCCGAACCGCCGGTCTGAGGCAGACAAGAAATGACCCGCGCGCTTTAATTTCAGGCGCAATCGGGCGGTGAGGCGGACATGACGAGTTACGATTACTCGGGGCATCAAAGCCCCGGGCAGATGCATTACCCGAATCAATCCTATGCCGATGATGGGTATGATTACCCTGACGAAATGGCCGACCATGCCGCGCCGCGCAGCGGTTTTGGCGTTGGCAAGGCGATGAATGTGTTAGGGGCGGTCGCCTCCCTGGCGCTGGTCGCCGGGATCGGAATCTGGAGTTACAAGCTTGTGATGCGCGATGTCAGCGGCGTGCCTGTTGTCCGAGCTGCCGAAGGTCCGATGCGCATTCAGCCCGAAAATCCGGGCGGACGCCCCGCAGATCATCAGGGTCTGGCCGTGAATGCGGTTGCTGCCGAAGGCTCGGCAGCGGCCCCTGCGGATCGCCTGATCCTCGCCCCGCGTCCAGTCTCGCTGACCGATGAGGACCTGCCCGCCGGTGAATTGAAACCGACCAAAGCTGTTCATGTCGTTGAAGAGCCGATCTCGAACGAAGAAGCCGCGGCGCTGCGGCAGAACGCAGTGGACGCTCTGGTTGCCGAACTCGCGGGCGAGGCGGCGCGTTCTAACGATGAACAAACCGAGGATGGCGTGCAGCTGGCCTCTCTGGTGACACCCGAGGAAGAGCCGGCGATTGACCCTGCGGATTTCGCAGCAGCCCTGCCAGACCCGGCCATTGCAGAGCTTCCGGGCGTGCGCCGCTCATTGCGCCCCCAGACCCGTCCGGCTCGCCGTGCGGTGGTCACCGAGACGTCTGAGGCAGCGATCAACGCGGCCGTCAAATCCGCCGTTGGGCTGGATGTGGACCCTGACACGCTGAGCAAAGGCACTCGTCTGGCGCAGCTTGGCGCTTTTGAAAGCGCGGATGTCGCCAGGTCCGAATGGGCGCGCCTGAACGGTCAGTTCGGTGAGTATATGGATGGAAAACAGCGCGTTATCCAGAAAACTTCAAGCGGCGGTCGAACCTTTTACCGATTGCGCGTGCTTGGCTTTGATAACCTGAGCGACTCGCGCCAATTCTGTGCGGCACTGGTGGCGCAAGGGGCCGACTGTATCCCGGTGGCCGTCAGGTGACGTTCGGCGCCGCGATTTCTGACGCAGAAGCGCTGCGGCTGACCGATGACGAAAGGGCCCTGTTCCGAGAGATGAACCCGTTTGGGTTCATCCTGTTCGCCCGCAATATCGAAAGTGCCGATCAGGTCCGGGCCCTGTGCGATGACTTTCGCGAGGCAGTAGGGCGGAATTGTCCCATAACGATTGATCAGGAGGGAGGCCGTGTTCAACGTCTGCGCGCCCCTCTGGCGCGCGAATGGATGCCGCCGCTCGATCATGCTGAACGGGCCGGAGAGCATGCGGAACGCGCCATGTACCTGCGCTATCGCCTGATTGCGCATGAGCTCTTTGAGCTGGGGATCGACAGCAACTGCGCGCCGATGGTGGATGTCGCGCGCCCGGAAACCCACGCCTTTCTACGTAACCGCTGCTACGGCAGCGATGCAGAAAGCATCGCTCAACTGGGGCGCGCGGTTGCGCAGGGGCATTTGGATGGCGGGGTATTGCCTGTCGTCAAGCACATGCCCGGTCACGGTCGGGCCACGCTGGACACACATTTCGATCTGCCGCGCGTCGACCTGACGCTCGAAGAGCTGACGCAGACCGATTTTGCCCCGTTCAAGGCTCTGAACGACTTGCCAATGGCGATGACCGCTCATTTGGTGTTCGAACAAATCGACCCGACTCCGGCCACGATCTCGGCTCCGATGATGAAGGTCATACGCGAGGTGATCGGCTTTGACGGGCTGGTCATGACCGATGACATCACCATGAAGGCGCTCAGCGGGTTGGCGTCCGAGCGCGCGGCACAGGCCTTGCAGGCAGGCTGTGATGTCGTATTGCACTGCAACGGCAGCTTCGCTGAGCGTCGTGATGTGCTTCAGGCCGCAGGCCAGATGACGGAGGCGGCGCAGGCCCGCGCAGATCGGGCCTTGGCCATGCGCAAAAAGCCCGCCGAACTTGACATCGAGGCCACTGAGGCTGAACTATCTGCCCTAATGGGCGGGCAGGTATATGAACGATAATCTTTTCAGCGAAGATCCGGTTTCGGTCGCCGACCGGCTGGCAGCCGAAGCGCTGATCGTTGACGTCGACGGGTTCGAGGGCCCGTTGGACGTGCTCCTGACCCTGTCGCGGACGCAAAAGGTCGACCTGCGCAAGATCTCGGTTCTGGCACTGGCGCAGCAATATCTGGCTTTTGTCGAAAAGGCGCGTGCGCTGCGGATCGAACTGGCTGCCGACTATCTGGTGATGGCCGCTTGGCTGGCCTTTCTCAAATCCCGCCTCCTGCTGCCACCTGACCCGGATGACGAGGGCCCCTCGGGTGAGGAACTTGCAGCCCACCTGGCGTTTCAGCTCGAACGCCTGCAGGCCATGCGTGATGCCGCTGCCCGGCTGATGGCACGCGACCAGCTAGGGCGTGATTTCTTCAAGCGCGGGCAGGCCGAGGATGTCACCCGCATTCGCACCGTGACCTATTCCGCCACGCTGCTGGACCTGATGCAGGGCTATGCGCGTATCCGCACCCGCGATGAATTCCGCCCCTTTGTGATGGACCGAGACTCGGTGTTCACGATGGAGCAGGCGCTGGAACGTATGCGCCCTCTGATCGGGTTTGCCGGTGCCTGGACCGATATGGAGACCTATTTGCCCGACGGATGGGACGGTGATCCGGTGCGGCGACGCTCGGCTACGGCGGCGACTTTCGCGGCCTCACTGGAGCTGGTGAAAGAAGGACATATGGAGATCAAGCAAAGCGATACCTTTGCCCCGATCCATCTGCGCAAGAGGACCGAGACCCGTGACTGACGCCCCCGAAGAAACCGGCACCCTGTTCGAAGCGCCCCCTCTGGCCGAGCAGGAGCGGATGGTCGAGGCGGTGTTGTTTGCCAGCGCCACGCCGGTGACAAATGCCGATCTTGAGGCGCGGATGCCGCATGGTAGCAATGCCGCGCAAGCCGTTGAATTGCTTCAGAAACGCTATGAGGGACGCGGTGTGCGCGTGGTTAAGGTGGGTGAGGCTTGGGCGATCCGAACCGCCCCTGACCTTGGCTTTCTGATGCAGAAAGAAACGGTCGAGACCCGCAAGCTGAGCCGTGCGGCGATCGAAACGCTGGCCATCGTGGCCTATCACCAGCCCTGCACGCGGGCCGAGATCGAGGAGATACGCGGTGTCTCCGTCTCACGCGGGACCATCGACCAATTGCTCGAGATGGAGTGGATCCGGCTGGGCCGCCGCCGCATGACGCCGGGCCGCCCGGTGACCTTTGTCGTCACACCCGAGTTTCTGGATCATTTCGGGTTGGAAAACGCTCGCGACCTACCGGGCCTCAAGGAATTGCGCGCCGCCGGCTTGTTGGAAAATCGCCCGCCGCCGGGTGCTATCCCACTGGGCGAGGGGCGCGAAGACGAAGTTGACGAAGATCAGACCGAACTCTTCGAGGAAGAGTGATCAGACAGCCCTTTTGCCGCCGTATAGATACCCTATCTCTAGGCGCAGGAAACGGAGTTGAGCAATGAATGCAAATCGGATCATCGACATGATCTTCCGCCAGGTCACGCGCCGTCTTGTCAACAAGGGGATCGACAAGGGATTTGATATGGCCAGCCGTATGGGCGGTTCGTCGGATGCGGACAGTAGCCAACCAAAAGGGAAACCGGGGCCGGCCCAGTCGCAGAGTATCAAACAGGCCAAGCAGATGACCCGTCAGATGCGGCGGTTCATGCGGTTTTAGGTAGCCGCCTTGAAGTGTTTGGACAGTTTCAGTCCCTGTCCTTGATAGTTCGAGGCAATGCCCGCGCCATATAGCTGCGTGGGCATTTCGGACATCTTCTCATAGACCAAGCGCCCTACGACCTGACCGTGTTCTAGCACGAACGGGGCTTCGTGGCAGCGAACCTCAAGCACACCGCGCGATCCGGCACCACCTGCGGCCGCGTGGCCAAAGCCGGGGTCAAAAAAGCCCGCATAGTGAACACGGAACTCACCGACCATGGCCAGATAGGGGGCCATTTCTGCCGCGTACATGGGTGGGATATGCACCGCCTCCCGGCTGACGAGGATATAGAACGCGCCGGGATCGAGGATGATGCAGCCATCGCTCGTGCGCACCTCTTCCCAATAATCCTGCGGGTCGTATGCGCCGATCCGGTCCAGATCAATCACGCCGGTATGCGGCTTTGCGCGGTAGCCGACCAGATCGGTGTCGGGCAATTGCAGGTCAACCGAAAAGCCCAGACCGTCCTGAATGACGGCAGGCCCGTCGACCAGCGGGGATTCGGTGTGCAGGGCGGTCAATTCCGCGTCGGTCAGAACGGCCTGACCCTGACGGAAACGAATCTGGTTGAGCCGCATGCCGGGGCGCACAAGTACCGAGAAGGAGCGCGGGCAGATCTCAGCGTAAAGCGGGCCGGTGTAGCCTGCGGGCACCCGGTCGAACTCGGTGCCGCCATCGGTGATTGTTCGCGTCAGCAGGTCCAGCCGCCCGGTTGAGCTTTTGGCATTCGCCACCGCGCTGGTCTCAGCGGGCAGGGCGAGCGATTCCATCAACGGCACGAGATAGACGCAGCCTTTCTCGAGCACGGCTCCGTCGGTGATATCGATCCGGTGCATCTCAAACTCGGCCAAACGGTCGGCGACCGATCGCCCTTCGCCCGCAAGAAATGAAGCGCGGACGCGGTAAGCCACTGTTCCCAAACGAAGATCAAGGCTGGCGGGTTGCACCTGTGCCGGGATCACATCCGGGCTGGCACTGATCTCACCGCGTGTGATCATCGCTTCGATCTGCTGGTTTGGGCATACACCTGTCATTTCGATCCCCCCTGATGCCAGAGCGGGATCTGGCCTGTCTGCCATAAACGTCGGTGTGATTTGGTCGGGCTAGCAGGACTCGAACCTGCGACCTTCCGTCCCCCAGACGGACGCGCTA
The DNA here is from genome assembly GCF_056536565.1 of Ruegeria sp. CK3. Classification (NCBI taxonomy): domain Bacteria; kingdom Pseudomonadati; phylum Pseudomonadota; class Alphaproteobacteria; order Rhodobacterales; family Roseobacteraceae; genus Ruegeria; species Ruegeria sp. CK3. The sequence continues at coordinate 17,841 of NZ_JBQFPV010000001.1, forward strand.
CCAGGCTGCGCCATAGCCCGACGTTGGAGTGTTCATAACGGTTTTCCCGGCAGGGGCAAGAGGAAAACATTGCCTTTTTTCTATCCTGCCGCCCGTGTTTCCACCCGGTTCAACCATGCGCGCAAATCCTTTGCCAGGGGCGCGATACGGCTGAGTAGTTCATCGTCGAATTCGGACCGATTCCATGCCAGTGAAGCGATGCCTCCAACCAAAGGCGCGGCATCCAACTCGGCTGGTTCGGCGCTTTCCTCTGATGCCTCAGCCTCTTGAGGTGCGTCGAGGTCCATTGGGATTTGTTCGGTCTGCGGGGCAGGTTTGGCGGAAAAGGGAACAACGGTGCTGTCCGTATTCTCGGCCGTGGGATCATCCAGAGACGGAGAGAGCGCGGCGACATGGGCAACGCCCTGTTCGCGCAGTATCCGCTGTACGCCTTTGATGGTGATCCCATCCTCGTGCAGCAGCTTTTTGATGCCGCCCAGAAGACGCATATCATTAGGGCGATAGTACCGGCGGCCTCCGGCCCGCTTCACGGGTTTGACCTGGGTAAACCGGCTTTCCCAAAAGCGCAGGACATGGGCCTGTACTCCGAGCCAATCCGCAACTTCACTTATGGTGCGAAATGCGTCGGGAGATTTGCTCATGTCCGCGAGGTCCTAGGATTACTTGCGATTCCCGGCGGCGACGCGATCCTTCATCAGGTGCGACGGACGGAAAGTCAGCACGCGGCGGGGTTGAATGGGAACCTCTTCGCCGGTTTTGGGGTTGCGACCGATACGAGCGGTTTTATCCCGAACGCTGAACGTGCCGAATGACGAAATCTTCACCTGCTCACCGCGCACCAGCGCGTCGGACATGTGGTTCAGAACGCTTTCCACCAGCTGCGCGCTTTCGTTGCGTGATAGGCCAACTTCACGAAAGACGGCTTCGCTTAGATCCATTCGGGTCAGTGTTTTGTCGCTCATACCTTTTCCCCTGTTGATGTCAAAGCATAGGGCGGGGGCAAATTCACTGTCAATATCAATGAATTGCAGGTGGGGGCGTAAGCTGAATTGCGCCGGTTACCAGCGCAGAACAACCGCGCCCCAAGCCAGCCCGCCGCCAATGGCTTCGGTTACGATCAGATCGCCTTGCTTGATTTGCCCACGCTGTTTGCCAACCGACAGGGCCAGAGGGATCGACGCGGCCGAGGTGTTGCCGTGATCCTGTACGGTGACCACGACATTCTCCATCGGCAAGCCCATCTTCTTGGCCGTGCCCTGAATGATGCGGATATTGGCTTGATGCGGCACAATCCAATCCACGTCCGAGGCCGCCAGCCCGGCGCGATCCAGCGCGGTATTGGCAGTTTTGGCAAGTTTTTCAACGGCATGGCGGAAGACCTGATTGCCCTGCATGCGCAAATGACCGGTCGATTGCGTTGACACGCCCCCATCCACGTAAAGCAGGTCCTGATACCGCCCGTCCGAGTTCAGATCGGTTGCCAGAACGCCTCGGTCGGCTGCAGTGCCTGCGCTGTCTTGTTCCTCAAGGATCAGGGCACCTGCGCCGTCGCCGAACAACACGCAGGTCGAGCGGTCGGTCCAGTCCATGATTCGGGAGAACGTCTCGGCCCCGATGACCAATACACGTTTGGCTTGGCCGGAGAGGATCAGCGCGTTTGCGTTGCTCAGCGCGAAGACGAATCCGGCGCAGACGGCCTGAACATCGAAGGCAAAGCCGCGGGTCATGCCAAGGCGGGCCTGAACCATCGTTGCTGCAGAAGGAAAGGTCAGATCAGCGGTCGAGGTCGCAAGAACGATGGCGTCGATGTCGTCTGCCTCCAGCCCTGCGTCTGCAAGGGCGGCTTTTGCGGCATTGGTCGCCAGATCCGAGGTGGTTTCGCCTTCGGCAGCAAAGTGGCGGCGTTCGATCCCCGACCGGGTTCGGATCCATTCATCCGTCGTATCCAAAGTCTGTTCAAACTCGGAATTCGGGACAACACGTTCGGGCAAATAATGTCCGACACCTACAACGACTGAACGGCCTGCCATGTTTGAGGTACTGCCTTCTTTGTTATTTTTCCGCCTGCGGCGCGGCATGCGCGGCATCTTGTGCAAGCTGGGCCGTTGATGCAACCCGTGCTGCCAATTTTTCGGCAAAACCTGATTGGGCCAGCGTGAAGGCCAGCTTGACTGCGGCTGACACTCCGGTCGCGTCCGCGCCGCCGTGGGATTTCACCACAGTTCCGTTCAGCCCCAGGAAAACGCCTCCGTTCACCCGACGCGGATCGATGCGTTTTTTCAGGCGATTCAGCGAGGTGATCGCCAACACCGACGCAAGCCGCGAGAGGGGTGTGTATTTGAATGCTTCGCGCAGAAGATCGCCGATCAGGCTGGCCGTGCCTTCGCCGGTCTTGATCGCGACATTGCCGGTAAACCCATCGGTCACAATGACATCTGCCTTGTCGCCAGGAATATCGCTGCCTTCGACAAAGCCCACGAAATCGAAATTCGCGGAATCGGCGAAGTCGGTGATCATGGCATGCGCTTCTTTCAGCTCTGCCCGACCTTTATGTTCCTCGGTGCCGACATTCAAAAGCCCGATACGAGGGCGCTGCAGCGCCATACCGTTGCGCGCGTAAGAGGCGCCCATCAGCGCATATTGCAGCAGATCCTTAGCGTCGGCGCGTACATCGGCACCGACATCCAGCATCACGTTGAACCCCTGAGGGTTGCGTGAGGGCCACAGAATCGCAATCGCCGGGCGGCTGACACCGGGCAGTTTGCGCAGACGCATCATCGACAACGCCATCAGCGCGCCGGTGTTGCCACAGGATACCGCGCCATGGGCATCACCCTGACGTACGGCCTCAAGCGCGGACCACATCGAGGTTTGCTTGCCGTTGCGTACAACCTGGCTGGGCTTGTCCTCCATCGTGACGACGTCTGGACAATCACGAAAATCGACGCGCCCATCAAGGACGCGCCGTTTCGCTACGAGCTTGCGCAGCTTGTCTTCCGGACCGTGCAGCAGAAACCCAATATCGGGGTTCTTCTTCGCCGATTGCGCCAAACCTGCTACAACAGCTACGGGACCATCGTCCCCCCCCATAGCATCAACGGAAATGATGATCCGTCCGGCGTGCGTGGGTTGTTCCGTCATGCGAAGGCTTGCGCTCGATCAGGCTTAGGCTGCGTCTTCGTCCAGGTCGATTTCGTCGGCCTGAGCGACGACTTCACGGTCGTCATAGTGGCCGCAGGATGCGCAAACGTGGTGCGGGCGCTTAAGCTCGCCGCAGTTCGGGCATTCGTTCGGGTTTGCAGCAACCAGAGCGTCGTGTGCGCGGCGGTTGTTGCGACGCGACTTGGAAACTTTGTTCTGTTGGACGGCCATGGTCTCAACCTTTGTCTACTGAGGGTCAGCAGAATCGCCGCCGACCGGGTTTCATATTTCGTTTATCGTGGTTTGACGCGCGTTTAGGGTACATGCCCCACGTTGTCCAACCCTAAATCCGATGAGCGCGCGAAAATACTGCGATTCTCGACATGTTCAAGCGATTTTTCTGACCGCCTGCTATGACAGGAAATCTCTGCCCTGTCACTCGTCTTTTTTCAGCGTATCGCGCAAACCCGCCAGTCCGGCGAAGGGTTTGGCATCTTCGTCCGTCATGGCCTGTTTGCCCGGCTCGGTATAGTCGGCCTGCTCCAGTTCCGCTCCCTCTTTGCGTGGATAGAGGGGGAGGGCTAGCGACAGCGCCTCGATCATCACCTGGGTGGGGTCAATTTCGGCGCCCAGAGCCTCGGTTTCGTCGCCTTCGGGGATTTCGAACTCTTCATCCTCGGGGTCCGCCCATTCGGCCAGAAAGGTGCGGGTGACAGGGACGTCGATGCGCGTGGTCACCGGTTCCAGCGTCACGACGCAGGGTTGTACGACCGTTGCGCCCAGTTTGGCGGTCAGAACCCAATCCTTCTTTCCTTCGGCCTCAACTTTGCCGACAAAGCTGAGCTTGCGCAGACCCAGCAGGTCAAGCTCAGCTTTGATGTCGTCCAATTCCGTCGCGTTTGGGCGCAATTCGAAGGATGTTGGCGTGTTTTGGGGCAGGTCGGCCACCCGCAGAGATGTCGTGTTGCTCATTCGTGACCCTTTCCTGTGTTGAACCGGGGCATCGGTTTCTGTAAGCGGATAGGGGCCGTTACGGATCAAGGCAAGAGGGTGTATATGGTGATGGGTGTGAACAAGGTGAAACGAGCAGCGAAATCGCTCGTCTTTATTACCTGTCTGGCTGCGATTGCGGCCTGTACGCCAACCTTCAAGAATCACGGCTATATTCCGCCGGCCGAAGATCTGGCCGAGATCAAAGTGGGCGTCGATACCCGCGACACCGTGGCCGAAGCCATCGGCGCGCCCGGTATTTCCGGCGTTGTGCAAGATTCGGGCTATTACTACGTTGCCTCTCGCGTGCGCTTTTACGGCCCCAAAAGGCCCGAGGTTGTCTCGCGCGAGTTGGTTGCCATCAGCTTTGACCAGCGCGGCGTCGTCCGCAATATCGAGAGGTTCGGTCTGGAGGACGGAGTCGTCGTGACCCTTGAACGGCGCGTGACCGAATCCAGTATCCAGAACAACGGCTTCCTGCGTCAGCTGCTGGGCAATATCGGCAACTTCAACCCAGCTAACATTCCGGGCGCGACCAACTAAGTCACAGGACTGTCGTGTCGTCTTCACAAGGCGGTCACATCTGCCGTGATAGCAGAGCCATAAGGTTGAAATCCGGTCGGCAAGGGCGGAGGATGCGGTCATGGCTGTGTTGTTGAGCAAAGGGCGCTTTCGGGCGCGTCTGGCGCAGAGTGACGAAGATCTGGCGGCGGCGCAGGCGCTGCGGACGTGGGCGTTTGGCACCGGCGCATTGGATGCTGACGCGTTCGATCTGGTTTGCGCCCATGTTCTGGTCGAAGACCTGCAGGACGAGGGCGCTCTGGTCTGTTGTTTCCGTATGTTGACCATGGAGAGCGGCGCTGAGATCGGACGCAGCTACTCGGCGCAGTTTTACGATCTGTCCAGCCTCGAGGGGTTCTCGGGCCGTATGGTTGAGATGGGGCGGTTTTGTATCCACCCCGACCGGACAGACCCGGATATCCTACGTGCCGCGTGGGGCGCGATGACGGCCTATGTGGACCAGAACGGGATCGAGATGCTGTTTGGGTGTTCCTCATTCGCAGGCACCGAGACGGCCGAGTATCTGGACGCGTTCGCGATGCTCAAGGACCGTCATTTGGCCCCGAAACGCTGGCTGCCGCGGGTGAAGGCTCCGGATGTGTTTCGGTTTGCGTCCAAGCTGCGGCGCAGGCCGGACGCCAAAAAAGCGATGCTGCGGATGCCGCCGTTGCTGCGTACCTATCTGATGATGGGCGGTTGGGTCAGCGATCACGCGGTGGTGGATCGGCATATGAACACGTTACACGTGTTCACCGGGTTAGAGATCGGTGCGATACCTCCAGCCCGCAAACGGTTGCTGCGGGCGGTGGCTCGGTAATTCCGTATTTTCGACGACAAGAAGGTGTGGGCGTTGACGCGCCAGCGCTGCCGGTTTAGCTGGCGGGCATGGCGAGAATTCCTTTGTTGCAGATGTCCGGCATTTCCCTGACCTTCGGGGGTGATCCGGTGTTTTCCGGTTTGGATCTGGTGGTCCAGCCGGGTGATCGCGTTGCGCTTGTAGGGCGCAACGGCTCGGGTAAGTCCACCTTGATGAAGGTGATGGCGGGGCTGGTTGAGGCGGATCAGGGTGAGATCGTTGTGCCTCCCGGCAAATCCGTTGGGTACATGGAGCAGGACCCGGGGATGGAGGAGTTCGCGACGCTGGGCGACTATGCCTCAAGCGGGTTGGAACCGGGCGAGCTCTACAAGGTCGAACGGGCCGGTGAGGGGTTGAAATTCGACCCATCGCGCCCCGTTGAGACTGCTTCGGGCGGGGAACGGCGGCGCGCGGCCTTGGCCAAACTGATGGCCGAAGCGCCGGACCTGATGTTGCTGGACGAGCCAACCAACCATCTGGACATCGAAGCCATCGCTTGGCTGGAGCGCGAATTGGGCGCGACGCGGGCTGCCTATGTGCTGATCTCGCACGATCGCGCGTTCCTGCGGGCGTTGACCCGCGCGACCCTGTGGATTGATCGCGGCATGGTGCGGCGGCAGGAGCAGGGCTTCGAGGTGTTCGAGACTTGGCGCGACAAGGTCTGGGAAGAGGAGGATCAGCAGCGTCACAAATTGAACCGCCTGATCAAGTCAGAGGCGAAATGGGCGGTCGAAGGGATCAGTGCGCGACGTAAGCGCAACCAAGGGCGGGTGCGGGCATTGCAAGCCCTGAGGGCCGAGAAGGCGGCGCAGATCAAGCGCCAGGGCTCGGCGGCAATGTCGCTTGAGGCGGGGCCAAAGTCTGGGCGCAAGGTGATCGAGGCCAAAGCCTTGTCCAAAGCCTATGGCGACAAGCAGATCGTGCGCGGCTTTGATCTGTTGGCGCAGCGCGGCGATCGGGTTGCCTTTGTTGGGCCGAACGGGGTGGGCAAAACCACTCTGTTGAAGATGCTGCTGGGGCAAGAGGCTCCGGATGAGGGCTCTGTGACCCTGGGCACCAATCTGGAAATCGCGGTGTTTGACCAGACCCGCGCGCAGTTGGACCCTGAAATGAGCCTCTGGGACAGCCTGACCGGCGACCCAGAGATGCGCGTGTCGGGCAAGGCCGATCAGGTCATGGTTGGCGGGCAGCCCAAGCATGTTGTGGGTTACCTCAAAGAGTTCCTGTTCGATGAACGCCAGGCAAGAGCGGCTGTTAAGTCCCTTTCCGGCGGGGAAAAAGCGCGTTTGCTGCTGGCGAAGCTGATGGCGAAACCGTCGAACCTGCTGGTGTTGGACGAACCGACCAACGATCTGGATGTGGAAACTCTGGACCTGCTGCAAGAGCTGTTGGACGACTATGACGGCACGGTTCTGCTGGTCAGCCACGACCGGGACTTTCTGGACCGAGTTGCCACCACAACCATCGCGATGGAGGGCGATGGCCGAGCGACCGTTTATGCGGGCGGGTGGTCGGATTATATCGCTCAGCGGGGTGATCTTGCCCCCAAGAAAGAAGAGAAAACAAAAGCTTCTAAGCCAAAGGTGAAGCAGGAGAGCAAGCCGAAATCGGGCCTGTCCTTCTCGGAAAAACACCGGCTAGAGAAGCTCCCGGCCGAGATCGCGCGGCTGGAGGCCGAGATTTCCAAGCTGGAAGAGCTGATGGCAGACCCCGATCTGTTCACGCGTGAGCCGGTCAAGTTCCAGAAAGCCACCGAGGCACTGGTCGAACGGCAGGAGAAACTGTCGGCCTCCGAGGAAGAGTGGTTGATGCTTGCGGAGAAGGCCGAAGGCGGGTAGCAAACGAACCGAAGCCCGTTTTCCTCAGACTTTGAGCGTCGTCTTATGCGCTTCCCCGGATCGGGCGTGCGGGCTTGCCAACGACCGTTTCATCGGGTGCGACAGATTTGGTCACGACACTGCCCGCGCCGACAATGGCCCGGTCACCGATTGAGACACCAGGCAGGATTATAGCGCCACCGCCAATCCAAACATTCTCGCCGATCATGACGGGATGCGCGATTTCAAGACCGTCTGCGCGTAGGGCGGGGTCCTTGGCGTGTTCGGCGCAGTAAATCTGGACGTTAGGGCCCAGCATGGTGTCGTTACCGATCTTTACCAGCGCGGTATCCAATACGGTGCAGCCCGCATTAAAATAGACACGATCGCCCAGAGAGAGGTTGAATCCATAGGCGCAATGAAACGGGGCTTCGATGAAACACATATGCCCGGTTTCGGCGAAAAGCGTACGCAGCTCGGGCGCGATGGGGCCGCGATCATCGGGTTGGCATGTGTTGTGGGCGTAAACGGCGCGACGGGCGGCCTGGCGTAAGTCTTCCAGTTCCGGATCGAGGCAGGTGTACCACGCACCTGCCGCCATTTTCTGTCGCTCGCTCATGTTTTTAGGGTTAGCGCATCCTTAGAGCGCCGTCGATGCGGATGACCTCTCCGTTCAGATATCCCATCTCGACGATGAAGGCGGCGAGGCGTCCGTATTCCTTCGGGTCCCCCAAGCGGGGTGGGTTCGGGACGTCGGCGGCCAATTGGGCTTGCACCTCTTCCGGCAGACCGGCCAGCATCGGCGTCATGAAAATGCCGGGCGCGATGGTCATCACGCGGATACCGGTTGAGGCTAGGTCGCGCGCCATGGGTAGGGTCATGCCGACAACGCCGCCTTTTGAGGCCGCATAGGCCGCCTGACCCTTTTGCCCGTCGAACGCCGCGATAGATGCGGTGTTGATGATGACTCCACGGGCCCCGTCTGCATCGGGTTCATTCAAGGCCATTTGAGCCGCAGCCAAACGGGCGACATTGAAACTGCCCACCAGATTGATGTCGATGGTGCGCTGGAACGCGTCCAAAGGGTGCGGGCCGTCGCGCCCGACGGTCTTGATACCGTCCGCAATACCGGCGCAATTCACGGCAGCGGTGATCTTGCCCATTTTATCCGTGGCCAGCCCGACCGCTGCTGCGACCGAGGCTTCTTGGGTTACATCGGTCTCATTGAAATGCCCTCCGATCTCGGCGGCGACCTTCGCGCCTCGGTCGGCATCGCGATCCAGCAGCGTGACCTGAGCGCCTTGTGCGGCAAAGTACCGGGCGGTGGCTTCGCCCAAACCGGACGCGCCGCCGGTGATGATGGCTGCGGTGTCGGACAGGTTCATGATGGGCCTCCTCGCGGGTTAATGAACATATGTTCAATAAACAGTTTAGCCGCGTCCTGTCTATAGGTTTGGCTTTGGACCCCGCGTTGGGTTCTGAAGAAATCCTCAGAAACCTTTCAGATCGGCTTCACGGAAGATCGCCAACTCGTGAATGAACAACCTGACGCGGTCGGGTGTTTTTTCGTCAGGAGGTGCTGAAATGTTAAAGAGTACAAAGCAAAAACTTGGCGCGCTTGCGATTGCGCCGTTTGTCGGGGTGTTCATGGTCGGAAGCGCAGCAGCCGCGCCGGAAACCTGCAACTGGAAAATAGCGCGTGATCTCGCCAATGCCGGAGACTACGCAGGTTTGTGCGATTGCGCGCAGGTTACGCCCAGCTTTCTGGAGCGTCTGCAGAGGCGGGCCGATTTCGAAACCACTCTAAGCGTTACAGGTGCGCAATGCCCGGGATTGGCCACTTTACTGACCGATTTGCCCACGGCGAGCGTGCAGGCCGCTTCGAACCAAGGCGAGGACAGATCGTCTGACGGTCCAATCAACGGCGGCGGAAGCGGTCCGGCGGGTGACGGTGGCGCAGGCGGCAATGACGGCCCCGGTGATGGGGGCGATGGTCCGGGTAACGGTGGCGATGGCCCCGGCAATGGTGGTGGCGGTGACGGCCCTGGAAACGGAGGCAATGGCGGCAACAACGGCGGTCCCGGCAACGGCAATGGAAATGGCGGAAACCCCGGAAACGGTGGCGGCAACAACGGAGGTTCAGGGCCGGGCACCGGTAACGGTGGCGGCAACAATGGACAGGGCGGCGGCTCCGGAAACGGTGGTGGTGGCTCCGGAAATGGCGGAAGCAGCGGAGGCAGCAAGGGCGGCGACGGCAAAGGCGGTGGCGGCAAAGGTGGCGATGGTAAAGGAAGTGGCGGCAAGGGCGGCGACGGTAAGGGTGGCGGCAAGGGCAAGAAGTAGCCCGTCGCGACGTAGTCCCTAAACTTTGGGTGGGTCGCCAAATCCGGCGACCTACACAAGCATACTCAACTCCGGTTGCAACAAGCGCCATCTCGGCAGATTTACAGCGCCAGCGCGTAGGTCACCGGTTTAGCGCCAGTCGCTTTAGGCATCTTCTTTGCTGCCGATGCCGGTAATTTCGACTTTGCGATCCGCTCGCCTGGTTTGCCGTCTTTGAAAAAACTGTCGACCCGCCAGCTTGCTTTCAGGGTTCTCGGCAGTTTGCTCAACATGCGCGAGGTTTCCTTTGACGCACTGCTCCACCAGGGTTTCATGCCGCCGCTGCAATTTGCATGAAACCGGACGCGGACCCGATAACCCGAGGCTTTCTCTTCTTTTTTGAAGTCCTGCAAGCTCTTGATCAGCATGGATTCAAAGGCACTGTAGTAGGTCGAGTTCGAGCTGGCCGACATGGGCGTCAGATTAACATTGGTGCCGGGCCCGCCAAGTTTTTCGCTCAGGATGTGACCTTTGATGCATGTCTGTGCCTGCAGTTCCGAGTAGTCGGACAGCATCTGAATTTCTGTCAGCGCCAGAAGCTCCAAAATTTTGTCGACCGAATTTGCCTTTGCAAGCTTTTGTAGGGTCGACTTGCTGGACAGGGCCTTTTGCACCGCGGCCAGATCAATCAGGTCTTTTACATCCCAGCGCGAGTTGAACCGCTCGACAATCGCGCAACGGCCAGTAGCCGGAGAGCTTCCCTTTTGCTTCAAGCTGTCGGTTGTCAGGATGCAGGTGACCTCATCCGCGCCAGTTGAGAATTTTTCGCCTTCAAAGACAACGTCCGCGCGGCGGGAAGATGTGAATTTGTTCGCAACTACCATGTTCAAATCATACTAAAACGCTTCAATAGTCAGCAGTTTAGCATAGATTTGGGCTTCGACGAAATAAGGCGCTCCGGGCGCAGGTGTTTGCGCCCGGAAACGAGAAAGATCAGCCCAGCTGAACCAGCGCGTGGCGCTTCTTTCCCGCGCTCAGTTTGATCGGAGAGGAAAGCGCGCCTGCGTCAATCATCAGGCCTGCGTCCGTCAGCGGCGCGTCGTCCAGCTTGGCGCCGTTTTCCGAGATCAGGCGCTTGGCTTCTTTGCCGGACTTGGCGAGACCGGATTTCACGATCAACTGCACGATCGACATGCCATCGCCCAGCTCATCCGCGCTGAGCGTGAGGGTCGGAAGGTCTCCGCCAACTCCGCCTTTTTCGAACACCTCGCGCGCGGTGGCCTCGGCTGTGGCAGCGGCTTCGGCACCATGCAGAAGGGTCGTGACCTCATTGGCGAGGCGGATTTTGGCTTCGTTGATCTCGGAACCCTGCAACGCGCCCATGCGGTCGCACTCATCGACCGGAAGCTCGGTGAAAATCTTCAGGAAACGACCTACGTCAGCGTCGGTTGTGTTGCGCCAGAACTGCCAGAACTCATAAGGCGACAGCATATCGCCGTTCAGCCAGATCGCGCCGCCTTGCGATTTGCCCATCTTGCGGCCGTCGCTGGTGGTCAACAAAGGCGTCGTCAGGCCATAGATTTCCTGATCCAATACGCGGCGGGTCAGGTCGATACCGTTGACGATATTGCCCCACTGGTCCGACCCGCCCATTTGCAGAACGCAGCCATAGCGGCGGTTTAGCTCAAGGAAGTCATAGGCCTGCAGGATCATGTAGTTGAATTCCAGGAAGCTCAGCGATTGTTCGCGGTCCAGCCGGGATTTCACGGACTCGAAGGACAGCATTCGGTTGACCGAGAAATGCCGCCCGATATCGCGCAGGAAATCGAGGTAGTTCAGGCTGTCGAGCCATTCCGCATTGTTCAGCATCAACGCGCCGGTGTTGCTGTCGTCATAGGACAGGTACTTGGCGAAGACCTTCTGCATCCCGGCGATGTTGGCGTCGATCTGTTCGGGCCCAAGCAGGGGGCGCTCGTCCGAGCGGAACGAGGGGTCGCCTACCTTGGTGGTGCCGCCGCCCATCAGGGTAATCGGCTTGTGGCCGGTCTTTTGCAACCAACGCAACACCATGATGTTCATCAGGTGCCCCACATGCAATGACTGCGCAGTGGCGTCATAGCCGATATAAGCCGTCTGAACCCCGTCGATCAGCGCGTCGTCAAGGCCTTGATAATCGGTGCAGTCGGCGAGAAAGCCGCGCTCGATCATCGTGGCGATGAAATCCGATTTGGGGTGGTAGGTCATATCGTGCCCTCGGGGTTACTGTTGCGGGGCACTGTATAGGCGGCGGCGTGGGGAAGGGGAAGGTGCCTTTTGCGCTGAAAAAACACCCTGGGTCAGCGTCGCATACATGGCGCTTGGGGCAGAATTCTTTGCGGCTTGGGCGCAAGGCGCTTGCCTTGTCTGCCATAGGCGGGGCAGGTTGGCGCCGTTGCACGCTCTGATTGTTCAGAAGGCAGGTGCAACGTCTGATACAGGCAGGAGGCAGCCGTGCGGCAGTCCAACAAGATACAAGGGCCGATCCGTGCGCTTGGGGCGATGTCCGGAACGTCGATGGATGGCGTGGATGCCGCCGTGGTCGAAACCGATGGTCATCGGATCTTCAGCTTTGGTGAAACCGGCTATCGCGCCTATTCCGAGGCCGAACGCGCGGTGATTCGGGCCGCCTTGGGACAATGGCAAGGCGCGGATGTTGAGGTCGCGGGCGAGTTGGTTACAGTGGCCCACGCTGAGGCCCTGTCGGAATTCGAAGAGGTGGATTTGATCGGCTTTCACGGCCAGACCCTTGCGCATGAGCCGCGTCGGCGCGGCACCTTGCAAGTGGGCGATGGCGTCGGTCTGGCGCAGGCGCTGGGTTTGCCGGTTGTCTGGGATTTCCGCAGTGACGATGTGGCTTTGGGGGGCGAAGGCGCGCCTCTGGCCCCGTTTTTTCATTTCGCCTGTGCCAAATGGATCGATGCGCAGGAGCCGCTGTGTTTCCTGAACCTCGGCGGTGTCGGCAACTTGACCTATGTAGACCCGTCCTTTGATGGCCCTGAGGCACCGGGGGCGTTGCTGGCTTTTGACACCGGTCCGGCAAATGCGCCTGTGGATGATCTGATGCAGGCCCGTCTGGGCCAGCCAATGGACCGCGACGGTGCAGTGGCCCGAGGCGGCACCGTGGAAACCGGTGCGCTTGAGCTGTTTCTGGCTGAGCCGTTCTTTGCGCGCATGCCACCCAAGTCCCTGGACCGAAACGACTTTGCCGAGATGGTACGACTGGTGCGGGAGTTGAGCGATGCGGACGCCGTTGCGACCCTGACCGCGATGTGTGCGGCGGGTGTGGCGCAGGGGATGCAGCATTGCCCGAAACCTCCGGCGCGCGTGCTAGTGACCGGCGGCGGGCGGCATAACCCCGTTCTGATGGAGATGCTGCGTGTCTCCTTGGATTGCCCGGTTGAGCCGGTCGAGGCCGTGGGTCTGGATGGCGATATGCTAGAAGCGCAGGCCTTCGCCTATCTAGCGGTCCGCGTGGCGCGGGGCTTGCCGACCTCATGCCCTGGAACGACGGGGGTGCAGGCCCTGGTGGGCGGAGGCATTGTCAGCCGTGTCTCGGTGGATCAGGCCAGCTAAGCTGGAAACTCGGACCAAGTGGTTCAAAAGCGGGCATAAATATGCAACGCTTGTGTAAACTTGTTTCAACAAAGGTCTTGTTTCATGGCGACAAAAGCGGAACTGGAAGCCGAACTTGAGGCGCTGCGGGCTCGCAACGCGAAGTTGGAGGAGAGCGCGGAGGTGGGCGCCGAAGAAAAGGCCTCGACCAAGACCAGCGATGAGATTCGGCGATTGCTGAAAGAGCATGGCGTTGATCTATCCGGGGCCGAGGCCATGGGTGAGGATGTCGTTGCCGAGTTTGGCCGTTTGCAGAAGGACTATCCGATTACAGTTCTGCTGATTGCATTCTCGCTTGGGTATGTGGTCGGCCGAGCCAGCAGATAGAGAGGGTGAGATGAGCAGACTTAGCAGAAATCTTGTAACGATCTATCGCACGGAACGCCTGATCGCGCGTCGTCGTCTTGCGGTCATGCAGCAACAGACGATCCTGATGGTGCTGGCGGGTATCGCTGCACTGGCCGGTCTGGTTGCCCTGAATGTTGCCATCTTTTTCGCGCTGGAAACGTTGATGTCTTCCGCCGGCGCAGCAGCGGTGCTGGCGGCAGGAAACCTGGTTTTAGCAGCGCTACTGGTTCTGTTTGCGCGGCGGACCAGTGTCGAGGATGAAATCGCCCCGGCGGTAGAAGTTCGCGACATGGCGATTGCAGACGTTGAAGACGAGATGGAAGAGATGGCCACTGAGGCGCGCGAGGTGGTTCAGGCGGTCAAGAGTATCGGGGCAAATCCGCTGGGATCTTTACCAGCGTTGCTGGTGCCCTTGTTGACAGCGCTTTTGAAGAACCGGGCCGAGAAATAGGTGGGTGCGGGGTTGGGGGCTCTGCCCCCGCCGCGCTTTGCGCGACTCCCCCCGAGGTATTCTTAGCCAGATGAAGTTTGGATCCACAATTGCTATCGGTTGCGAGGGATGTCGAAACCGGGGACGGCGAGGTCGAAGCCTTCGAATTCGAAGCCGGGAGAGACGGTGCAACTGACCAGAGTATAGCCTCCGGTCGTTCGGGCCGCTTGCCAGTGGTCTTCAGGAACAATCAGTTGCGGCGCGCCTTTGGACAGGTCTGGGCTGAGAAGGTGGTCGGTGGCGGGGCCTTGGTCGGTTTCGCTGATCGACAAGATCAAAGGGGCGCCTGCGTGGTAGAGCCAGATCTCGGTGGCATCGACGCGGTGCCAGTGGCTGGATTCCTTGGCCTCTAGCAGGAAATAGATGCAAGTGCCCGTGGCACGGCCTTCGTTTTGCGCGCGCCATGTCTCGCGGTACCAGCCGCCTTCGGGGTGTTTTTGCAGGTTCAGGTGGTCGATGATCTCTTGCGCGGTCATGTTTGGCCCTTTGGGTTTGCGCGATTATGCATGGGTTCACACGATCCGCTATGGCAATCATCGCCTAAGGTCATATGTTTGCACAATGCCCCTTACGATCCCCTTTGATAACTCCTACGCCCGTTTGCCGGATGCCTTTTACACGCGGCAGTCTCCGGTCCCTGTGAAAGAGCCTCAGTTGATTGCGTTCAACGAGGGGTTGGCGAGGATTTTGCGCATCTCACCCGGAGATGTCACGGAGATGGCGCAGGCTTTTGCAGGGAATACGGTACCCGATGGGGCAGAGCCTTTGGCACAACTTTATTCGGGTCACCAGTTCGGGACCTATAATCCTCAGCTCGGTGATGGGCGCGCGGTTTTGCTGGGTGAGACTGTGGGCGAAGACGGGATTCGCCGTGACATTCAGCTAAAGGGCTCGGGCCGGACGCCTTATTCGCGGCAAGGCGATGGGCGGGCATGGCTGGGGCCGGTGTTGCGGGAATACGTTGTTTCAGAAGCGATGCATGCGCTGGGCATTCCGACCACGCGGGCTTTGGCCGCTGTAGAAACGGGTGAAGCGGTTTACCGCGAAGGGCCGATGCCCGGGGCGGTTCTGACCCGTGTGGCGCAGAGCCATCTGCGCGTAGGCACATTTCAGGTCTTTGCTGGGCGCAGGCAGGTCGAAAGTTTGAAACAACTGACCGACTATGCCATCCAGCGCCACTACCCAAAGGCCGAGGGGCCAATGGGTCTGTTGCGGGCCGTTCGCGATGCGCAGGCAAAGCTGATCGCGGCGTGGATGAGCGTTGGGTTCATCCACGGTGTGATGAATACGGACAATTCCTCGATCGCGGGGGAGACCATCGACTATGGTCCTTGCGCCTTCATGGACAGCTACCATCCGAATACTGTCTACAGCTCGATCGACCGGATGGGGCGTTATGCCTTTTCCAACCAGCCCGAAATCGCAGTGTGGAATCTGGCGCAACTGGCGACGGCCTTGATCCAGCAATACGATGATCCTCGGGACGGTGTCGAAGAAGCGACAGAGATCGTACACGCCACGCCCGATTTGCTCCAGCAGGAGTGGTTGAGCCGCTTCCGTGCCAAACTGGGTTTGACGCGCGAGGAGGAGGGCGATCTTGGGCTGATCACCGACCTGTTGAAGCGTATGGCGGAGGAGCATGCGGATTTCACCAATACGTTCAGGGCGCTGGGCGGTGAGCGCGCGCGGGACCAATTCACGAACCCTGAGGCGTTTGATAGCTGGGCTGAGGGTTGGCAGGCCCGCATGTCACGCGAGGCGGACCCGCACGGGGTGATGTCAGCGACAAACCCGGCCTTCATCCCGCGCAACCACCGTGTTGAGCAGATGATCGAAGCTGCGGTGACGGGGGACTATGCCCCGTTCCATCGTTTGAACGATGTGTTGTCACGCCCCTTTGTGGATCAGCCCGAGAATCCCGACCTAACACGGCCCCCCAGTGCAAATGAGGTAGTTCACGCCACGTTTTGCGGAACCTGATTGCGGCCCAGCAGCTCGAATTGCAGGCAGGTCTCGGACATGTCGATGGGCAGGGTCGGTGAGATCAGGCCACTATCGGCCAGCATGACCGATTCCCGTTTCAGTTGGATTTCGCGTCCGGATTCTGACTTCACGTAGGTCCCCGAGGTGCTGCGGTCTGTCAGGATCAGCTTACCCGCTTTCATGGCAAGGACCGCATGCAGGCGCGAGATCCAGGGCTGCGGTAGCACCACATCGCAGTCAGGCGCGCGGCCAATCTTGAACTCTCCGTTTCCGAGACAGCGCCAGACGCGGTCCTCGTGGCGCAGGATCAGGGTCAGGCCTTCGCGGGGCTGCCAGTTCTCCTCGGTGCGGCCGAAATTCTGCGGCAGCCTAGTCTGCATGATCGAGTCAGACTCGGGGTGGATTAGCGAATAGGCTGTCTGAGCCTCGGTAAGCCCCTTGAGGCTAAGCTGGCCCAGCGGTGTAAGCGTGGTTCGTAGTTCGGCGGGCAGCAAGACAGCGATCCCTTGGCTGAAACAAGCCTCGCCCGGATTGGCTGCGGTTGCAAAACGGGCGGTCACGTTGACGGCCTCGCCATAGATGCCGCGCTTGCCGATCACGATGGGGCCGCAATGTACGCCGACGTGGACGGATAGCGGCGTATGGGTTGAAGGCTCGATCAGCTTCAGGGCTGCATTGTAGGCCGAGCTTGGGTTCTCGAAATAGCTGAGAACATCGTCGCCCTTTTGTCCGACCGGAATGCCGCCGAACTCCTGCAGGACGGAACGCAACCGGTCAATCTCAAGTTGGATCAGGCGCTGGGCTTCGTCATCGCCCACCGCCTTGTAGAGCGGCGTACTGCCCACGATATCGGCAATGATCATCGTGGCGAATGTGGATTCAACGTCCAAGGGCGAGTTTCCTTTTTGCGGCAGTTTAACCCCGCTTGATTTCGTGTAAACTTATTTAATGTAATGCTCATAAACCTTTGAGGGAACGCGCTGAGAATTGCAACACCGCGCCCATTCCAAAGGTTCCAAATCGGTGCCGTTGACCCTGAAAAGCGATATGAAAATACCCTCAGTTCTGCGGCTTGGCAGCTACAATATCCAGAAATGTGTCGGCCTTGATCTCCGGCGTCAGCCACAGCGCATCCTTCAGGTTCTCGAAGGGATGCGCGCCGATATCGTCGTGTTGCAGGAGGCTGACAAACGGTTGCCGCCACGGCCTGCCGCGCTGCCTCAGTTCATGTTGGATGAGGCCGGATGGCAGATCGTCGATCTGGGCGGGGCTGGCAGTTTGGGATGGCATGGAAATGCGGTGATCTGGCGCGGTGATGCGATCTCGGTCCGTCAAACCGGCCATCACGAATTGCCGGGGTTCGAGCCGCGCGGCGCGGTACGGGTTGAGTTCGATACCCCCATTGGGCCGCTTAGGGTGATGGGCATGCATCTTGGGTTGCTGTCCGCCTCGCGTCGACGGCAGATCACCCATATACGCCAGTTCGGTGCGGATCTGGAGGATATGCCCACGGTCTGGGCCGGGGATTTCAACGAATGGTCGCGCTCACCTGTACTCGATAACCTTGTGCCTGAAATGCGGTTTTTGCCTCCAATCCCCAGCTTTCCCGCCGCCCAGCCCTTGGGCGCATTGGACCGGATCGCCCTTGGGCAGGGGGTCGAGGTGCATGCGCATGGGGTGCATGAGGATCGCCCGGCCCATATCGCCTCGGACCATCTGCCGATCTGGGCCGATCTGCGCCGTGACGGATGATCTGCGCAGGCATGTCGAATTCTTGTGGCGCGTCGCGTGCGGACATACTAAGACAGATACCCGAGTAGTTTCTGAGGGGCATCATGCCGGATACGATCATTTCGCGCTGTGAGGCCAAAGGCCTTCGCATGACCGGCCAACGGCGCACTATTGCGCAGGTTCTCGAGGAGAGCGCGGATCACCCGGATGTCGAAGAACTCTATGCCCGCGCGTCCGCTTTGGATTCGGGTATCTCGATCGCAACGGTCTACCGCACGGTGAAACTGTTCGAAGAGGCCGGGATTCTGGAGCGTCTGGAATTCGGCGATGGCCGCGCCCGTTATGAAGATGCCGAGAGGGATCACCATGATCACCTGATCGACATGCAATCGGGTGAAGTGATCGAATTCGTCGACCCCGAGATCGAAGCTCTGCAGGAAAAGATCGCGGAAAAATTGGGCTATCGCCTGAAGGGGCACCGGTTGGAGCTGTATGGCGTTCCCATCAAGCCTGAGTGATCCATCACCAAACGCGATGGGTGGCAACAAGACAATTCATCGCTCGCGATGTGATAGGTCTTGATTTAGCGCAATACATACGGTTTTGCTGAAGCGAGAAGGTGGCAATTGGTGCCGCCCATTTCTTTACGGACAGACCCATGAACAACGTCAACGGCATTTTGCTGGTCATTGCGTCTATGGCGGCATTCACGCTTGAAGATGTGTTCATCAAGCAGCTGACGTCTTCCATCTCGCCGGGCCAGATTCTGGTCATGCTGGGGCTGGTCTGTTCTTTAGTATTTCTGGTCATGGCCATCGCGACCCGCAAACGGATTTTTGTACCCGAGGCGTGGCAGCTTTTACCAATGATCCGCGCTATGTCCGAAGCCGTCGCTGCGGTAGCCTTTGTGACGGCGCTGGCCCTTGTGGACCTTTCGACCGTGGCGGCCGTGTTTCAGGCAATGCCTCTAGCGGTCACCATGGGGGCAGCGCTGTTTCTGGGTGAACAGGTCGGTTGGCGACGCTGGAGCGCGATTGGCGTTGGCTTTGTCGGGGTACTAATGATCATCCGTCCCGGGCTTGAAGGGTTCCGCCCGGAATCCCTCTATGTCGTGGCTGCGGTCATCGGCGTGGCGGCGCGCGATCTGATAACACGGCGGTTGGACAGCAAGGTCTCGTCGGCGGTGGTGTCCTTGCAGGCCTATCTGGCTTTGGCTGTCGGCGGCGCCGCCTTAATGATCATGAGCGGCCATCCACTGGAAGCCATGCAAAGCGCTGAGATCTGGCCTTTCGCCGGAGCGGCCTTGTTCGGTGTTCTGGGCTACTATGCGATCGTGATTGCAATGCGCGTCGGCGAAGCCTCGGCTGTCACGCCGTTTCGCTATACACGGCTTCTGTTTTCGATCCTTGCGGGTGTCCTGGTCTTTGGCGAACGTCCGGACCTGATGACACTGGCCGGGGCGTCCCTTATCATCGGCTCGGGCCTGTATACCTTTCTACGCGAACGCAAATTGGCGCGCGAAATGGCCTTGGCCGCGGCGTAACCCTGTTGGCGCAAACATGACGCTGTTAGCCCTAAAGGGCCGAGAATATAAGTGTTAGCGATAACGGAAATGGTTTACTTTTGGTTCCGTGCTGCTATGACGCGTGCAACGGAATGCAGCCACAGGGACCGCCCTCATGAGTACCATCATCGACATTCACGCACGCGAAATCCTGGACAGCCGGGGCAACCCGACGGTCGAGGTCGACGTGATTCTGGAAGACGGCACAATGGGCCGCGCGGCTGTGCCCTCGGGTGCCTCCACCGGCGCCTATGAGGCGGTTGAAAAACGCGACGGTGACAAGGCGCGTTACATGGGCAAAGGCGTGCTCGAGGCCGTTGCCGCCGTCAACGGCGAGATCGCCGAGGAGCTGGTAGGCTTTGACGCGACCGAACAGGTCGCCATCGACCAGGCGATGATCGAGTTGGACGGGACCGAGAACAAGGGTCGTTTGGGCGCAAACGCTATTCTGGGTGTTTCGCTTGCGACGGCCAAGGCGGCGGCGGATTTCACCACGCAACCCTTGTATCGCTATGTCGGTGGTACCTCGGCCCGCGTCCTGCCGGTTCCGATGATGAACATCATCAACGGGGGCGAGCACGCCGACAACCCGATCGACATTCAGGAATTCATGATCATGCCGACCTCGGCCGCGAATATCCGCGAGGCGGTCCGCATGGGCTCCGAGGTGTTCCACACACTCAAGCGTGAGCTGTCGGCTGCCGGTCTGGCCACCGGAGTGGGCGACGAAGGTGGCTTTGCCCCCAACATCGCGTCGACCCGTGAGGCATTGGATTTCATCCTGCAGGCGGTCGAAAAAGCGGGCTACAAGCCGGGTGAGGAAATTCACCTCGCGCTGGATTGCGCCGCGACCGAATACTTCAAGGACGGCAAATATGTGCTGGCGGGTGAGAATATCTCGCTGACCTCAGAGGAAAACGCCGAGTATCTGGCGACCTTGGTCAATGACTATCCGATCATCTCGATTGAAGACGGTATGTCCGAAGACGACTGGGATGGCTGGAAAGCGCTGACCAACGCGATCGGTGACAAGGTGCAACTGGTCGGCGACGACCTATTCGTGACCAACCCGGAACGTCTGGCCGAAGGGATCGAGCGTGGTTGCGCCAACTCGATGCTGGTCAAGGTGAACCAGATCGGATCGCTGACCGAGACCCTACGCGCCGTCGATATGGCCCACCGCGCGCGCTATACCAACGTGATGTCGCACCGCTCGGGCGAGACCGAGGATGCCACCATCGCCGACCTGGCCGTGGCGACCAATTGCGGTCAGATCAAGACCGGATCGCTGGCGCGTTCGGACCGGTTGGCCAAGTATAACCAACTGATCCGTATCGAGGAATCGCTGGGTGAAGTTGCGGAGTATGCCGGAGCGTCGATCCTGAAACGGTGATCTGAAACCCGGTTCTGAACTCTGTTAGAGGCCCTCTTTCCCCGGAAAGAGGGCCTTTTTGATAGCAAAAAGACGATTGCGACTTTGAATTCTTCTGGCTAGGAGAATTCGCCTTATTTGCAGGTATTTAGCGGGTTAACGGATGTTATGTGTGAACTTAATCACACAGCGCTCACGGTTTCGTGTTCTATACTGAAGTCATTACAGAAAGGAGCACACCATGACTGGTTCGAAATTCCTTCTCGTAGCGACAGTTCTCAGCACTGTATTTCTGGCGGCCTGTGCAGGGCCCGGGACCTATCCGATCACAGGGCAAAAGGTCTCCTCCGACGATCCAGTACAGGAGATGTACTATAACCCGAATGTGGTTTTCCGGGGCGAGTCGCGTTAGAGCGCTTTGCTCATCAGCATGTAGCGCTCGCGTGGTTTGAAGCCGGTGCGCAGATATAGTTTCTGCGTCGCCTCATGCGTGCGGTCGACTTCAAGGTGCAGGGCGGTCAGCCCGGCTTCGGCCAGGGCCTTGGGCAGTTCCAGCAGGACCTCGGTCGCGATGCCCCGTCCACGAACGGCGGGGCGGATGTAGATTTCGTCCACGAACCCATCCATGCCACCGAACTCTACCGACCAACCGAAGGTCAGGATGATATAGCCCAAAGGCGCGCGACCCGGGCCAATCAGGTAGATGCAGCCATGGGGGATGCCCTCAAGCAAAGGCATAAGCGCCTCGCGCCGTTGGTCGGGGTCCTGTGCGATCCCTTGTTCGGCGTGGAACGCAGAGACAAGCCCCATCAGGCGGTCAAGATCTTCGGGGCGAGCCAGTCTTAAAACGGCGGTCATAGGCGGGCTAGCCTTTCCGTGAGGAGGGTGAAGAATCCTTGGGCGTCCACGCCGCCCATGAACATAGCATTCGGTTTTCGGTCTGTTACACGCCACCAGTCAGCGACTGTCATACCCAGCGTCAATTCTGACTTGGTTTCGATCTCAACATTAATGTGGCGACCCGAGAAGAGTTCCGGCTGAATCAAATAGGCGGTAACGCAGGGATCGTGCAATGGTGCGCCTTCCGAGCCGTACTTTTCCTTGTCAAAGCGCTCGAAGAAATCGGTCATTTCAGCGACGGCATGACCGACCTTACTATCCAGCGATCTGAATGCGTCATTGCGATGCGGTGTAACCAAAGCGTCATGGGTCACATCAAGAGGCATGACGACAATATGAGCGCCAGATTTAAACACGATATCAGCAGCTTCAGGGTCGACATAGATGTTGAACTCTGCGGCTGGCGTGATGTTCCCGACCTCGAAATAGGCACCGCCCATCAGCACAATTTCCAGCACCCGGTCGACGATATCGGGTGCCTTCCGGAAGGCCGTCGCGATGTTCGTCAGCGGCCCCAGCGGGCAGAGCGTGACCGTTCCCGGGTCCTGCGTGCGCAGGGTTTCGATGATGAAATCGACTGCGTGGCCCTCGGTCAAAGGCATCTGTGGATCCGGCAGAACGGGACCGTCCAGCCCGGTTTTGCCGTGCACATGTTCAGCCGTGATAAGAGGGCGGTTCAGCGGACGGTCGCATCCGGCATAGACCGGCACCTCGGTATGACCGGCCAGTTCACAGACGATACGCGCGTTCTTGGCGGTCAGTTCAAGCGGCACATTTCCGGCGACGGCAGTGATGCCCAGCACCTCGATCTCTTCGGGGCTGGCGAGCGCTAGAAGAATGGCGACGGCGTCGTCCTGACCGGGGTCGGTGTCGATGATGATCTTGCGGGGCATTGGAGTCTCCGGGGGGCGTGAAGGTCGGACAGTCGCAAGTGTCACGCGACTTGTCCACCTGATTCAGGTCCCAACTGGCGGGAGTTTGCCATTGGCGCGATGTTCCTCGGTCTTCACCTCATCCCATAGCGCGTCCATCTCGGCCAGATCGCTTTGTGCAGGGGTTTTGCCACGCGCGGCCAGACGAGCCTCGACCTGTTCAAAGCGGCGGGTGAACTTGGCGTTGGTGCGGCGAAGGGCAGCCTCGGGTTCGATCCCCAGATGCCGTCCGAGGTTGACCATCACGAACAGCAGATCGCCGAATTCATCTTCGAGCGCGTCGGCGTCCTTGGCGTTACGCGCTTCCTCCAACTCAGCGGCTTCTTCGGTGATCTTGGCGAGGACGTGACTGGCATCGGGCCAGTCGAATCCCACACGCGCGGCCCGTTTCTGCAGCTTATGTGCGCGCAGCAGTGCGGGCAGGTTGGTGGCCACACCGTCCAACGCGCCTTTCTGTTCCTTGCCCGCGCGTTCAGCAGCCTTGATGGTCTCCCAATCCTTGGTTTGCTGGTCGGCGGACTTTTCACGCGATTCGTCACCGAACACATGCGGGTGCCGGCTGACCATCTTGTCTGACATGGTGCGGACCACGTCCTGAAAGGTGAAATGCCCGGCTTCCTCAGCCATTTGCGCGTGGAATACGGATTGGAAGAGAAGGTCGCCAAGTTCTCCCTTCAGCTCATCATAGGCCTGCCGTTCGATGGCGTCGGCGACCTCATAGGCTTCCTCGATCGTGTAGGGGGCGATGGTGGCAAAATCCTGTTCGATGTCCCACGGACAACCGCTTTGCGGGTCGCGCAGGCGGCGCATGATTTCCAGCAGGCGCTCGATACCCGCATCGCTGTCATGGATCAGAGGATTTTCAGCCATTGCGAACCCTTTCGTTCCGGTGTCAGATGCATCCATTCCGCAGTCCCGATCAGGAGTCCACCCCAGATGCCCGTCGTCAACCGAATTGCCGATTTTGCCGCCGATATGGCCAAGTGGCGCCAGCACTTGCACACGATCCCTGAACTGGAGTTCGAATGCTACGAGACTGCCGCTTTCGTGGCCGAGCGTCTGCGCGAGTTCGGGGTGGATGAGCTGCACGAAGGGATCGCCAAGACCGGGATGGTGGCGATCATCAACGGAGAGGGCGACGGCCCGACCATCGGGTTGCGGGCCGATATGGACGCGCTGCCGATCCCCGAGGAGACGGGCGTTGAATACGCCTCGAAGAACCCCGGCAAGATGCATGCCTGCGGGCATGACGGGCACACCACGATGCTTTTAGGGGCTGCGCGCTATCTGGCCGAGACGCGGAATTTCGCGGGCCGCGTGGCGCTGATCTTTCAACCGGCCGAAGAAGAAGGCGGTGGCGCGGATGTGATGGTGCAGGAAGGCATCATGGACCGGTTCGATATCTCTCAGGTCTATGGCATTCACAACGATCCGGGAAACACCGAGGGCGCCTTCTACACGACCGCCGGGCCTCTGATGGCGGCTGTGGATACGTTCGAGATTCACGTGCAAGGGCAGGGCGGCCACGGAGCGTTGCCGCACCAGACAAAGGATCCAGTGATGGCGGCCTGCGGGATAGCGCAGGCGATCCAGACGATTGTCAGCCGGAACCATTATGCGGTGCAGGATCTGGTGATTTCCGTCACGCAGATTCACGCCGGAACGGTGAACAATGTTATCCCGGACACGGCTTACCTGAACGGCACCGTGCGCACGTTTGATCCAACTGTTCAGAAGATGGTGATCGAGCGGATGGAGCAGATCGTGGCGGGGCAGGCGGCCTCATACGGGGTTGAGGCGAAGTTGGACTATCAGATCGGCTATCCGGCGACGATCAATGACGCCGAGAAAACGGCCTTTGCCGCGGATGTGGCGCGCGAGGTTTCGGGGGACGACCGCGTTGTCGACAATATGGGCCGCGATATGGGGGCCGAGGATTTCTCATACATGCTACAGGCGCGTCCAGGGGCCTATCTGTTTCTGGGTCAGGGTGAGGGCGCCGGGCTGCACCACCCGAAATACAACTTCAACGATGATATCGCACCGGTCGGGGCCTCGTTCTTTGCCCGGATCGTGGAAAAGGCGCAGCCGCTGGGCTGAGGGGGCAAGACATGGCACTGGAAGACGCAAAACATCAGGTTGATGAGGCCTTTACCAACCCCGACCTCAAGGGCCTGTCCTATGAGAACACCTTTGGCGGCGCGACCTCGTTTCTGCGGCGACTCTATACAAAGGATCTGAAGGGCGTGGATATTGCCGTCACCGGCGTGCCCTTTGACCAAGCGGTAACGAACCGCCCCGGCACAAGGCTGGGCCCCCGCGCAATCCGCGAGGCGAGTGCGCTGCAATCGCCCGACGCCCCCTATGGCTGGCCCTTCGACGCGCTGAGTGAGCTGGCCATCGTCGACTATGGCGATATGGCATATGACTACGCCAATATTCCGGCCTTTCCCGACACGCTGACCGATCATATCCGCACGATTCTGGCGGCTGATGTGGCCTCGGTCACCTTGGGCGGCGATCACTATATCAGCTTTCCGATCCTGAAAGCCTATGCGGAGAAATACGGCCCGATGTCCTTGCTGCAGTTCGATGCGCATACGGATACCTGGGCGGACGATGATATGTCCCGCGTCGATCACGGGACCATGTTCTACAAAGCGGTGAAATCGGGGATCGTGGACCCGAAGCGCTCGGTTCAGGTGGGTATTCGCACCAGCAACGAGGACACGTTGGGCGTCAACATCATCGACGCGCGCGAGGTCTACGAATCCGGCCCCGCTGCTGTGGCGCAGAAGATCAAATCCATTCTCGGCGACCGCCCCGTCTATCTGAGTTTCGATATCGACGGGTTGGACCCGGCCTTTGCGCCGGGGACCGGCACGCCCGTTTGGGGCGGGTTATCCTCGATTCAGGCGCAGATCATTCTGCGCGACATCGCCGGGATCAACATCAAGGGCGGAGATGTGGTCGAGGTCTCTCCGCCCTATGACACTTCAGGGGCGACGGCGATTGCAGGCGCTCATGTGGCCACGCAGATCATCTGTCTGCTGGGGTGGAACCGGTTGGTATGAAGCTCCAAAAGGCACTTACCTGGTGCTGTATAGTCATGATTGGCGCGCCTATAGGCTATTTCGGACGTGGTTATTTTCACCAACCCATCGATCGTGTTCAGTCAGCGTTTGATCTCTTTGAAACGTACTGTGTGCCATTCGCAGAGGGGCGTTTCATTGCGCCAGAAGAAGCACTTGTTTTGTTGAAACCGGTAGGCGGCTATGCTTGGGCCGATCCTCAATCTGTGATGTTGCTACACTATACTCGACGAGAATGTATGGTATCGGATTCGCTACGCGCGTTAGATCCACGGTCTGCAAAGGAGATGGATGAGCGAGCCTCCGATTTTGTCGAGAGAGAGTTTCCACATCTGGCCCGCGACCCAGAAGGTGTTTTAGAGGCATGGCCGGCATTTATGGTTTGGCAGAGCCACCCCCGAGGTGACAAAGGACGCCGTGCTGTGGTCTATGCAAGGTGGGATTTTGATGAAGACGCACAGATGTCGTTAAGCTTTTCTTATCCAATAAATGATGATGTTTCAGAAAATCTGAAGGACCTTCTTAAAGGGTCGTAAGCAAAGCGCTTGGGCAGTTCGAGGAACCAAATGACTGAGTATAATCAACCAATCAGCGGCAATGATCTGGCGCGGTTCTCCGGGCCGAACACGTTCATGCGGCTGCCGCAGGCGACCTCGCTGACTGGGCTGGATGTGGCGCTGTTGGGGATACCGATGGATATCGGCACGTCGTGGCGGTCGGGCACGCGGTTCGGACCCAAGCAAATCCGCAGTGAAAGCGCGATGATCCGGCCCTATAATATGGCCACATCCGCGGCCCCGTTCGATACGTTGCAGATTGCGGATATCGGCGATCTGGCGATCAATACGTTCTCGCTGTCGGAAAGCCTCAAGATCATCAAAGACAGCTATGACGGTATCCTTGCGCAGAATGTGATCCCTGTGGCGATGGGCGGAGATCACTCCATCACCCTGCCGATCCTGCGCGCGATTGCCGCCAAACACGGGCCGGTCGCCCTTGTGCATGTGGATGCCCATGCGGACGTAAACGACGAGATGTTCGGCGAGCGTGAGACCCATGGCACCGTCTTCCGCCGCGCCTATGAGGAAAAGCTGATTGTCCCCGACAAGACCTTTCAAATCGGCATTCGCGGCTCGGGCTATGCCTCCACCGACTTTACCGAGGCGCAGGGCTGGGGCTTCCAGCAATTCCCCGCGTGGGAGTTGTGGCAGCAGAACCTCACACAGATCGGCTCGCAAATCCGCAAGACGGTCGGCGATCACCCGGTCTATTTCACCTATGACATCGACAGTCTGGATCCGGCCTACGCCCCCGGCACCGGCACGCCCGAGATCGGAGGGCTGACAACCCCGCAAGCCCTGCAGCTGATCCACGCGCTGCAAGGGGTGAACGTGGTGGGCTGCGATCTGGTGGAGGTGTCCCCGCCCTACGACCCGTCGGGGAATACGGCGCTGACGGCGGCCAACCTTCTGTTCGAGCTTCTGTGCATCCTGCCCGGTGTGACGTCACGGTAGCTGGCCGGGTTCGCCTTGAAACTGCATCTGTTCCGCATAGGGTTCAGCAAAAGGACAGGGACGGAATGAAACGCATGCTGATTTTGGGTGTTGTTGGTCTGGTGATCGCCCTAGGGGCCTATATCCGACTTGCGCCCTCCGATCCGGCGGACTGGCACACTGACCCTCAGGCTAGGACCAACCAGGATCTGCAAGGCGGCGTGCTGCGCGTGGTCGAAACCGGGCCAGAGGGGCTTGCGGCGCTGGATGCCATTGCCCGCAACGCGCCGCGTACAACAGTTCTTGCTGGGTCGGTGGGTGAAGGGCGGATCACCTATATCACCCGCACCAAGATTATCGGCTTTCCCGACTACACCACAGTCCAGCAGGACGGAGACGTGTTGCGAATCCATGGCCGCTTGCGCTTTGGTCGCAAAGATTTCGGGGTGAACAAGGCCCGCGTTGATGACTGGCTGGCGCAGATGTAGGCGTTTAGGACGCGGATGTCTTGAGGGTCTGATCCAGATCGGGCCAATCCAAATCCGAGGACAGGCATCCTTCCTGCACCTCGCGCCACATCGGCACATTTAATGACATCTGGCATTGCGCGGTGAAAATCCGGCCATCAACCTGCAGGCAGATCATTTGCCCCAACTCGATCCGCGAGCCTGACTTGTCGGTGCAGTAGCAATCGCGAACCTTGCCATCCGGCCCAACATAGTCGGCCATGGCAGGTAGTGCGAACAGCGATAAAATGAAAACCAACCCCTTCATGCCGGGAACCTTAGCACAAGGCTGGCCCTTGACCAAAGCCCCAGATTAAGAGACACCCGCCGGATGATCCCCGAAGAACGCCTTGAGCAGATAACCCAGCGATTCCAATACCTCGAAGCCGCCATGGCTGATGGCGCCTCGGGCGGGGATATTGCGACCCTGGCCAAAGAGTACTCCGACCTCAAACCGGTGGTCGATCAGATCCTGTCCTGGCGTCAGTTGGTCTCGGATCTGGCTGAGGCCGAGGCGATGCTGGCCGACCCGGATATGAAGGAACTGGCGGAGGAGGAAATCCCCCAGCTTCAGTCCCGTATCCCCGAGGCCGAACATGCGTTACAACTGGCGCTGCTGCCCAAGGACGCAGCGGATGCGCGCCCGGCCATGCTTGAAATCCGTCCTGGCACCGGCGGGGATGAGGCAGCGTTGTTCGCCGGGGACCTGCTGCGCATGTACCAGCGCTATGCCGAGGCGCGGGGATGGCGGTTCGAGATCATCGAAGAACAGGCCTCGGACCTTGGCGGCATCAAGGAGGTCGTTGCCCATATCAAGGGCGACAACGTCTTTGCGCGGATGAAGTACGAATCCGGCGTGCATCGGGTGCAACGCGTGCCCGAAACCGAAAGCGGCGGGCGAATTCATACCTCGGCGGCGACGGTCGCGGTTCTGCCCGAGGCTGAGGATGTGGACATCCAGATCGACGCCAATGACATCCGCATTGATACGATGCGGTCCTCCGGCGCCGGGGGGCAGCACGTGAACACCACCGACTCGGCCGTGCGGATTACCCACTTGCCGACCGGTCTCGTGGTGACCAGCTCCGAGAAATCGCAGCACCGCAACCGCGAGATCGCGATGCAGGTGCTGAAAACACGCCTCTATGATCTGGAGCGTCAGCGGATCGACAGCGAACGCTCGGCGGATCGGGCCAGTCAGGTCGGCTCGGGCGATCGGTCCGAGCGAATCCGGACTTATAACTTCCCGCAAGGCCGGATGACGGATCACCGCATTAACCTGACGCTCTACAAGCTGGATCATGTCATGCAGGGCGATCTGGATGAGGTGATCGACGCTCTGACCGCGGATGATCAGGCCCGGCTGCTGGCCGAGATGGCACAATGATCGCGGCCCTGACCGCCGCCAAGGCAATGGCTGCCGCAACAGCCCGCCTGCGCGCTGCCGGTGTCAATGACCCGGCCCGCGACGCGCGGGTTTTGCTGGCCCATGCGGCCCGAATCGAGGCCAGCCGCGTCACTCTGATCGCACCCGAGGAGCTGTCGCCCGACATCGCCGAACGCTATGAACAACTAGTGTCCCTGCGCGCGATCCGGGTGCCTGTGTCGCATCTTCTAGGAGAACGTGAGTTCTACGGTCGCAACTTCCGCGTCAGCCGCGATGTACTGGACCCGCGCCCGGAAACCGAAACGCTGATCGAAGCCGCGTTGAGCGAGCCATTTGACCATGTTCTCGATCTCGGGGTCGGCTCAGGCTGCATCCTGGTGACGCTGCTGGCCGAACGCGCCAGTGCCACGGGCCTGGGTGCAGATCTGAGCGAAGCGGCCTGTTTACAGGCCAGCGCCAACGCGGTTCAGCACAATGTACAAGACCGGGCCGAGATTGTGCGCTCGGATTGGTTCGAGCGGATTGAGGGGCAGTTTGACCTCATCGTCTCGAACCCGCCCTATATCGCGCTTTCCGAGATGCAGGATCTGTCGCCCGAAGTGCGCGAGCATGAACCGCGCATGGCTTTGACCGATGAAGGGGACGGGCTGGACGCCTATCGCAGGATCGCGGCGGGTGCACCTGATTTCCTGATGGCGGGCGGGCGCTTGCTGGTTGAAATCGGGCCGACACAGGCCAAGGACGTGTCGGCCTTGTTCGACGCCGCTGGCTTGTCGGATATCCGGGTCATCCCTGATCTGGATGGGCGCGACCGTGTTGTTTTGGGCAGAATCCCGGGTTGAACGCAGCGTTAGAGGCCGAAAAGCGCCGCTCTTTGTAAAAAAGCTGCGAAATATCCCAGAAACCTCTTGTCTGAGGCGGCAGGACATGTTTACTCAGGAAAAGTCGGAGAGGTTGACGCTGCTTCAGCGCGCCCCTGACGCCAAGCCCAAAAAAGCCGATGACACGTTACGGGACAGGCCTCTGAGCAGCGTAAGGTACGGGTTGATCGGCAGCGAATTGATAAGGCTGACGTAAAGTAAGATGAGATCTTCCAAATCCCGCTCGCGGGCCAAGAACAACCGAAATCGTCCTTCCGGCGGCAACGTCGTAAACCGGGTTTTTGACAGCTCGGGCCCCGAGGGCAAGGTGCGTGGCACGCCGCAGCAGATCATTGACAAATACAACCAGCTTGCGCGCGACGCACAGCTGTCCAACGACCGTGTGGCGGCTGAAAACTTTCAGCAGCATGCTGAGCACTATCTGCGGATGCTGAGCGAGGCACAGCGCGAGATCGAAGCGCGCCGCGAAGAGCAGGAGCGCCAGAACCGAGAACGCCAGGCCGAACGCGACCGTGAACGCGCCGAGCGTCAGGAACGCGAAGCCGCCCGTCAGGCCGATCCGGCCGAGGCGCCGCAGCCCGATGTGATGGATTTCAGCGCGCCTGAACCTGCGCCGGAAAGCGGGTTGGTCGAGACCCCTGAGAGCAAAGAAAAAGCTGCTCAGGCCCCTGAGAAAAAGGAAAAGCCGCCGCGTAAACCGCGTGCGCCGCGCAAGCCCAAAGCTGCACCTGCGACTGAGGAAGCACCAAAAACCGATGGGGACGCGCCCGAAGCGGCCGAGTAAGTCCAACGCCAATATAAAGAAAGCCCCGGATTGATCCGGGGCTTTTTTGTTGCGCCTAGGTTTTGTTGACTTCGCGCGCGAGGGCGCAGAAGGCCTCAAGCGGGACCTGCTCGGCCCGCTCGGTGGGCTTGATGCCGGCTGCGATTAGGCGATCTTCGATATCAGGCGCAACGCCTTTCAATGAGGCACGCAGCATTTTGCGGCGTTGATTGAAGGCGGCGGCGACGACGCGGGATAGGTTGCTGGCGTCGGCTGGATAGCGCGGCTCGGGCAGGGCGGTCAGGTGAACCACTGCGCTGGAGACTTTCGGTGGTGGGGTGAACGCACCGGGGGGCAGGGACATGGCGATGCGCGCTTCGGCCCGCCATTGAGCCAGAATCGCAAGGCGACCATAGGCTTTGCTTCCTGGTTGGGCGACGATGCGTTCGGCCACCTCGCGCTGGAACATGAGCGTCAGGCTTTGCCAGAAGGGTGGCCATTCCGGCGGGGTCAGCCAACGCACCAATAGCTCGGTGCCGACGTTGTAGGGCAGGTTGGCAGCGACGCGGATGGGCGGGGTCAGGTGTTCCAGCGGGTTGATCTCAAGCGCGTCGCCGTTGATGACCTCCAACTGGCCCGGATAGGCGGCAGCGATGTCGTTCAAAGCGGCGATGCAGCGGGTGTCTTTTTCCACCGCCACGACCTTGCGCGCGCCCTCAGATAGCAGCCCACGGGTCAGCCCTCCGGGGCCGGGGCCGATTTCCAGAACGTCACAGGCGCTGAGGTCTCCGGCCTGACGCGCGATCTTGGCGGTCAGGTTCAGGTCCAGCAGAAAGTTCTGGCCCAGCGATTTGCGGGCGGACAGCTGGTGGGTCGCGATGACTTCGCGCAGCGGAGGGAGGGTGTCGATAGCGCTCATGATCCGGTTACCGTGACGCGTTTGGGGTGGTTAGCGCCAGAGATTTTTTGCCTCCGGCGGGGATATTTCCAGCCAGGTGAAGGATCAAGCGCTTTGTGTCATCTTCTGCGCGAGTTTCAGCGCTTCGATCAGGCTGGTTGGGTTGGCGATGCCTTGCCCTGCGATATCCAGCGCGGTGCCGTGATCTGGCGAGGTGCGGATGAAGGGCAGGCCGAGGGTGACATTCACGCCCCGGTCGAAATCCAGCGTTTTGATCGGGATCAGGGCTTGATCGTGATACATCGCGATGGCCGCATCATAGCGGCTGCGCGCGGCGGCGTGGAACATGGTGTCGGCGGGATGCGGGCCGGTGACGCTGTAGCCCTCGGGCTGCAGGTTTGCCAGCATCGGGGCGATCCAGTCCAGTTCCTCGGTTCCCATTTTGCCGCCTTCGCCGGCATGAGGGTTCAGGCCAGCCACGGCGATGCGCGGGACCTCAATGCCGAACTGAGAGTGCAGGCCGGTGGCGGTGATCTCGATCGTGTCGTGCAGCAGGGCCGGGGTCAGCTCTTGCGGGACACGGGAGAGGGGGATGTGAATGGTCGCGGGCACGACGCGCAGTTGATCGCTGGCCAGCATCATCACCACCCGTTCACGGCCCGCTAGCGCTGCCAGAAATTCGGTATGGCCGGGGTAAGAAAAACCTGCTCCGTCGATGAGCGCCTTTTTGTGGATCGGGGCCGTACACAGGGCCGACGCCGCGCCGGATTGCACAAGGGAAACGCCCTGTTCGATGGCATCAATGACCGATGGCGCATTGGCCGGGTCGGGTTGGCCGGGCGTGTTGGGGGCTGGGAAGTTCAGCTGCAAAACCGGTAGCGCGGTTTGGGAAACCGAGATGGCCTCGACCGGATCGCTGATCAGCTGGGCCTGTGTGTCTGATGGCAGGTGCGCGACGTCGCCGATGTAGAAAAAGGGGCAGGTGTCGTGCAATTCCACCCATGCTTTGGCGGCGATCTCGGGTCCTATTCCCGCCGGATCGCCGCAGCTGAGCGCGATGGGCGCGCTCATTGCTCGATGATGCTGGCGTCGGCGCGCAATTGTTCCAGCAGGCTGTCCGCAAAGGCTTGAAGGCGCTGTTGCGTCAGCGCATTCGCGACATCCGCGCGAGAGGTATTTTCGCCCAGATTGCGGGTGCGGTTGCACAGCATCAGGAACATCAGCGTTTGGCCGTTGTTGCGTGTCAGCGTGGTCGAGACGTCGTTCGGGTCCAGCTTGGCCAGCTCGACCGCAATGTCGCGCGGGATCTCTGAGGGAGCGGCGTCGACACGCTCCAGCACTTCGGCCGGTTGCTCCTGCGCGATGCCGTATAGGTCATCACAGGTGTCGATCTCTTCGCGAAGTTTCGCGGCGGCGGCCAGTGTTTCGGCGCTACGGCCGCCGGCCATGTAATAGATGGCGTAGTCGATTTTGGAGTAAGAGGGCGTGCCGGTTGCAACCTCACGCAGGCCGCGCATCTGGAACAGAGCGATGGCGTTGGGTAGGGCGATCGGACTAGTGATCTCACCATTCTTCAAGCCAAGAACCACGGGCTGCAGTGCTGGGGGTAGACCGGCCAGGTTCAGCCAGTCGAGCCGGCCGCCATTGCTGCGGGTTTCTGCAGCCGAGTATTGCGCAGCCGCAGCCGAAAACGCGTCAAAGCCTTCGAGATTGGCGATTTCTTCAGCGAGAAGCTCGGTCTGGGCGAGGGTCTGCTGGTTTACAGGAATGATGATTTCAGACAACAAGACCTGAAGTCCGCCACCGCCGCCCTGACCCAGAGCGCGGTTGATCTCTTCCTCGGAGGGGTTGGCCTGAGACAGAAAACGCGCGCTGATATAATTGCGCCATGTTAGCTGATCGGCGACGAAATCGCGGACTGTTTCCGGATCGACGCCTTCGTTGGCCAGCAGTTGCAGGAACTGTTCGGTGCTGAGGCGCCCTCGGGCCGCAAATTCATCGACGCCGGCCTGAATCGCCTCGGGCGGGACCTCGATCCCGGCTTCGCGCACGGCTTGTTTGCGCAAGCGGTCATCAATCAGTGCTTGCCGGACTTCGGCCTCGGATCCGCCAGAGATACCCAGTGCGTTGATGAATTGCTGACGTTGCTCCAACTCATACCAAGTGACCACGTCCTGATTGACCCGGATCGCCGGCGAAAACAGGCTTTGCGCAAACGTATGGGGCGCGGTGAAGGTCAGAATCGTAGCGGCCAGGGCCGGTAGCACCAGCCGGATCGAAGCGGAACGAAGAAACCGTGAGAAAGTTGATATCAACTGCATGTTCTCTTGTAAGTGTTACCAGCGCCTTCGAGGGCGTATCCTGTCAACGATACGGTAAAGCCGAATTCGGTCGAAGGCTCAATAGTTGATGTTGAAGTAAAGCGCCGCCTTACGGACATGTTAACCCGAACGCATTCATTCTGGTAGGTCACACCGAGGCCTAGGCGAATGGGTTCGGATTCGTTCAGGTCGTAGCGGGCCTCGGCCCGTGTCAGCCAGTTCTGGTCGACCTGATAGCGCCCGCGCAGCCAGATCTCAGAGACCTCCTCTTCGATGTTTTCAGCCGGGTCGGGTTCCAGCCAGATATAGCTGCCGGTGAAGGCTGAACCTTCTTTCGCCCACTCTCCACGCAGCTCGGCCTTGGCAAAGCTCAGGTCACCGTTGAGAATTCCGCGCCCGGCCAAAGACCAGCCATTGGCGGTTTTGAGCTGACCGGCCAGCAGGATATCGGACGATGTGCCCTGCAGTCCCGAAGTCAGAGTGAAATCCGGATCGGCATCCGTACGAAAGACTTGGCCCACCGTGGCAAGCGCCTGCCAGCCTCCGCGACCATAGCGCGCCCAGTTGACGCCGACAGCGGCGGTTGCGCCATCCTCGCGGCGATCCTCTGCCGGAAAGCGCGACAGAGACAGTAGGTTGCCCTCGTCGAATTCCTGAAACGTGCTTTCGTCGATCGGCACGTCATTGTCGGAAACATTGGTCCAGCCGAACTGAACGATGGGTTCCAGAAACTGCGTCGCCCCGGATTTTTCGCGGCGTGTCATCGGATAGCGCAAAGTCAGAGCCGCGCGAGGGGTTGTCCGGGTGGCCTGCGTGGGGAAATTGCTGTCGTGGCGGATGTTGAACGCGTCAATGGAGGCACCGAACAACGCATCAGCCCGCAATCCGGTGGCAAAGGTCCAACTTCGAAGCCATTCGGCATCAAATGTTGTGCGCGCCACGTCGCGTCCGACCACGTCCTCATCGCTGGTGCGCTCATGCGCGTGGGCGATGACGTTTATCCGAACCTCTCCGCCGACGGAGGTTGGGAAATAGCGCTTTTGGAAGTTCAGATCGAAAATGCGCGAGGGGATTTCATCCTGATCTTCGCTGTCACGCAGGGTCTTGTAGTGGATGAAGCTGGTCCGGAACGCCGTGTCGCGCTTGATCCGTTCCAGCGCGACTTCGCTGCGGAGGCGGTCCAAATCGGGCAAGCCGTAGTCGGCCAGATAGGAATCATCCGAGGTCGTCTGCAGATCGAAAGTAAAGCGATAGTCGTTTTTAAAGTCGAACCAGCCTTCGGCGAACAGATAACCGCGATCCTGATCCGGTTGTATGTCGTCCCGGGTCTGCGCGCCGTTGATCTCGATCCGACCATTCACGAAAGCCTGTCGATAGCGATAGCCAAGCGTCGTGGTTTTGGACGATAGATAAGGCGTCAGGGTCAGGTCCTTGTGGTCGCCAATTTTAAAGAAATAAGGCACCTGCACCCCGGTTCCGAGCTGCGAGGTGGTGCGAATGGACGGCACCAGAAAACCGGTCGCACGCTCCAGCGTCGGGTCGGGCAGGCGCAGATAGGGGAAGTAGAAAACGGGAACGTCCAGCACCCGCAGCTGCGCTCCTTCAAAGTAAAGCTGCCGCTCTACCGAGTCATGCGTAACCTTACGCGCCCGGATCTGCCACAGAGGCGGACGCCCATCGGTGCAGACATGGCACGAGGTTGCGGCGATCTTGCTGAATTGCGTGTAGCGCCCTCCGGCGCGGCGGGCCTGAACGGATGCAATTTGTACCTGCTGCTCGAACACCATCCGCGCGCCTACCAGCAGGCCATTCTGAAGCCCGTTGTCCAGCTGCGCCGACTCCGCCAGTACGGTCGTTTGCCCACCCTGATCAATGCGGACGGGGCCATCCAGCGTTAGCTCTCCGGTTTCGCGGTCATAGACGATGCGATTAGCGCTGAGTTTGACGTTGCCCTGAAACGCCTCGACATTGCCTTCGGCCACAAGTTTGCGTTCGGGCGTGATAAAGATCTTGTCGGCCACAAGCAGCGCCGGTTCTTCCTCTTGGGCCGGACTTTGGGTGACGGTCGGATCGGACAGATTCTGCGCGGCCAGGCCATGGGGCAGGGTCAGGGCCAGCAGGCTGGTCGCTGCAAACGGTAGAATACGCCGCATCAGCCGTCCTCCGCGTGCAGCAACAGGCCAAGCGAGAGTAGGATCGCTGCAAAGGGTGGTGCCCAGGCGGCGACGTAGATCGGAAGCTGACCGTTTTCGCCAAGAATCTGCGCGAAGTTGCGCACGAAATAGATCGCAAAGCCCAACAGAACAGCCGTCAGCACCGCTACACCGGTTCCACCAAAGCGCACATGACGCATGGTGAAGGCCGCTCCGATCAGGACCATGGCAACCAGAAACAGGGGCCGGGCAAGTTGGACATGCAACCAGACCTCATATTGCTTGGTCGAAAACCCGGCCTCACCCAAATCTCGGATCAACTTGGGCAGATCATAGACCGAGACCGAGTCCTGCTTACCCAGCGTATCCAGAATGCGTTCCCGCGTCAGTGTGGTCGGCAGCTCAAGACGTTCATGCGAAACAGCGTTTGTTTCGGGGTTGAGGTCGTCCCGCAGCGGCCAGAGTTTTGCGTCGGTTAAAACCCAGGTTCCGTTGGTCAGCTCAGCTCGTTCGGCCACGATCTGCTGGTTTGGCTTGCCGCCGCCCGAGAAGGTGATGATGGTCACATCGTCAAGACCCAGAGTATCCCCGTTCGATGTACCCTTGGCGTGGATCACCGATTGGCCATTGTCCGAGCTTTGACGCAACCACAGCCCCTCGCGGCTGATCGACAGGGCAGAGCTGCCATCGTCGCGATAGGCATCCGATAGACGCTCGAACTCTTCCGACGTCGCGGCGGCGATCGGGTTCAGCAAAGCAACGGCCAGAATGCCAATCATCAGGGCCAGGGTGACGGGGGCCACCAGCGCCCGCAGGCCCGAACGTCCGGCGGCGCGGGTCACCACAAGTTCTGATGTGCGCGCCAGCCCAACGAACAGCGCGATGGTGGATAGGATAATCAGCAGGGGCAGCATCTCGCTGATCGCGGCTGGGGTGTTGAGCAGTGTCAGGCCCAGCAATTGGCCGACCGTCAGGTCATAGTCGTCAAAGCGGCGCAGCTGTTCGATCAAGTCGATCAGAATCATCAGGGTCAGAAAGATGCCGCCGATGACCACAAAGCTTTGAAGAAAGCGGCGCGCGAAGTAGCGGTCGAGGATCACGGAAAGACCCTCTCAGGGCTTGAAACGCAGGGGTTCACGCCCGGATCGCCAATGCATGTCATCATGCGCGACAGCGAATGCCTGCCGTTTGGTGCCACTTAGATCTCCCCCGAGCCTGCCGTTTATTTTTGCAGGACCTTAATGCAAATGGCGGGCGGGGAAAACTGCTATCTGGTCAAGCCGCGCAGCGCGGGCTAGGTCTTGGGGAACAGATTTTGAGGAGTTTGCTATGAGCAGTCTGGTACCAATCCGTTTTGAGGCTTTTGACGTGGATGCTATGGCGCAGGCAGAAGGGCGCGTGGCAATCATCATTCCCGCCGATGGCAAGATGAGCCCAGCCGTGCGGCGTGCCAACAAACTGACCCGTGGAGCGGTTGCTCGGTTGATGGAAAGCGATCGGTTCGAAAAGGTGAAAACCGGGGATGTGATCTCGCTGGCGTGGCCGGTGGGTATGGCCGCGCAAGCGTTGGATATTGTGGTCCTGCCGCGCCGCCCCGAAGCGGATGAGGCGCGCAAAGCGGGTGCTGCATTGGCAAAATTGGCCGGTGGAAAAGACCTGTTGTTGATGGCGGGCAATCAGGTGCGCGTGGAAGATCTGGCGATGGGCGTCGCTTTGCGAAGCTACGATTTCGACGTCCATAAGACCAAGGATAGCGATGCGGCAGGTTCGGTCACGATCAGCCACAGCAAGCATGATGAGGCCGCGGCGGCCTTCGCCCCAATGTATGCGGTTGCCGACGGTGTGCGGATGACCCGCGACTTGACGAATGAGCCTGCAAACATCCTGACCACCACCGAATTCGCCGACCGTCTGGACGAGATGAAATCGCTGGGCCTCGAGGTCGAGGTGCTGGAGGAAGACAAGCTGGCCGAACTGGGCATGCGCACGCTGCTGAGCGTTGGGCAAGGCTCGGTCAGCCCGTCGAAAGTGGTCGTGATGCAATGGAATGGGGGCGACAAGGGTGATGCGCCTCTGGCTTTGGTCGGCAAGGGCGTTGTGTTCGACACCGGAGGGATCTCGCTGAAACCGGCGGGTGGCATGGAAGATATGACCATGGACATGGGCGGTGCAGGCGTTGTGGCCGGCGCCATGCGGGCGCTGGCCAAGCGCAAGGCAAAGGCCAATGTGGTCGGTCTTGTGGGGCTGGTCGAGAATATGCCCTCGGGCAATGCCACCCGTCCGGGCGACGTGGTAAAGTCAATGAAGGGCGACACGGTCGAGATCATCAACACCGACGCTGAGGGCCGTTTGGTTCTATGCGATGTGATGTGGTACGCGCAGGAAAGGTTCTCGCCGGTCGGTATGATTGATCTGGCGACCCTGACCGGGGCGGTCATCATCGGACTTGGCCATGAGAATGCAGGTGTCTTCTCGAACAATGACACCTTCTGTGATGCCTTCCTGAAATCGGCCAAGGCCGAGGACGAAGGCGCATGGCGGCTGCCGTTGGGCGCGGCCTATGACAAGCAGTTGAAGTCACGTATCGCCGACATGAAGAATGTCGGCGGACGGCCTGCAGGCTCGATCACGGCGGCTCAGTTCCTGCAACGCTTCGTCAAGGAAGAGACACCTTGGATTCACCTCGACATCGCTGGTGTCGCCTCGGTTGCGGCTGAGACATCTTATGCCCCCAAAGGCGCCACAGGCTGGGGCGTTCGCGCGCTGAGCCGCTTTGTGCAGGACAATTTCGAGTAAATCATGGGGGCCGTCTATTTCTATCACCTGACCCGTCAGCCGCTGGAGCATACTTTGCCGGTCCTGCTGGATAAGGCGCGGCAGGCCGGGTGGAAGATTGCCGTGCGGGGGACTGATCCTGCCCGGCTGGACTGGCTGGATGAAAAACTGTGGCTGGGACCCGAGGACGGGTTCCTGCCGCATGGACGGGCCGGTGGGCCGCATGATGCGATGCAACCGATCCTGCTGACGTTGGACATGCAGGCCTCAAATGATGCCAGTTGCGTGATGGCGGTGGACGGGGCCGTGATTGACCCGGATGAGGTTGCCGCATTGGACCGGGTCTGCATTCTGTTCGACGGCAATGACATGGAGGCCGTTCAACATGCGCGCGGCCAATGGAAAGCGCTGACTGGCGCGGGATGTTCAGCGCAATACTGGTCCGAGGAATCGGGCCGTTGGGAAAAGAAAGCCGAAGCCTAGCGCGCGGCTGTTGCGGAAATCAGGAGAGCGACAAATGGAAATGAAGCCTTTGGGCCGCACCGGGATCATGGTGTCTGATCTATGTCTTGGGACGATGACATTCGGATCGCAAACCTCGGAAGCCGACGCGCATACGCAGATGGACGTGGCGCTGGCAGCCGGGATCAATTTTGTCGATGCCGCCGAGATGTACCCGGTCAATCCGGTCGCCAAAGAGACGATTGGCCGGACCGAGGAAATCCTTGGCAACTGGAATGCGGCCAATGCTGCGCGCCGGGGGGATTATGTTCTGGCCACCAAACACTCGGGTGAGGGGCTTCGCTTTGTCCGCGACGGCGCGCCGATCACCGCTCAGACGATCCCTGAGGCCATCGAGGGCTCACTGAAGCGTTTGAAGACCGACTATATCGACCTCTATCAGTTTCACTGGCCCAATCGCGGCAGCTATATGTTCCGGCAAAACTGGACGTTCTCTCCGAAGGGGCACAACACCGATGAAGTGCTGGAGAATATGCAGGAGTGTCTGGAGGCGCTTCAGGTTCAGGTCGACAAGGGCATTATCCGGGCCTTTGGATTGTCCAATGAAAGTGCCTGGGGGACGGCGCAATGGCTGCGCTTGTCCGAGCAGATGGGCGCCCCGCGGGTGGCGTCGGTTCAGAACGAATATTCGCTGCTGTGCCGACTGTTTGATACGGACATGGCCGAATTGAGCGTTCACGAAGACGTGGGCCTGATGGCGTTCTCGCCTTTGGGAACGGGGTTGCTGACCGGTAAATATCAGGGCGGAGCCATTCCCGAAGCCTCGCGCATGTCACTGACGCCTGAACTGGGGGGGCGCAAGTCCGAGCGGGTTTTTAATGCCGTTGACGTCTATTTGCAGATCGCTGCGCGGCATGGGCTGGACCCGACGCTCATGGCGCTGGCTTGGTGCCGGACCCGCCCGTTCATGATGTCCGCCATCTTTGGCGCAACGACAGTGGCGCAGTTGGAGCATATCCTGTCCGGCGTCGATCTGCGCTTGTCTGATGAAGTTCTGGCAGAGATCGAGGCGGCGCACAAAGCGCATCCGATGCCGTATTAGTACGTTTCGGGTTTTTCTCGAAGCGATCTAGGGGGCGCTGCCCCCGCCGCGCGTGCCGCGCCTCCCCCGGGATATTTTTGGCCAGTTGGAGTGGATCCGGTCAGTGATGGGTGGGGTGGGCACTATCTTGTCTGAGGTCACGGGCCGACAAACCGTGGGCCGTGCGGAAGGCGCGGGCGAAGCTGGATTGCGAGGTGAACCCGGTGGCCTGAGCCACGTCCATCAGCGACATGTCGGTATCGGTAACCAAACGGCGGGCCTCGGCCATGCGCAGTTGCAGGTAGTGGTCCTGCGGCGTGGTGTTCAGGCGCAGGCGGAATTGCTGTTGCAGGGTGCGGGGGCTGGTGCCCAATCTGTCGGCGATATGGGCTAGTGGCAGCGGATCGTCGAGCGCGGCCTCCATCAGGCTATTCGCTTTGGACGTCAGCGCTGAGTGGTGGTTCGCTTTGGGCGTGTCTGTTCTGGTTTGGGCCGGAGCGCCTTCGTACAGGAACTGGTTCGAGACACGTGCGGCAAAACCAGCACCATGGCGCGCGGCGATGATGTGCAGCATCATCTCGACCGCGGGGATCGCGCCGCCCGAGGTCAGACGGTTTTCGGAGATTGCGAAACGGTTTGCCTGAACATCGACCTTTGGAAAGCGGCTCGCGAAACTGTCAAGATCGTCCCAATGGGTGGTTGCGGTGTGACCATCGAGCATACCAGCCTCGGCCAGCAGCCAAGGCCCTCCGTCTATGCCGGCCATGGTGGCACCCGTAGCTGCGATGCGCCGCAATCCCGCGATCAGGCTGGGGGTTGCTTGGCGGGCCATTTGAAATCCGGCAACGACAATCATCAGGTCGCAGCTTTGCAGACGGGCCAGCGGTATGCCGGGAACGGTGAGCGCACTGGTCAGCATGACTGGCGCGTCCGTTGGGGTCACGTAGTCCCAATCAAAGGCCGGACGATCGGCCAAACGGTTGGCGGCGCGCATCGGATCCACGGCCGAGGCGAAGCTGAGCGTGCTGCACTCATCCAGTACCAACAGCGCTGTTTTCAGGGCGCGATGTTCCGGTTGCAGTATGTTTTTTGCGGATTTCATCAAGTTCGATTCGCATTCTGACAAGTGTTCCCACAAGGCTGCGCCAGAGGCGTCGGTTGCGCAAATCGGAATCCGGGGAGAAGCCTGGGGAAAACTTTACTCAAAGCTGGGTATAACTTGGGGAAAACGTTTTTGCCCGGAAAACGGCAGGTATTCCATTGTTAGGAGCCCGCCCATCAGACAGGGCCGGGCACCGTGTTTTGATCTGCTGGCCAGCGGAATCGGCCCGCTGACCGGGTGGGCGGAGCGTGTCGTTTTTGATGGCGCGACAAGCGCGTGGAGCTAGGTGTCAGCCTTGATTCGGGCCTCGGATCTGGCGGATTGTGCGGCGGACGGCCTGCCAATCTTTGGCCTCTTGCGTGTTTCCCGCGGCCTCACATTCGCGCATCTTCTGAGCGGCTTCTGCCTCTGCCCGGTCGCCGTGCGCGGAATAGAGGGCGCGTGCATATTGAGCGGTTTGTAGTGCGTCCATTCTGATCATCCTCCGTAGAGTGTCTGCGCGTTCGTCGTGTCACTATACAACAGGATCTGAAAAACCGCACGTTTGAGGCGTCAGCCCTTTGTTATCTCGGCCCGCAACCCGCGCAGGTATTCAGGAAAACGGCGGGCGGTCATTTCAGCCTCGCGGATCAGGGTGTCGAAATGTCGGCTGAATACCTCGATCCGGTCGCGGTCGCGGAAGGCCATGTAGTGACTGCCCGCATAGAAGACGCATAGAAGGGGCCCGAAGATCGTGACAGGTGCGGAATACAGGCGTTTGGCATCGAACAGATAGATGCGCAGGCGGGGATAGTGCTGCTCGCTGAGGTCCAGAAGGTGGTCGATCTGTTCCAGACGGACTGGCAAAGGCAGCCCCTCGTAGTAGCCGGTGCCGAGGGCGAAGCTGCGGATCTCATATAGGGGCATGGCAATCTCATAGTCCGACTGGGCGCTGCGCATCCAGGACAGGCGATCCTCGGACGCGCCAATCGCTTGATCTGCTGTGCGGCCCAAATGCGGGGCGTATTCCCATTCGAGGATCGCCCGGGTCTTGAGCATATCGGGCAGGGTCGCGGGTACATAGCGGATTTTGTAGCCCGCAGCCTCTTGATGCCATTGGAAAATACGCTCATCGACAAGGGCGCGGGGGG
Source organism: Ruegeria sp. CK3 (assembly GCF_056536565.1). Classification (NCBI taxonomy): domain Bacteria; kingdom Pseudomonadati; phylum Pseudomonadota; class Alphaproteobacteria; order Rhodobacterales; family Roseobacteraceae; genus Ruegeria; species Ruegeria sp. CK3. The sequence continues at coordinate 60,543 of NZ_JBQFPV010000001.1, forward strand.
CCTCGGTCATTGTCAGAGAGCTCGCCAGCAGTTCCGCGGCGCTTTCGGGGCGGTCCGACAGGCTTAACAGCCAATCTGCTGAGACGCCCAGAGCAGAGGCGCAACTGCCGACCACATGGGCGTTGGGTAGGCGGGCGCCCTCATCGGTGAGCAACTGTGATACGGTCGAGCGGTCGACGCCGATATGTCGGGCGAGGGCGCTTTGGCTAACACCTGTGTCCTCCATCGCGCGGGAAAGTCGCTGGCGAAACTGCACAGCGCGAACTCGTTTGTCGATTTTATCTATCATAAGAAGATAAATATCACTTCTGATGATTTTTGTTAATCATATTCAGAATTCCCAACACGCCGCCCGTTGAGTAACGCTTTTGTGATAACAACAAAAAACGGGGTCCGGAATGGAAACGCGACGAAGATCTGTCGTGAAAGCACTCATTTGGAATGTGATGGGGTTGGTGATGATGACTCTGGTGGGCCTGATCGCCACCGGGTCAGTTGCCGTGGGCGGCGTGGTGGCGCTGGTCAATACCGCCATCGGTCTGACGCTTTACATTGTCTATGAGCGGGTCTGGGCGGGAATCTCATGGGGGCGTCATGGGGAAAGCTGAAACGCCCGAATGGGGCACATTAGCCCTGATCGCCGCATGTTACACCGCCTGGTTGATTGCCACTTTCTACGTGGTAGGTTGGAGCCTGTGGCTCGCGATCCCGATGATGGGTGCGATTGCCGCCCTTCATTCCTCGTTGACGCATGAGGCGTTGCACGGACATCCGTTTCGCACGAAATGGTTGAACGAGGCGTTGATGGCCCTGCCATTGACCCTGTTCATTCCGTTTAACCGATTTCGTGACCTACACCTTGCGCATCATCAGGATTCGAACCTGACAGATCCCTATGATGACCCCGAAAGCAACTACCATGACCCAAAGGTCTGGGCGCAGCTGTCTGGATGGCAAAAGAGGCTGCTTGCCGCCAACAACACCCTGCTCGGGCGCATGGTGTTAGGGCCTGCGATTGGGCAGGTTATGTTTCTGCGTGATGAATGGAGCAGCCTGATCCGTGGAGACCGCTCAGTCGCGCTTGCATGGGCGCTGCATATCCCCGGAGTTGCGGTGGTTCTGTGGGTCGTCGCGCATTCCTCCATGCCGATTTGGGCCTATGTCATGTCGGCCTATATTGGGTTGGGTCTTGTGAAGATCCGGACCTTCCTTGAACACCGAGCGCATGAGAAATCGCGCGCCCGCACGGTGATCGTCGAAGATCGCGGTATTCTGGCTTTCTTGTTTCTGAACAACAACCTGCACGTAGTTCATCACATGAACCCATCGGCCGCTTGGTACGAACTACCCGCGCTCTATCAATCGGGGAAAGAGCGGTATCAGGACTGTAACGAAGCCTACGTCCACGCGTCTTATGCCGAGATCTTCAGGGCGTATTTCTGGCGCGCGAAGGACCCGGTACCGCATCCGCTCTGGCCAAAACCCTGATTTACGGACAGAACGGAGTTCATGAGTTTATGGATTCCAATCACCATCGCCGCCGCCAGTTTTCAGACGGTCCGGTTCATGCTGCAAAAATCGCTGAGCAGCGTGAAACTGTCTGCGGCGGGGGCAACCTTTGCACGCTTTGCCTATTCCTTGCCGCTGGCTCTGGTGGGGCTGGTCGTCGCGTTGCAGGTCACCGGCTTGAGCCTGCCCGAGTTGTCCGCACGGTTCTGGGTGTTCGCTACCATCGGCGGCATCTCGCAGATTCTTGCGACGATCTGTGTGATCGCCCTGTTCAAGCAGCGCAACTTTGCCGTCGGTATCACCTTCAAGAAAACCGAAGTCATCCAAACCGCGATCGTTGGATTTGTGGTGCTGGGCGATCAGGTCTCGACTGGGGCGTTGGGGGCGATTGTCGTGGGGCTGCTGGCGGTGCTGCTTTTGTCTAAAACACCCGGAGGGGACGGGGCGTGGTGGCAGCATCTGACCAATCGCGCCTCGCGACTTGGGTTGGGCTCGGGGGTGTTATTCGCCTTCTCCTCCGTCAGCTATCGCGGAGCCTCGCTTGAACTGGGCGATATCGACGCGTGGTTTCGCGCGTTGGTCACGCTGGCCGCAGTGGTCACGTTTCAGTTCGTCAGCATGGGGATCTGGCTGCTGTGGCGCGACCGGGCCGAGTTGCGCGCGGTGTGGAATACGCGCCGAACCGGAGTGTTCGTTGGCCTGACCAGTCTCTGCGGTTCGTTCTGCTGGTTCTTCGCCTTCACCTTGCAGAACGCGGCCTATGTCAAAGCACTGGGACAGGTTGAGTTATTGCTCAGCCTGCTTGCCTCGACCCTGTTTTTCCGTGAGACCATCACCCGGCGCGAGATCGCCGGGATGCTGTTGCTGGGTGCGTCGATTCTGGCGCTGGTGCTGTCGATCTAAGCGCCTGGGTGATTAGCCCGCGCGACGTTCATCAAAGCTGAGAGCGATGAAGCTGGGCAGATGATCGCCCATGCCGACAACGGCCGGGCCATGATCGTCCTTGCGGCCACGACCGCGACCTTTGTGTTCGCGGGGCTCGCGCTCTTTCTTGCCTTCGCTACGCTTGCCTTCCGCTGCTTTGGCGGGTTTCTCGGCTTTCGGCTTCTCGGGCTTTGGTTCTTCCTTGACCGGGTTGTCGAGGCGCGGAATTTCCTTCTGGATCAGCTTTTCAATCGCATCCAGAGCCTTTTCGTCACGACCCGAGCAGATCGTCACGGCCTTGCCTTCGCGTCCGGCACGGCCTGTACGGCCGATGCGGTGCACATAGTCCTCGGCATGGCCGGGCACGTCGAAGTTGAACACATGGCTAACCGACGGGATATCAAGACCGCGCGCCGCCACATCTGATGCCACCAGCAGGCGCAGTGAGCCATCGCGGAACCCGTCCAGCGTTTTCATCCGCTGCGACTGGTCCAGATCGCCATGGATCGCGGCGGCGTTATAGCCGTATTTCTTCAGCGATTTCGCACAGATATCAACATCCGTCTTGCGGTTGCAGAAGATGATCGCGTTGGTGCATTTGTCACCTTCGGCGTCGATCAACGCGCGCAGAACCTTGCGCTTGCCGCTGGCTTCACGATCCCGGCGACCGCCTTTAAACATCACCACGCCTTGTTCAATCGTCTCGGACGCGGTGGCCTGACGGGCGACCTCAATCCGCGCGGGGGCGGACAGGAAGGTGTCGGTAATGCGCTCAATCTCCGAGGCCATGGTGGCCGAGAAGAACAGCGTCTGGCGCGTGAAGGGCGTCAGCGAGAAGATGCGCTCGATATCGGGGATGAAGCCCATATCCAGCATCCGGTCGGCTTCATCCACGACCATGATCTGCACACCGGTCAGCAACAGCTTACCGCGTTCGAAATGGTCCAGAAGACGGCCCGGCGTGGCGATCAGAACGTCTACGCCGCGGTCGATCAGTGCCTCTTGCTCTTTGAAGCTGACACCGCCGATCAGCAGCGCTTTGGTCAGTTTCAGATGCTTGGTGTAGGTGTCGAAATTCTCAGCCACCTGCGCGGCCAATTCCCGCGTCGGGCACAGAACCAGCGAACGCGGCATCCGCGCACGGGCGCGGCCACGGGCCAGCAATGTGATCATTGGCAGCGTGAAGCTTGCGGTTTTCCCGGTGCCGGTCTGGGCAATGCCCAATACGTCGCGCCCTTCAAGCGCTGGTGGAATCGCGCCTTCCTGGATTGGAGTGGGGGTTTCGTATCCGGCTTCCTCAATGGCTTTGAGGACCTTCGGGTTCAGGTTCAGTTCGGTAAACTTTGTCATGTATGTCCGATTATTGCGGACACTTGACCTGGCCCGCGCGTCTGCGTCATGCCGGGTCAATCTGACCATGCGCACCATGCGCGTTTCGGCTTGAGGCGGGACATAACAAAAACGTGGGGCGGGGTCAAATGAACTGAAATCCCGACGGGGTCAATCGGCTGGAAATGGCATTTTTTGCAACAATTCAGCAGCTTCCGGGGAAGTGTTTCGCCACTTTTTCATCCAGATGCAACGGGCGGTGCCGGATCTGATCATGTGCCTCAAGACGAGCACGGACGTCCGGGTCAGCGGCGCTGAGTTCATCGTAAAACGCGCGCAGCCCATCAAGACCACGGGCGGATTCGATCTGACTGAAAAGCTCGTTCTTGTTCAAGCCGCCTTGATCGCGGGGCAGGTTCGGGGACATGCCGGGTTTGTACGAGCCACGCTCCATCCGGAAACGGTAGTGCTTGAACCAATGCTCCCAACTCGGCGCGTGATGGTGGCACAACTCCAGCCCCGGTAGTTCGAATTTGCAGGGCAGGAGGGTCTTGTCCTGAAACAGGTTGTGAATGCGAAAACTTAACTTTTTCAGACCCGTGCGCACGATCAATTTGCCCTGCACATGGCTGAGGAACCCTCCCAGCACATGGGCGCCATAAGTGGGATAAAGCGCCTGCACCAAAGCCTCACGGTCCGGGCTTTTGGGGATATGCGCTTTGTACAGGTCCTCGGCCCCCGCAATGGCCTCGATCGGGCGGATCCGAGCGGCGGGGGTATCTGCGGGCACGGTATCCAGCAGCTCCGGGATGGGGGCGTCCGCCCACAGGAACTCATCCACATCAATATGGGCCAGCCAATCCAGATCGGTTTTGCGATAGGTATAGCTGGCATGAGTGGATTGGCGCACCTGATGCTTGCCCGGCCGCGTCCGTTTCCGGCTTAGCCAGAAGGCGTCATCGCAGAGTGTCACCTGTACCTTCGGGTGCTGCTCCAACTGGTGCTGCGCTTCGGGGTTGGGCTCATCTAGATAGAGGTATAGCCGGTCGGCCCCCAGATCGAGGTGATGGGCCGCAAACCGAAGGATATCCTGCGCGGGCCCTCGCACCATGGAGACAACACCCCATGTGGTCATCGGCGCTGCATCCGGGCGAGACGGCGTTCGCGCATCTTTTTCAAGCGGCGAAAGACGGTTCCGGGGTCTTTGTTCAACTCGGTCATCAGGTGATCCGCCAGCGGCGCGATGGTCGGATCGGTCAGCGCCTTGGTCCAGATCGGCGCGATCAGTGACACGGCGAGCCCGCCGCGCTCCAGTGAGAAAGACTGCATCTGCAACGGCAGCGGATCGGTGCTTTTGCCGCGAAACCAATGGGTTTCCTCCGGCCCGCGTTTGGAGAACAACCGCTCGAACTCATAGAGCTTCATTAGCCCGAACAGCATCCGCAGTGCCTGACCGACCTCGCGCTGAGTCGGGGTGTCGCCGTGATCGGCAAAGGTCTGCACCGAGGAGACGAGCCAGCGCAGATCGAGTGCCTTGAGCAGATGCGGGGATTGCTCGGCCCAGAGCCGCCGGAACAAAGCGGGCGTGTGACGCGGGTAGGAGCGTTTGCGCAGATTGGCGATCAGCTGGGCGTTCAGGAAGGCCAGTTCCGAATTGCCCACGAACTCGGTGGCGATCTTGGCGCGCTTCTGGTCCCACGCGGTGGCATCGTCGCTTTCGGGGGCGAGGGTCGCGCGTTCCGGCACGATCTGCTGCGCCAGTGCATCCAGATCGACGTCCAAATCGGGTAGGGGGCGGGGGCCGAACACAAAAGGCGCGCGCCTGTTTTCTAGGATCTCCAGCATGTCGGGCAGGCCGCCGGGAAAGGTCAGGTCGTCATCGCTCATGCGGGCAGAATTGCACAGCCGGGATTGGCTGTGCAATCAGGCAGTAGGATCACACCATCATCTCTTTTGTGGCCGTCAGGTTCAGCGCCGGATAGTCACGTACGACCCGGTCGATATCCCATTGCAGACGGGTCAGATAGACAATGTCGCCGTCGTGGTCATGAGCGATGTGCTGTTTGTTGGCGTTGACGAATTTTTCGACCTCGGCCTTCTCACCGCTGACCCAGCGGGCCGAGGTGAATTGAGACGCCTCAAACCGCACGGGCAGGCCATATTCCATTTCAATCCGGCTGGCGAGCACTTCAAACTGCAACGCGCCGACGACGCCCACGATAAAGCCCGAGCCGATCGAGGGTTTAAACACTTTGGCCGCGCCTTCTTCGGCAAACTGCATGAGCGCCTTTTCCAGATGCTTGGCCTTCATAGGATCGCCCGGACGCACGGTTTGCAGCAGTTCCGGCGCAAAAGACGGAATACCGGTCACGCGGATCGCCTCGCCCTCGGTCAGCGTATCGCCAATGCGCAGCTGGCCGTGGTTCGGGATACCGATGATATCGCCGGCCCAGGCTTCCTCGGCCAGTTCCCGGTCGGAGGCCAAAAACAGAACCGGATTCGAAATCGCCATCGGCTTTTTCGACCGCACGTGGGTCAGCTTCATGCCGCGTTTGAAATGCCCCGAGGCCATACGCACAAAGGCCACCCGGTCGCGGTGCTTGGGGTCCATATTGGCCTGAACCTTGAAGACAAACCCGGCGACCTTCTTTTCGTCCGGGGAGATCTGGCGGGGCTCAGCCGATTGGATCTGCGGCTGCGGGCCATAGGCGCCGATGCCCTCCATCAGTTCTTTCACGCCAAACGAGTTGATCGCTGAGCCAAACCAGATCGGGGTCATGTGGCCTTCCAGAACCGCTTGCGGATCGAGGGCAGGCAGCAATTCACGCGCCATTTCGACCTCTTCCAGCAGTTTCTCTAGCAGGTGATCGGGCACGTGTTCAGCCAGTTTGGGGTCGTCCAAACCTTCGATCTGGATACTTTCAGCCACTTTGTTGCGGTCGGCGCGGTCCATCAGTTCCAGCCGGTCGCGCAGCATGTCATAACAGCCGATAAAATCGCGGCCTACGCCAATCGGCCATGCGGCAGGCGTGACATCGATGGCAAGCATTTCCTGAATTTCGTCGATGATCTCGAACGTATCGCGGCTTTCGCGGTCCATCTTGTTACAGAAGGTCAGGATCGGCAGATCGCGCAGGCGGCAGACCTCGAACAGTTTCTGCGTCTGGCTTTCCACACCTTTCGCTCCGTCGATCACCATAACGGCGGCATCCACCGCAGTCAGCGTGCGATAGGTATCTTCCGAGAAATCGCTGTGGCCGGGTGTGTCGACAAGATTGAACCGGAAGTCCCCATAGTCGAACGACATCGCCGAGGCGGATACCGAAATCCCTCGGTCCTTCTCCATTTGCATGAAGTCCGACCGCGTGCGCCGCGCCTCACCCTTCGCGCGCACCTGACCAGCCATCTGGATCGCACCCCCATAAAGAAGGAACTTCTCGGTCAGCGTCGTTTTCCCCGCGTCCGGGTGCGAGATGATGGCGAATGTCCGACGACGAGCGATCTCGGGCGGCAATACGGGTTGGTTCGAGGCGGTATCAAGCATGAGCGCGCGTATAGGCGGGGAAACCCGCCGAAGCAAGACAAACGGACTGGTTCGAATCGGCAAGCTGTGGCAAAGAGAACATATAGTGAACAAATTATGGGAGTGAACCAATGGAATTGAAAGAGATTGCTAACGAGCTTGTGGCCGGTTGCCGCGAAAACCGGACCGCTGAAAATTTGGGTAAACTCTATGCCGCGGATGCTGTCTCGGCCGAGGCGGTGGATGACGTTGGCATGGGGCGTGAGGTTCAGGGTCTGGATGCCATTCGCGGCAAACATGAATGGTGGGACAGCGCGACAGAGGTCAGCCATGTCTCGGTCAGTGATCCGATGCTACATGGCGACGACCGCTTTGCCGTGATTTTCGAGATCAAGGGCAAGTTCATAGAAAGCGGCGAGAATTTCGATATGAGCGAAGTGGGTGTCTACCACGTGGCCGATGGCAAAATTGTGAGGGAAGAGTTCTTCTACTAAGGCCTGTTGAATTCTGGTCTTCTCTGTCTGGCTGGTGTTAGACATGCGGGCAACAACAGACAGAGGGGATCAGAATGGATCTTGGAATTCGCGGCAAGCGTGCGTTGGTTTGTGCGAGCAGCAAAGGGCTTGGGCTGGGCTGTGCCGAGGCGTTGGCTGAAGCAGGCGTTGATCTGGTGATGAATGCGCGCGGTGCTGAGGCACTTGAAGCTGAAGCGGCGCGGTTGCGTGCAGACCATGGCGTCGCGGTTGAGACGGTGCCCTGCGATGTGACCTCAGCCGAAGGTCAGGCGCAAGTGATCGAGGCCGCGCAAGGTGTTGATATTCTGGTCACAAATGCGGGCGGGCCGCCTCCGGGTTTGTGGTCGGACTGGGATCGTGAGGATTTCATCAAGGCACTGGATTCCAACATGCTTACGCCGATCGCTTTCATGAAGGCCCTGTTGCCGGGGATGATGGACAAAGGTTGGGGGCGGGTGGTGAATATCACCTCGCAATCCGTGCGCGCTCCGATCCCGGCTCTGGGTCTTTCGAATGCTGCGCGCACCGGGCTGACCGGCTATGTGGCCGGAACGGCGCGTCAGGTCGCCCCGCAAGGTGTGACGATCAACAACCTGCTTCCGGGGATTCATGACACCGACCGCGCCTTGTCGCTGGATACCGGTGTGTCCAATCAACAGGGCATTTCTCTGGATGAGGCCCGCGCGGCCCGGTCCGCCACGATCCCGGCGCGTCGCTATGGCACACGTCAAGAGTTCGGCGCGGCCTGCGCTTTCCTGTGTTCTCAACATGCGGGCTTTATCGTTGGGCAGAACATCCTGCTGGACGGCGGCGCAACCAATTTGACGATTTAGGAATGGCACAGAATTTCTCTCTGAAGGATCAATTGTTCAACATGGAAAAGACCCGCTATCTGGCGGGTTTGTTCCAGTCGGCGGACCCGGAATTCGACGCCGAAGCGTTCGAAGCGCAGGTCGTGTCTCGCCTGTTGGACTTGGAACTGAAAGAGAGAATGGCCTGGATCGCTGATTGCCTACAGCAGTTCTTTCCGGGCAATTTGCAAGCGGTCGCGCCGTTGATCCTGCGCGCCTTGCCGCCGCCATTGGATCCCAGCAAGACAGATGATGATTTTGGCGATTTCATCTTCGCGCCACTTGGGGATTGGGTTGTCGCAGTTGGGGCCGAGCATCCAGAGCTGGCGTTGGATGTTCTGGAGGAGCTGACTCAACGCTTTTCGATGGAGTGGGCGATCCGTCCGTTCCTGAACAGCCATCCCAATCTGGTCTTGGCGCGAATGCAACTTTGGAGCAAGCACGACAGCTATCATGTGCGCCGTCTGGTCAGCGAGGGCACACGGCCCCGCCTGCCATGGGGGCAGGCGGTGGGTCTTGCGCTGACCGATCCCTTGCCTTTGCTGGATGGTCTGCATCGGGACAAAACACGCTATGTGACGCGCTCGGTTGCGAACCATCTGAACGATATTACCAAAAAGAACCCGGATCTGGTTTTGGAATGCCTGCAGCGCTGGCGCGAGGCGGGTGAGCAGGACGAGGCAGAGCTTGAGTGGATGATCTCTCACACCCTGCGTGGGCTTGCGAAGGCGGGGCATCCGGGGGCGATGAAGATGCTGGGCTATGACCCGGATGCGGATGTCACTGCAATCATTTCTGTTGAGGGCGAGGCCCGGATTAATAGCGCTTTGGCGTTCTCAGTCGATTTGAAAGGGACTGCTGATCAACCAGTTTTGGTGGATTATATCATTCACTTTCAACGCCCTAACGGAAAAACCTCAGCAAAGGTTCACAAGCTGAAACAGGCCGCTCTGAAAAACGGCGCGTTGCGTTTGGACAAACGCCACAAGCTCAAAGGCAATGCGACCACGTTCAAACTGGTGCCGGGTGCGCATCGGCTTGAGGTTCAGGTGAACGGAAAAATCCGCGCCGGTGTCGATTTCGAGCTGCTTGCGGAATAGCTGATCCCTTGCGCCGGACGGGCGGGGTTGCTATCCCCGCTCAAGCCCGATGGAATTGATCGGGAAAGGCAACAGGACCCATCTGTGACAGGCAACACACCTCCTCCTCGTTTGGAAATTCGCAATATGATCCGCCGGTTCGAAGGCCGGGTTGTGGTGGATGACGTCTCGCTGACGGTCGAGGCGGGGCGGGTGACCTGCCTGCTTGGGCCGTCCGGCTGCGGCAAATCCACAACCTTGCGGATGATCGCCGGGGTCGAGATGCAGGACGAAGGGCAGATCTATGTCGACGGCAAGCTGATCTGCGACACGGTGTTCCGTGTCCCGCCTGAACGCCGCGAGATTGGGTTGATGTTTCAGGATTTTGCCCTGTTCCCGCATCTCAGTGTGGCTGACAACGTGAGTTTCGGCCTGAAGGGCAGCAAGGACCTGAAACGTGCGCGGGTCGAGGAACTGCTAACCAAAGTCGATCTGATGCGGTTCATCGACGGGTTCCCGCATCAACTGTCCGGTGGAGAACAGCAGAGGGTGGCTTTGGCGCGCGCTCTGGCACCGCGCCCCCGGATCATGTTGATGGACGAGCCGTTCTCGGGCCTCGACAACCGTTTGCGCGATGGTATCCGGGACGAAACGCTGGCTATCTTGAAAGAGGAAGACGCCGCCGTTCTGCTGGTCACCCATGAGCCGGAAGAGGCCATGCGCATGGCAGACGAGATCGCCCTCATGCGGGGCGGCAAGATCGTGCAGCAAGGTGCGCCCTACAACGTCTACACGCGGCCAGCGGACAAGGCAGCCGTCGCATTCTTTAGTGATATCAACGTGTTGCAGGCGCAAGTGAATGGTGCCTTGGCCGAGACCCCGTTCGGACAATTCCTGGCACCGGGCTTTCCGGACGGTACCGATGTCGAGATCGTTTTCCGCCCCCAACACCTCCGGTTGGATTTCGACCGAAATGGCAAAGGGCCTTTACCCACTGCCACAGATGGCGTCGCCGCGCGTGGCATGGTTGAGCGGGCCCGGTTCCTGGGCAATGAAAGCCTGGTCGAGTTTCGGATGGACTACGACGGCTCGATCCTGAAGGCGACGGTTCCGAACGTGTTTGTCCCCGCACCCGGGCGGGCGATGTGGCTGACAATCCGACGCGACCGCTGTTTCGTTTTCCCTAGGTAGAGCGCAATTTCCCCGCAAGTGGTGCGCGAAAGCCGCAGATTGCGGGCCTGCATTGCTTGCCGCAACGCGGGGTCGGGTCTATCAAGGGCGAAACGCGGGGTGGGACGGTCATGCGTATTCTGATTACCAATGATGACGGCATCAATGCGCCGGGGCTGATCACGCTTCAGGCGATTGCAGAGGATCTGTCCGGACCTGACGGTGAAGTCTGGGTCGTGGCCCCAGCATTCGAGCAATCCGGTGTCGGCCACTGCATAAGCTACACCCATCCCATGATGGTCGCCAAACTGGATGAGCGGCGATTTGCGGCCGAAGGTTCTCCGGCTGATTGTGTTTTGGCGGGTTTGCATGACGTGATGAAAGACTGCCCGCCTGATCTGGTGTTGTCTGGCGTGAACCGTGGCAACAACTCGGCGGAAAATACTCTCTATTCCGGCACCATTGGCGGCGCGATGGAGGCCGCTTTGCAAGGTGTGCCGGCCATTGCCTTGTCACAGTATTTCGGCCCACGCAATCTGGGGTTAGAGGATCCGTTCGAGACCGCCAGTCGCTTTGGCGCCGATCTTGTGCGCCGCATTCTGGACGCGACCCCTGAAGAGCAAGGCGATTACCGCCTGTTCTACAATGTGAATTTCCCGCCCGTTCCCGCCGACGAGGTTCTGGGTACCCGCGTAGCCCCGCAAGGGTTCCGCCGCGATACGCATTTCTCGGTCGAGCCGCACAGCTCGCCCTCGGGGCGGCGGTTTCTGTGGATCAAGGGCGGATACCAGCACAACCCGACCGCGCCCGGCACGGACGCGGCGGTCAATCTGGAAGGCTATATCTCGGTCACGCCGATGCGCGCGGATCTGACCGCGCATGACACGCTAGAGGCATTGAAGTCGATCGAATGAGTGGACTGGACCCAGAAACCGTCATGCAGTTCCTGTTTGCCCTGCGTAAGCGGGGTGTGACCGATGCGCGTGTCCTGGCCGCGATGGAGGCGGTCGACCGAGGGCGCTTCGTCACCGGTCTGTTCGCCGACCGCGCTTACGAGGATATGCCGCTGCCCATCGCTTGCGGTCAGACGATCAGCCAGCCCTCGGTGGTGGGGTTGATGACACAGGCACTGGATGTGCGTCCGCGTGACACTGTTCTCGAGATCGGGACCGGGTCGGGGTATCAGGCGGCGATCCTCGCGAAACTGGCGCGTCGCGTTTACACGGTTGAACGGCACAGGCGGCTTGTCAGCGAGACCGGCAAGCTGTTTGCCGAACTGGGGCTGACCAATGTCACGTCGATGCTGTCGGATGGCTCGTTCGGTTTGCCGGAGCAGGCCCCCTTTGATCGGATCATCGTGACCGCAGCAGCCGAGGACCCGCCAGGCCCGCTCTTGGCGCAGCTGAAAATCGGGGGTATCATGGTGTTACCCGTCGGGCAGTCGGATGCGGTGCAGCAGTTGATCAAGGTGACGCGCACCGAGACCGGTTTGGACTATGATGAATTGACGTCGGTTCGGTTCGTGCCGCTGCTCGAAGGGCTTGGCAAGGACGAGACGTAACAGGTTTTTTTGGAATGGATCGCCGGAACCCCGGATAACAGGGGCAGGTGTTGAGGACAAAAGTCATGAGAGCAGTTACCAAATCAACGATGCGCCGTTGTGCGACCGGAGTTGCGGCTCTGGCCATTCTGGCCGGGTGCGAAGGGCCGTTGGACTACGACCTGCGCGGACAACTCGGAGGGTTTTCCACCACGGATGCGGCGCAATCCGCAACCACCAGCCGCCCTGCGCCCGATGCGCGCGGGGTGATCACTTATCCGAATTATCAGGTAGCCGTGGCGCGCCGGGGCGATACAGTGCGCGATGTGGCGGCTCGGGTCGGCCTGCCGGAAGGTGAGCTGTCGCGGTTCAACGGCTTGCAGACAACCGACACGCTGCGCGAGGGTGAAGTTCTGGCCTTGCCGCGATCCGTAGGGGCATCAAGCGGTGTGGATATTGCCTCAATCGCTGGAAACGCGATTGATCAGGCCCCGGATACGGGCGGGGTGCAGACAACGGTGCTGAAGCCGGTCGAACCGGCGCTAACGCCTGCGCCGGTCGCTTCCGGTCCAGAGCCGGTGCGCCACAAGGTGAAGCGGGGCGAGACGGCCTTTACCATCTCGCGCCTCTATCAGGTGCCGGTTGAAGCTCTGGGAGAGTGGAACGGCTTGGGACCGGATTTCGCCATTCGTGAGGGGCAGTATCTGCTGATTCCGGTCAAGAACCAGGCCGCGCCGCGTCAGGCGGCGGCAGCGGCTCCGGTCGCTGCGACCGAGGTGACGCAGCCGGGGCAGGGTTCTCCGACACCGACACCGCCGAGTGCCACCCAGCCGCTACCGGATGAACAGGTCGCGCCACTGGCTAAGGCGCCCGAGGCGCCGGATGTCACAGCCGAAGCGCCCACCAGAAGTTCGGGCAATTCCGCGCTGTCCTTGCCAGTCGCGGGCAACATTATCCGGACCTATGACAAGGGTAAGAACGAAGGCATCGATATCGCGGCCGCTCCGGGCACGTCGGTCACTGCAGCCGAGGCAGGCACAGTGGCGGCGATTACCGCTGATGCCGATCAGGTGCCGATCATTGTTGTTAAGCATAACAATGACTTGCTGACAGTTTATGCCAATGTCGAGGATATCACCGTCAAGAAAGGTGATCGCGTGCGGCGGGGGCAGAAACTGGCGGAACTGCGCGGCGGAGACAATGCTTATGTGCATTTCGAGGTCCGCAAAGGGTTCGAGTCGGTTGATCCTGAGCCTTATCTCAGGTGACCAGAATGGCCCGTTCCGAGCCATGCCTCCGGCGGGGATATTTTTAGCCAGATGAAGGGCGGATCACCCGTGTGGATCGAAGTCGCTTAGGCGTTTTCCTGGCTCGTCTGTGAATAGCTCGGGCAGGGGGGTGACGGTTTCGATCAGGTCAATGCGGAAAACGCGAAAGCCGTTGCGCAGCTCGCACCATGCGGTGAGGGTCCAGACGCGGCCCCAATACTCCATATGGAGGGGGCGGATGGTGCGTTCGGTTAGTGCGCCGTCGATGCGGCGGTAGGACAGGTGCAGTTTCTGGCGGGTTTTGATGGCGGCGCGGAGCGGGGCCATATGTGCCAATCCGCGCGCGGCATCGGCGAAGGGGTAGACTGCGAATTTCCAAGTATCGGCCTCGGCCACGACCTGCGTGGGCAGGACAGCGTCAATCTTTTCCGCCAGAGACTCGGCTGCGGCTTTCAGGTCCGGGTCAGCTGCTTCGGCGACGATGGCCATCCCGAGGTTCAGTGCCTCAAGCTCGGCTGTGGTTAGGTTGAGTGGGGGAAGAGTGATCTGCTCGCGAACCATGTAACCCACGCCGCGTTCGCCTTCGACGGGAACACCCGAGGCGACCAATGTGTCCATATCGCGATAGATCGTACGGACCGACACCTCGAGCCGGTCCGCGATGTCCTGCGCGCGGTGCAGTTTGCCGTCGCGCAGGATCTGGATGATATCGAACAGTCGATCAGTGCGGCGCATGATACGCCGTTCTGACCTGCGTCAGGTCATGTTCCATAGGACTGCCTCATGCCGCATTTGCAGGCTTTCGGGGTTGATGGCTGCCATCAGGGCCGGTGCAAACTCCTGTTGCGGGAATTCTGCAGCCGCCGTCTGAGCGGCCTTCATATCTTGCCAAACGACATAGTCCGTCCAGCGACCGTCTTCCCCTTGACTGAGGTGGCGATGGGCAAAGCCGGGTGCTGCGCGCACGAAGCTCTCGGTCGATTGGCTGAGTTTGACGAAGGCCTCGGGTGAGGTGCCCTCGGCCAGGGTGAAGGTGACGATTTCGGCGACATGGGTCATGTGTTTCTCCGTTGACCAGGTTGCGATACCGCTGTCCTAGCCGGTTACAACTGACATAAACCTGTCAGTTGGGAAAAGCGAGAGCTATGAATCCGCAAGATCACATCAAATTTGCCGCCCGAATTGGAGCGGGTGTCTTTTGAGAACGCGGCTGGCCGCGTAAACACGGGGTTAGAAAAGGGTTCAGGCGCAGTGCGCCTTTGAGAAGGAGAATAAACATGCTCAACAATATCGGACTTCCCGGCCTGCTGCTGATCGCTGTTGTGGTGCTAGTGCTGTTTGGCCGCGGAAAAATCAGCTCGCTGATGGGTGAGGTTGGCAAAGGCATCACATCGTTCAAGAAAGGCGTCAAGGAAGGCGCGGACGAGCTGGAGCAGGATGCAGCCGAAGTGGCCAAGGACGTCACGCCCGAAACCGAGAAAGACAAGGTCTAAACCCGGATGTTTGATCTGGGCTGGACCGAGCTTCTGGTCATCGGCATCGTTGCCCTGATTGTGGTGGGGCCGAAAGACCTGCCCGTGCTGTTTCGCAATGTCGGGCGGTTTGTCGGCAAGGCCCGCGGCATGGCGCGCGAATTCACCAGCGCCATGAACGAGGCTGCAGATCAGGCAGGTGTGAACGAGATCAAGAAGGGTCTGAACGCGGCCACGAATCCCGTGAACAGCGCGATGGACGGTGTGAAAAAGGCCGCTCAGGATCTGAGCAGCAGCATCGACCCGACCAAGTTCGATCCTGAAAGCGAAACGGGCAAGCTGGCGGCTGAGAGGGCTGAACAGGCCAAGAAGATTCAAGCCACCTCCGCTCGCGCCGCTGCCGAGCGCAAGGCCAAAGAAGCCGCTGACGCGCTGGCCAAGGCCGAAGAGGCTGAAGCCGCGCTGAACACTGAGAACAAGACATGAGCAAGACCGACGAAATCGAAGACAGCTCGGCGCCGCTGATCGAACATCTGGCCGAATTGCGGACACGACTCATTCACTGCGTCGTGGCGTTTCTGATCGGTATGATCATCTGTTTCACGGTTGCGACCCCTCTTTTCAACTTCCTTACGCATCCTTTGTGTGAGGTGTTGAATGAGCGTGGGCAGGACTGCGGTCTGATCTTCATCTCGCCCCAGGAAGGCTTCTTTGTTGCGATCAAGGTGTCGCTGTTGGGGGGCTTCATTCTGGCGTTCCCCTATATCGGGATGCAGATGTGGCGCTTTGTTGCTCCGGGGCTTTATAGATCCGAGAAGAACGCGTTCCTGCCATTCATGTTGGCCTCGCCCTTCATGTTCCTGTTGGGGGCAAGCTTCGCCTTCTATGTCGTAACGCCGTTGGCCTATGATTTTTTCCTCGGGTTCCAGCAGTTCGGCGCTGAAGGTGAGGCCGTCGTGGATGGCGCCACCGCTGCACCACTGAGCGTGGTGTTCCAAGGTTCCGCTCAGGAATACCTGAACCTGACAATCAAGTTCATCGTGGCCTTCGGGTTGTGTTTCCAACTGCCCGTTTTGCTGACGCTGATGGGCAAAGCGGGACTGGTTACGGCTGAGGGGCTGGGTAGTGTCCGTAAATACGCCGTGGTCGCCATTCTTGTGCTTGCTGCGTTGGTGACGCCTCCCGACGTGATCACACAGATCATTCTGTTCGTGGTGGTCTACGGCCTCTATGAGGTGTCGATCTTCCTTGTGGCGCGTGTCGAAAAGAAACGCGAAGAACAACTCCGCGCGGATGGCTACTATGATGACGAGGCCGAAGCGGATGAGGACCTGATGCAGGAAGAAGACGGCAAGTAGTCTCTTGCTGTTCCCAAGACAGGCGCGCCCATGACAGGCGCGCCTTTTTTGTTGGAACCCCTTGTTGCCAAAAGCCGAACGTGGTTTGACACCGTTGGATAAAAGCGTTTCGGGTTTTACCTGAATCGCCAAGTGACACGAATGTCCCGAGAACGCTGAAGGCGTGACAGGGTATTCGTGTCACAGGTTTAACCCGAAACGCTATAAGACCCCGGAGGCCACCATGGACACTCAAGCCCTTAACCGTATCGCCGACGCGCTAGAACGGATGGCTCCGGCCCCTTTGGCGGCTCCGGACTTCAATGCCGCGCCGGCCTTCGTCTGGCAGGTTGAGCCAGACCGGCTTGAGCCTGTCCCTCAGGTCAACCGCGTTGATCTGGACCTGCTGGTCGGCATTAACCGTTCACGCGATACGCTGTTGGACAACACAAGGCGCTTTGCGGCGGGGTACAAAGCCAACAACGCGCTGCTTTGGGGCGCGCGAGGGATGGGGAAATCCAGCCTCGTAAAGGCCGTCCACGGCACGCTGCAGACCGAGTACGCAAACCTGAAACTGGTGGAACTTCAACGCGAAGACATGAACTCGGTCGCGCGCCTGTTGAACCACCTCCGCGCCGCGCCGCACCGGTTCATCCTGTTCTGCGATGACCTGTCGTTCAGCCATGATGACCAGCACTACAAGTCGCTCAAGGCTGTGCTGGATGGCGGCATCGAAGGTCGCCCGGAAAACGTGGTGTTCTACGCCACCTCGAACCGCCGCCACCTGATGCCGCGGGACATGATCGAGAACGAACGCTCCAGCGCCATCAACCCGTCCGAAGCCGTCGAGGAAAAGGTCTCACTGTCCGACCGTTTCGGGCTGTGGCTGGGCTTCCATCCCTGTGATCAGGACGAATACCTCGCCATGATCGACCGTTACTGCGCCGCCTACAATGTGTCAGTCGACCCGGACACCCTGCGCGCGGAAGCCATCGAATGGCAGGCGACGCGCGGGTCACGCTCGGGCCGTGTTGCGTGGCAATTCTTCGTCGATCTCGCCGGGCGCACCGGCGTCCATATCGCGTGATCCCAGCTTCATCTGGCTAAAAATATCCCCGCCGGAGGCATGGCCCAACGGGCCATTCCCTACAGCAACGCCAGAATCCGAGCCGCCTCATCCGCTGTGCTGGTCAGCACATCGCGATCCTCACCGGGATGAAACCGCGCCCGCACGGCTGTCGGCATCGGGGCAGGCTCGACAATCGACACCTTGGGCCCAGTCCGTTCCGTCTCAACCTGCCAACTGCGTGCCAGAGCCATCTGGGCGGCTTTGGTGGCACCGTAGATGCCATAGAACTTCTCGCCCGCTTTGGGGTCATCAAAGAACACTGCATGCCCGGCCTCACCCAGCAGAGGCGTCACATAAGGGATCAGAACCGAGGTGGCATTGGCGTTGGTGTTCATCGCCTTTGCCCACTCTTTGGACTCAACGAAATGCGCCGGTGTGAGGGCCGAAGTATGGACGGCCGTGTGCAGCCACAAATCCACTTTACCCCAGCGGTCATGAATGCCCCTGCACAGGGCGGCCATCGCGTTGGGATCGGTGATGTCCATGGGCGCAAGGGTGGCCGAACCGCCCTTGGCTTTGATCCGGTCGTCCAGCTCTTCCAGCCCGCCGGTGGTGCGGGCGACGGCGACGATGTGGTACTCAGGGACCAGCGCTTCGGCCAGGGCTGCGCCCAACCCGCGAGAGGCTCCGGTGACAAGGGCAATTTTGGTGGCAATTTGGGTCTGATCGGTCATGGCAGCGGTTTGAACGCCCGCGCGCGGGTCGTCAAGAGGGCGCTAGCCCCCTGGAATTCCAATCCGGCGGGTCTGGCCGCTTTGTCGCAGCATGATCCCGTGTTCATCAATGGCGACAACGGTGCCCGAGGCCACGCGGCTGCCCGGTTTGACCTCTTTCACACGCCCCGAAGACAGGCGCATCAATGCGCGCAGGTCGGCTTTCGGGCCAAAGACACCCAGAACCGAGACCGAATTTCTTTTCAACGCGCCCCGCTGCGTGGCCGCGCTTTTTACATTGGTATTTGGCATTTTCTGCGGCTCGAACCCGGTTCGAACCCCTTGTGTGAGTGGTGGTGAAGCGCTGCCTACCAAACCGCAAAGTAAATCAAAAGATCACCCCGCTCGCATCGGATCACGGCGAGGTGAGGCGGCCGGAAGCCTTTGCAATCAGGCCATTCCTATCGGCAAAATCCAGCCAAAGCCGTAGCGAAGCCCACGGCCTGCGTTGTTTTCTGATTCGCGTTGTCTCTTTAGCCCGACGCCAGTTTCGCCGCGTTCCACGACCCGCCAACAACCTGCATGTCTTCGCGCTTTTTGCTGACGCGGGTGCTGTTTTCGAGACTGTCGAGATAGTCACCGCTAACACTGCCGGTGATGTAGTTGCCGTCAAAGCAGGAACAGTCGAACGCCTCGATCTCAGGGTTGCCTTCCTTTGCGGCCCAGATCAGATCGTCGAGGTTTTGATAGAACAGAGCATCTGCTCCCAGTTCTTCGCGAATCTCTTCGATCTCTTTGCCATTGGCGATCAACTCATGCTTGGTGGGCATGTCGATGCCATAGACATTGGGGTATTTCACTGGCGGCGAGGCGCTGGCGATGTAGACCTTCTTGGCCCCGGCCTCACGGCACATCTGAACGATCTTCTTGATCGTATTGCCGCGCACGATGGAGTCGTCGATCAGCAGGACATTGTGATCCTTGAACTCCAGCGGAATGGCGTTCAGCTTACGGCGAACGGATTTCTGCCGCTCTTCCTGACCTGGCATGATGAAGGTCCGACCGACATAGCGGTTCTTCACCAGACCTTCGCGATAGGGGATGCCGGTGATCTTGGCCGCCTCAAGCGCCACGGGGCGTGCGCTGTCGGGGACGGGAATGATGCGGTCGATCTGAAGACCCGAGTCTTGTATCTGTTTGGCCAGCGTTTGCCCCATACGCATCTGGGTTTTGTAAACCGAGACGCCGTCCAGCAGGGAATCCGGACGGGCGAGGTAGACATATTCGAAGATACAGGGCGTCAGCTTGCCTTCGACGGCCTGAAACTCGTGCATATTGCCGTCCAGATCAATCAGGATGGCCTCGCCCGGGTTCAGGTCACGGATCTTGGTAAAGCCGTTGATACCAAAGGCCACATCCTCAGAGGCGAAGGCGTAGTCATTGCCATCGCCCTCGGTCTCACGAATTGCGACCGAAAGCGGACGAATGCCGTGCGGGTCGCGGAAGGCCAGCATGCCGACGCCGGCAACAAGGCAAATGACCGAGTAAGCGCCTTGCACACGCTCCATCGTCATCTTCACGCCGGCAAATATGTTGCGGATGGGCTCGGCATTGCCATTCACCTTGATCGCGTCGGCCACTTTGTCGGCCAGAACGTTCAGCAGGATCTCGGAATCTGACGTGGTGCGCAGGTGACGGCTGTATTTACCGGTGACTTTTTCGCGCTGCTCAGCAGTGTTGGTGATGTTGCCGTTGTGGACCAGATAAATACCGTAAGGCGCGTTGACGAAAAAGGGCTGCGCCTCGGACGCGCTGAGCGACCCTGCGGTGGGATAGCGCACATGACCCATGCCGACCTTGCCCAGAAGCGTTTCGGCGTCCGTCGCGTTGAACACGTCCTTGACCAAACCGTTGGCTTTTTTCTCGCGAAAGAATTCACCGTTATATGTGACGATCCCCGAGGCATCCTGACCCCGGTGCTGCAGCATCAGCAGCCCGTCATAGATTTCCGCAAACACATCATGTGTTCGGCTTGCGATCCCCAAAATCCCACACATGTACGGGCTCCAATTTCTATGACGTTTTGACCAGAGGGTTGAGTGACAGCCGGATAGGGAGGGGTCGTACCGTTCGTATCTTGCAGGCCAAACGGTGCATCATCACCGCATTGCAGGCAGATGAACATTGAAAGGACAAACCCGACAGCTCCGATTCCGTGGCAGTTTGGCCTCCACATACTGCCTTAGAACGCGGCTGTCATCAAAGGATCACATTTCTATAGGCCGCAGTTCTGATTTCTTCAGTTGCGGCGTGGTGACATATGAATTCATTTGTGCTGACATATGCATAATTTCATCGCGGATCTAATCGGGGAGGGGGCCAGAATGTGGCAGGAACGCTCACCAAACAAAAAAGATGAGCCGCCCAAAAGGCGCTGCCATCGGTGCCGCGGCATGGGGCGTGCCCCGTGTCCGATCTGCAAGGGTGCGGGTGAAGTGGTCAAAAGCCGTGATATTCTGGGTAAACCGATTTCCAGCCGATGTGATGGTTGTTTCGGTTTGAAAACCACTCGCTGTACAGTCTGCGGGGGTGAGGGGTTCGTTCAATAAAAAGCCCGGCACGAGGCCGGGCTTTTCGATGAACATTCTGTATGAATTAGCTGTCGGTGGTTTCCGCAGCAGGGGCCGCGTCGCCTGCGGTGCAACTGGCCACCAGCTCTTCGTATTGTGCCGTGACCCAACCCAGCGCGGCCTCGGGGTTTTGTTCTTCGATCTGGGTGCTGAACTGTTCGAACACCTTGGCCGAGCGGCTTTCGTCTACAAGCGTGTAGGACTGGCCGGTCATCACGGTGTCGTAGACAAAGAACGCGATAGCGACCAGCAGGATGCCCCGCGCGATGCCGAAGAAGAAGCCAAGCGCCTGATCCAGACCGCCCAGTGCCGACCGTTGCACCAGCGATGAAAATAGCGGCGTGAAGATGCTGACGATGATCAGGGCAATTGCAAACACGGCCGCAAAGCCGGTGATTACCGATAATTCGCAGCTGTCGCGCAGGAAATCTCCGACCACCGGGATTTCTTTGACCAGCGGCACGGCCTGCGGTGCGAAGATGAATGCGAGGACAGCTGCTGCCACCCATCCCGCGATGGCAAGAACCTCGCGCATGAAACCGCGCGAATAGGCCAGAATGCCTGACAGCACGATGATCAGGGCCACAACCCCGTCAATAATTGTAAAACCTTCCATGGCCCTCGCCTGTTCTTTTTCTGCCCCTTAAGGCCGGACTTTAACCTGCTCCGAAGGTTTCGCCAACAAACCCCACCAAATCAGAGGGTCGGGTGAGTGTCAGACCTGCCACAGTACCGGTTTTGCCGCCCGCCGGAGCGATTGCCGATGTGAAACCAAGTTTTTGTGCTTCTTTCAACCTGTTTTCGGTCTGAGGGGCCGGTCTAAGTGCCCCAGACAGCGAGATTTCTCCGAAAACGACCGTATCAGCGGGCAGGGCGCTGTCTTCTCGTGCACTTAGTAACGCTGCGGCAACAGCCAGATCGGCGGCGGGTTCACTGACCTTCAGCCCTCCGGCCACGTTCAGATAGACGTCGAGACCCGCGAAGGGGATGCCGCACCGGGCCTCGAGCACGGCGAGGATCATCGCCAGACGCCCGCTGTCCCAACCGACGACGGTGCGGCGGGGTTGCGAATGCGGCGACGGAGCAACCAGCGCTTGCAGCTCGACCAGCACTGGGCGGGTGCCTTCAATTCCGGCAAAGACGGCAGAGCCGGGGCTGGGTGTGCCTCGTTCGGACAGGAACAGGGCCGAGGGGTTGGTGACCTGCGCCAGACCTTTGCCGGTCATCTCGAACACACCGATCTCATCTGCAGGGCCAAAACGGTTTTTGACGGCACGCAGGATGCGGAACTGGTGGCCGCGTTCGCCTTCGAAATACAGAACGGTGTCAACCATGTGTTCGACGACGCGCGGGCCTGCGATTTGGCCCTCTTTGGTGACATGACCGACCATTACAATCGAAACGCCGTGTCGTTTCGCAAACGTGGTCAATTCATGCGCTGCGGCCCGGACTTGTGACACCGAGCCGGGTGCGCTGTCCACATTGTCGGCCCACATGGTCTGAATCGAGTCGATGATGGCGAGGCCGGGTTTTTCAACCTCAAGCGTTGTCAGGATGTTGCGCAGGTTGGTCTCAGCCGCCAGTTGAACCGGCGCGTCCTCGAGCCCCAAACGGCGGGCACGCATACGGACCTGCGCGCTGGCTTCTTCGCCCGAGACATAAATCGTTTTGACGCCGGCGCGGGCGAACCGAGCGGCGGCTTGCAGCAGAAGGGTGGATTTGCCGATACCGGGGTCTCCGCCCACCAACAGGGCTGAGGCGGGCACGAGGCCGCCGCCCAGAACGCGGTCAAGCTCATCCACCCCGCTGAGTGTACGGGGGGGCGGGGTCTCCTCGGTCGACAAGTCCGTGAGTGCAATGGACTGGCCCCGCTTGCCGCCGAGGGATTTCTTGGCTGGACCAGCCGATAGGGGCACGTCCTGGGTGATCGTGTTCCATTCGCCGCAGGCGTCGCACCGCCCGGACCATCTTGTATGTGTCGCACCGCAGGCCGAACAGGAGAAAGAAGTCGTCTTTGCCATGAGGCCTTTGGTGCCCGAGGACGGGCGGTTCTTCAAGCCCTTGCGGGCTTTCATCTCCGCCTTTGGCGCGCCGCTTCCTCAGGCCCTATGGGTCATCGGGTGCGGCGGGCGCTGACGCGCCTATTCCGCGGCGCGAGGGGGCGACATGGCGACCACGCTGGACGCGCTTGGGTCGCTGCCGTCGGGTGGTGTCTGCAATTGCGCTGAAAGCTCGGGCAGGAGTTCGAACAGTTCGTCCCGCAGTCGCGACAGTTGGGATTTGGCGATAGATTCCTCGATCTCGATATCGCGGGTCCATTGGCTGAGTTCGTGCAGGATGGTCTGGGCGTCCTCGATCCGTTGCTGGAACAGTTCGACCTCTTCCTGCCGTTGTTTCAGGAATGTGCGGGCGCGTTCGACCCGCTCGTTGCCATAGGTTTCGGCCAGTTCGTGGCTGATCTGGCTCATCTGAGCGGCCGTTTCCAGTATCTCAGGTTCCAAAGCCTGAAGGTCGGGGTGGTCGCGTAGAAAGGCCATACGCTCCTTGACCGCATCGAATTCCGAGGCCAGAGCGAAAACGCCGCTGCGATCTGCGGCATGGGCGACTTGGTACGCTTCGACGATGTCCTGCATGTTCAGCGAAAACTTCCTGTGCGCGTTCTCAAGCGCCATCATCCGGGCGCTTGAGGGCAGGTAGAAGCCCAGCATGAGAATCAGGCAGGTCAGGCCGATCTGGACGAAAATCCCGGCGTCGATCACGCCGGTCTGGCCGAATCCGGCCTGAAGGGACAGCCAAGGTAAAACCCCCAGCGCCGAAAGTGAGGTTGCAACCACCGCGCCAAGGGCTGCGATGCAGATCATGAAAAAAGTCAGTCTTAAAAAGGCATTCTGAAATTGCAATGTAATGTTGTTGAGGGCGGGCATGGTCGTCCATCTCCTTCTCAAACCGATACAAATCGGGCCGAAGCTGAGGACATATCAAACACGCAAGGTGATCCTCTGCGGACCCGTACACGACTAGAACTTTGCTGCTCGAAATATAAAGATGATACTTAGAAATGTGTTTTCAATCAACACGGTCTAAGGTTTTCGTGATGTGGATGTCATCTCGGTAATATATCCCAGCGCGATCGAGGCCAGAATGCAGCCGGTAAACAAGTAGAGGCCCCAGGCCGTCTCGATGGTCGCGTAAGAGATCCCCTTGGCCAGCGTGATGTAGAGCGCGATGAGGAAGATATCCGCCATGGCGAGCTTGCCCAGGATGTTCAGCGCGGGTTGGACGCGGGCATCCAGCAGGTCCCATTGGATCAAGGCGGTGCCGATGGTTTTGATGTAGGGCGCAAAGAGGGCGAAGACGGTGACGACCAGCGCGAGGAAGATGTCGGATTTCCACAGGGATTGGAGGCCGGTGATGACGCTGATTTCGGAAAGTCCGAAGATCGGTAGCAGGCCCGCGCGCATCAGTGGGGCGAACCACGCAATCGGGTAGAGGATCAGGAGGGAGAGGGTAGCGAGGCGGAGGGTCATGCCTCTATATTTGGTTGAAGAAAAAGAACAAACCAATCAGAAAACACGCGAAATCCAGTTTTATTTTGGATCCCGACCAGTCTCGTAAAAACTGTCTTCGAAGAAACAGACCCATTGCCAGCGACGCCGCACCCAGCAAGAAGTTTAGCGCAGGTATTTGAGCATTTTCCATCCATCTGAACCCGTTTATTGTTAGGCCGATAAGAAGGATGGTAACTGGAAGCATAAGCAAGACTTGTTTGGTGCTTACTTCCTTATCTGTAGCTTCGGGCACACCCCATCCAAATTTTTGTCGGCGAATACGGGCCTCCGCTTCCGCGTATTTTAGTTTTGAAAAGAGGCTCTTTCCAAATCTAGGGAACATCCCGGATGTGGCAATGACAAAGCCAGCAACGTAAGAAACTCCCAAGCTTCTGACGAACTCGGACGCGACAAGAAAGGTCATTTCGTTGCTCACCGCACCGCCTCAATCGGCCCCTCTGCGCTTCCGCTGATGAACTGCTCCAGATAGGGATCGCCCGAGGCATCCATCTGACCCACAGGCCCAGTCCACTGGATCACCCCGTCATGCAACATCGCCACGTTGTCGGCAATCGCGCGGACCGAGGTCATGTCGTGGGTGATGGTCATGGCGGTTGCGCCCATTTCGGTCACGATCTCTCGGATCAGGTCGTTGATGACGCCGGACATGATCGGGTCCAGCCCGGTTGTGGGTTCGTCGAAAAAGATGATTTCGGGCTCGGCGGCGATGGCGCGGGCAAGGCCCACGCGTTTCTGCATCCCCCCCGACAGCTCGGACGGAAAGCGGTCGGCGACGTTGGATTTCAGACCCACGCGGCGGAGTTTCTCGATGGCGATCTCGCGCGCCTCATCCGTGGGGCGTTTCAGCGAGCCGCGCAGTAGGCGGAAGGCCACGTTCTGCCAGACGGGCAGCGAGTCAAATAGAGCCGCGCCCTGAAACAACATACCAAAGCGCGCCAGAAATGCGTCTCGGTCGCCTTTGCTGGCGTCCTTGCCGTCGACATAAATCATGCCGCTGTCGGGTTTGATCAGGCCGAGGATACACTTCAGCGCGACAGATTTGCCCGTGCCGGACCCACCGATGATCACCATCGAGGTGCCCTTGGGGATCTCAAGATTCATGCCCTGCAGCACGTGGTTGTCATCAAAGGACTTTTTGACGTTCTCCATCCGGATCATAGCGAGAAGAACACTCCTGTCAGAACGAAGTTGGCGGCGAGGATCAGCACAGCTGCTGCCTCGACCGAGCCTTTGGTGGCGCGGCCCACGCCCTGTGCGCCTCGGCCCGAGTTCATGCCGTAGTAACAGCCCATGATGGCCGCGATCAGGCCGAAGGCAGCGCCTTTGACAAGGGATGAGACGATGTCGCGGGTTTCAAGGAAGTTGACCGTGTTTTGCAGATAGGCAGCCGGGTTGAACCCGAGGTTCTGTGTCGCCACAGTATAGCCGCCCATGATGCCTACGATGTCGCCGATACCGACAAGGATCGGCACCGTGATCAGCGCCGCCAGCACGCGCGGGGCGGTCAAGTACTTCATCGGATGGGTAGACAGGGTGACCAGCGCGTCAATCTGCTCAGTCACTTTCATCGTAGCAATTTCGGCCGCGATAGAGGAGGTCACGCGCGCCGCGATCATCAGACCGACCAGTACCGGTCCAAGCTCTCGTACCATGCCGATGGCAACGATCTGAGGGACCACGGCCTCGGCATTGAACCGTGCGCCGCCTGCGTAGATCTGCAGGGCCAATGCGCCGCCGGTAAAGATGGCGGTCAGGCCGACCACGGGCAACGACAGCCAGCCGATATTCAGAAGCGCCATCGCGATCTCGCGCGGGTAGTAGGGCGGGCGCAGGATGTGCGACAGTGAATCCAGCGCAAACAGGGTCACGCGCCCAAACGCGGCCAGCAGAGTCAGAGCTGTGCGGCCCAGCCCACCCAGCAGAGACAGCGGGTTCATTCCACGTACCCTCGTGAATAACGGCGGCCCATTGAGGTCAGGATTTCATAACCGATTGTGCCAGCGGCTTCGGCCAGATCATCGACGGTCTGATGTCCGTTGAGGATGCGTAGTTTCTCTGGCTCAAAGCCCAGATCGGTGACGTCGATGGTGATTAGGTCCATCGAGATCCGACCGACGACCGGGCAGGGTTGGTTGCCTGCGAAGGCGTCAATGCCGCCGCCGATAGCACGGTGCAGACCGTCGGCATATCCAGCGGTGACGGTGGCAATCTTCGACGGGCGGCGTGCCGTCCAGCTGTTGCCATAGCCCACGGTCTCTCCAACCGCCACGTCACGCACTTGCACGACCGGAAGATCGACGGTGACGACGGGCTTGGCCTCGGCAAAGGGCATCCCGCCATAGAGGCCAATGCCCGGGCGGCAGAAGTCAAAGTGGAATTCAGGCCCCAGTAAAGTGCCTCCGGTGGCAGCCAGAGACCGCGGGGCCGTCATACCGTCGGTCATCCCGCGAAACGCGGACAGCTGCTGCTGGTTCATCGGGTGATCCGGCTCATCCGCGCAGGCCAGATGAGACATCACAATCGCCGGGTTCAACGCCTCGGCCTTAGGGCGCAGCTCGGCCCAGTCGTCGGGCTCCAGCCCCAGACGGTTCATGCCGGTGTCAAGCTGGATGCCGAACCCATGTTCAGGCAGAGCCTGTTGGTGGCGTTGGAATTGCTCGCCCGAGTTGATCAGGGGTGTCAGGTCGTGATCGCGCAGCAGCTCGGTATCCCCGTCCATATGACCTGAGAATACTGCGATCATCGGGCCGGGCCCGACCGCCTCGCGAATGTCTGCGCCTTCTTCGGCGACGGCGACAAAGAACTTGCGGACACCTTCCTCTGCCAAGGACCAGGCGACAGGTTCGGCCCCAAGACCATAGGCGTCGGCCTTAACTACGGCGCCGGTTTCGACATCCGTTTTTGCATCGAGCGCCCGCCAGTTGCTGGCGAGCGCCTGAAGATTGATCGTCAAACGTGCGGTACTCATGGAGTTGTTCATGACACTGGAATGCGGCAGGTCAAGAGGGGATCGTACACAACCTGTCAGGAAAATCCGCAAGATAGGCGGCATACGGCCATCTGACGCAGGAATTTGGGTAGGTTTGAGGGGCTTTTGACTGGCAGTGATGCGCGTACCGGGATTGTGCAGCGATACAAGTCAAAGGTCTTTTGAGCGGCGGATCGTTCAGAGCGACTTGAGCGGGTGGCCCGTCTTATCGCCGCTCGTCAAGCAGGGGCTTGTTGTTGTTAAGGTGCCGGGTCACCAATTTGCGTTGGCGTTTTTTGCTTGGAATGTAGCGAGCTGGCTGTGGGGCGGCAAAGATGGCAAGCTGCGGGAACAGCAGCATCAACTCCTCGCGTGAGGCTTCGTCCATGGATTGCAGTGCCTGCGGCCCGGTAAACAGGCTTTCGCTGGGCGCGTCTTCGGCAAACAGCACCACGTGGCGGTCGAACACAAGGTGGTGATAGGTCACCTGCGAGACACTGGTGTCGACGAAAACGCCGGGCATCGGGATCAACTGAATGGCCGAGACTAAAACGGATTCGGTCCCGAACATGCGCTGCGCAATCGGAGATCGGATCAGCATCCGATGCTGGCGCGAGACCATAAGATCACGTTTCGGCAGCGACTGCCCAAGCGCTCCAGCGACGATGCGAACCGGAAACAGCCGCGGGGTCTTTATCAACTCGGCCCGGCTGAGGCTGCGTGACAGGGTCAAACGCAGCGTTTCGGGCGGGCCGTCTTCGGTCAGAACCTGATCTCCGGCGCGGAGTGCCTCAACGGTAACGTTGCCACGTGGCGTGCCGATCAGAGTGCCTGCCGTGAAACAGGGCGCGCCGGGGCTTGGGTTGGGGTTCTCGACGAAATTCACCCCATCGGTCGAGGTGAGGGACGAGGTATCATCTGTCCCGTTGCTGCCGATCTGGGTCGAGGTCTGGCCGCTGGCCGCGCCTTGTGTTGCGGTGACCTCATTGTCGAAGGATACAAAGCTGAGCACCGTGCCATTGTCGTCCAGCGACACCGCGCCCAGACGATTGATACGGGCCGAGACCACGTAATAGTCGAAACCGCTGACCGTGTTGACCGGCGCAGTATCGACCGAAGTCGTGCTGCGAAGCGTGCCGCTGGCATTGTAAACCTGCACTGTCAGGCCCGAGACATCCGTACCTGTCGGAACGCGGATCTCGATAAAGTCCTCAGCCGGGGAGAAGTTCGGCCCGTTTCTGTATCGTATTTCCGAGATGACTGCGGGCAATGACGTAGGCCTTGCTAAATTCCGGCAATACGTGCCGTCATTCAGTACACACTAACATACCTCGATGGACATTCAAAATCGGCTGCTTGAATGTTTGAGGGGGCTTTTAGTAACCTTCGATCTCGCCGCCCTGTTGCCAGGGCTTGACCAGATTGCCAAAGCGCGTGAACTGCGCCTCGAACGAGAGTTCCACAGTGCCGATGGGGCCGTGGCGCTGCTTGCCGACGATGACCTCGGCCTTGCCATGTAGGCGTTCCATGGCCTGCTTCCACTCTTCCATCTTTTCCAG
Source organism: Ruegeria sp. CK3 (assembly GCF_056536565.1). Classification (NCBI taxonomy): domain Bacteria; kingdom Pseudomonadati; phylum Pseudomonadota; class Alphaproteobacteria; order Rhodobacterales; family Roseobacteraceae; genus Ruegeria; species Ruegeria sp. CK3. Next base: position 89,568 of record NZ_JBQFPV010000001.1, read on the forward strand.
CTCGTGATCGCCGGGCTTTTCGCGTTCTTTGTAGTATTCCTCGCGGAATACGAACATCACTACGTCGGCATCCTGCTCGATCGAGCCCGATTCTCGCAGGTCAGACAGTTGCGGGCGTTTATCGTCACGGCTTTCCACCTGACGGCTCAGCTGGGACAGGGCGATCACCGGGATGTTTAGTTCCTTGGCAATCGCTTTCATGCCCATCGAGATCTCGGCGATCTCATTGACGCGGTTGTCGGACATGCCCCGGCACAGCTGCAGATAGTCGATGACCAGCAGGTCCAGTCCATGCGTCCGCTTCAACCGCCGCGCGCGGGCGGCCAGCTGCGAGATCGGCAGGGCAGGTGTGTCGTCAATGAACAGAGGGCAGGCTTCCAGTTCCTTAGCGGCATCGACGAAACGGCGGAACTCGGCCTCGGTCATGTCACCTTGACGGATCTTGTGGCTGGAGATTTCAGAGGCTTCGGCCAGAACACGACCGGCCAGCTGTTCGGCGCTCATCTCGAGCGAGAAGAATCCCACGACGCCGCCATCAATCGCGCCTTCGCTGCCATCAGGTTTCAGCCCGCGCTTGTAAGCCTTGGCTACGTTGAACGCCACGTTGGTCGCCAACGAGGTTTTACCCATCGACGGACGACCCGCAAGGATGATCAGGTCAGACGGGTGTAGACCTCCAAGCTGTTTGTCCAAGTCGGCCAGACCGGTGGAAATCCCTGCCATGCCACCACCGCGCTGATACGCTTCGTTGGTGACGTTGACGGCTTCTGTGACCGCCTTGAGGAAGGATTGAAATCCCTGTTCGGTCTGGCCCTGCTCGGATAATTGATAAAGCTGTTGCTCGGCCTCGACGATCTGTTCTTTGGGCTCGCTGCTGACATCCACCCGCGCCGCCTTGTCCGAGATATCGCGGCCCAGCCGGATCAACTCTCGCCGGATGGCGAGGTCATAGATCATCTGCGCATAGTCATGCACCGCAAAGGCACTGATCGACGCGCCTGCCAGTTTGACCAGATAAGCGGGGCCGCCCAGTTCCTTCAGGCCCTCATCCTCGGCCATGAAGGATTTCAGCGTCACGGGCGAGGCCAGCGCATTCTTGGCGATGCGATTGGCCGCGACCTCATAGATGCGGGCATGAACCGGGTCGTAGAAATGTTCCGCCCCGATGATCGAAGCCACCCGGTCATAAAGATCGTTGTTGGTCAGGATCGCACCCAGAAGCTGCTGCTCAGCCTCAATGGAATGCGGCATGGTCTCGGCGTTTTGAATCTGTGCCGCTGCCTGCTCGATACTGCTGATCTCGTTCATCTTGTCCCCGCTGCCCGTTCCGAGGTTCTACACGCCAAGCCCCGGTTCAAGCTATCTGCAAATGAATGGGGGTAAGTTGGGATAACCGCCCCCGGCTTCGGGATAACTGCCCATCTGAATGGGGATAACTTCCGCCCAGTTTTGCACGTGACGAAAGCTATCGCAACATTTGGTGCAATGGGCGCGAATTTCGACTAGATAGGCGCGCTTTGGATCGATTCGAAAATCAAATATCCCCAGCTTACCCACAGGCCGAATTTTACGATTTATTCGCGTCCTGCCACCCGCGCGGGTCGTTCAGGAAGGCTTCGACACCGCTAAGGGTCTCTTCGTCAAAGGCCTTTTGTGCCTTGGCCTCGGCCAGAACGTCCCACCACGTACACAGCGAATGCAGCTTCACGCCGTGTTCGCCGAGGGTCTTCTCGGTCTCGGGGAAGATGCCGTAGTAGAAGATCACCGCGGTATGGCCGCAGGTCGCGCCCGTTTCACGGATCGCATCGACGAAGGACAGCTTGGAGCCGCCATCGGTGGTCAGATCCTCGACCAGCAGCACGCGTTCCCCTTCGGTCATCGCGCCTTCGATGCGGGCGTTACGGCCGTAGCCTTTGGGCTTTTTGCGCACATAGGTCATGGGCAGGGCCATCCGCTCGGCGACCATGGCGGCAAAGGGGATGCCCGCCGTTTCACCGCCCGCGATATTGTCAAACGCCTCGAACCCCGCCTCGCGCATCACGGTGATGGTCAGGAAATCCATCAGGGTTGAGCGGATGCGTGGGTATGAGATCAGCTTGCGGCAATCGATATAGGTGGGGCTGGGCAGACCGCTGGCCAGTGTGAACGGCTCGCGCGAGTTAAAGTGAACGGCCTTGATCTCCAGCAGCATCCGCGCGGTCAGGCGGGCGATTTCAGAGCTGTCGGGAAAAGAACTGGGGATCATGGCGCAAACCTCGGGGCTGAAAGAGTGTTGCGGGCTGATAGCCTGTCCATCGGCCCGGAGTCGAGAGGGCCGAACAAAGAAAAAGCGGACCCGAGACAGGTCCGCTTTTGCCCTTACGGGCAATGGGCAACCAAGGTGGGCTTAGCTGCTCATGTCATAGGCACGCTCGCCGTGTACCGACAGGTCGAGGCCGTTTGTCTCGGTCTCGGCGTCTACGCGAAGCGGGGTGATGGCTGCAACCACCTTAATCAACACAAAGGTGACAACTGCCGTGAAGGCACCCACGATCACAAGGCCTCCAAGCTGTGCTGTCCATGTGCCCAGACCGAACAGCGCAATCATCAGGGTGCCAAAGATGCCCCCGACACCGTGCACGGCAAAAACGTCCAGCGTGTCGTCAATGTTCAGCTTGTTGCGGATGACAAAGACGGCCTCCTGGCACAGTACACCTGCAACGGCCCCGATGATCAGCGCCTGCACCGGACCCACAAAGCCCGAGGCCGGAGTGATCGAGGCCAGACCTGCAATGGTGCCTGTGACCAGACCAACCATCGAGGCCTTGCCAAAACGGATCTTCTCCCACAGTGCCCAGGTCAGGGATGCAGTTGCGGCGGACAGATGTGTGACGGTCATGGCCATCGCTGCGCCTCCGTCAGCGGCCAGTTGCGAGCCGCCGTTGAAGCCGAACCAGCCGACCCACAACATCGCGGCACCGATCATGACAAAGCCCGGATTGTGCGGAGGCGTCGTGCGGTTGCGGCGTGGGCCGAGGATCACGGCGATGATCAGCGCGGCCAGACCGGCGGTCTCGTGAACAACAACGCCGCCAGCAAAGTCGCGCACACCGATCTCACCCAGAATGCCGCCATCGGATAGCATCCCGCCGCCCCAGATCCAATGGACCACCGGCGCGTAGCACAGCAGCATCCACAGGCCCGAGAAGGTGAGGACAAAGCCAAAGCCGACCCGCTCGACATAGGCGCCGACGATCAGAGCGGGGGTGATGATCGCGAAGGTCATCTGAAAGGCAAAGAACAGGATTTCGGGTAGGGTGCCCGCCAGGCTGTCGGCGTCAACACCATTCAGGAACGCTTTGCCCAAGCCACCCCACAGACCGCTTTCACCGGGTCCGAAGGCGATGGAATAGCCCGCGACCAGCCAAAGGATGCTCATTAAACAGGCAATCGAGAAGCAGTGCATGAACACACTGAGGACATTTCGGGCACGTACAAGCCCGCCATAGAACAGGGCAAGGCCCGGCAATGTCATGAACAGGACCAGTGCGGTTGCCACAATGATCCAGGCTGTATCGGCTCCGTTCATGGGCCGGTCTCCTTTTTTGCCGTTTGGGCGTCGGCCGGGCAAACCGCCACGGCCGACACCTCGTGAGTGGTGTGCGGCGGGTTGAAGCTGAGCTGGAACGGGGAAAAAAGAGGCAGAGGTGCAAAAAGACGCCTATTTTGACGGCTTTTTGTCAACTGACGCATAATTTTGCGTCATAGTGACGTATTTGCTGTAAATTTAAGCGGTTTGCGAAAGACCGGAGTAAAGCATTTTCAGTGCATGATCCCGCGCGGCCTGACGAACCCTTTCGCGCCCCAGAGCGCCGAACTCGACAGTTTCGGTGTGCGTGGGTTGCCCTACGGCAGCAAGGCCAAAGCACACCCGACCTTCGGGTTTGAATTCTGACCCTCCGGGGCCTGCGATGCCAGTGATCGACACGGCCAGTTGCGCGCGCGACTGCCTCAGTGCGCCATCGGCCATTTCTTGTGCGACCTGCTCTGAGACCGCGCCATAGGCATCCAGTGTCTCGCCGCGTACGCCTAGCATCTGCTGCTTGGCCTCGTTGGTGTAGGTGACGAACCCGCGGTCCACTACGGCCGAGCTGCCGGGGGTGTCGGTCAAAGCAGCAGTCACCATGCCGCCCGTGCAGCTTTCTGCGGTCGCGATCATGATGCCTTGCTCTATGGCACGGTCCAACAGCTCAGATACGGTCATAGGCCCAACACTCCATGTGCGATACCGGCCAGAACCATCACACCGATGGCGGCAAAAACACCGGCGATCACATCGTCCAGCATGACACCCATCGCGTCTCCTTTGCGATCGGCCCAGCCGACCGGGCCGGGCTTGGTGATGTCGAACAGCCGGAACAGCAGGAAACCCGCGACCCAACCGGGCCAGAGCGCGGTAATCTCGATCCCGTGTGCCCAGCTTGGGTAGGAAATGGCCCAGAGCGCGATGAATTGGCCCGCGACCTCATCGACGACGATCTCGGACGGGTCGTGATCCTCTTGCCCGGCGGTCATCACCTTTGTGGCCCAAAGGCCCGCGATGAACACCACGAGCGTCGAGAGGACGAGTAGGGGGAAGCCGCCCAAAACGTGCAGGACCCAGACCAGGGGCAGGGCCGCAAGTGATCCCCATGTGCCGGGGGCAGGGCGCAGATATCCGACGCCGCAGACGGTTCCGATCAGACGCGCGATGTTCATGCTTTCACCAGACAGGCAGTGGCGAGCGACGCGATGCCTTCGCTGCGGCCAGTAAAGCCCAGACGCTCGGACGTGGTGGCCTTGACCGAGACCTGATCGGCACGCAATCCCATGATTTTAGACATTTCTTCTTTCATTTTCGGGGCATGAGGGCCGATCTTGGGGTATTCGCAGACCAGCGTACAATCGACGTTCGAGATGCGGTAGCCCATCGTCTCGGCCAGCTCCACCGCATGGCGCAGGAAGATCTCGCTGGCTGCGCCTTTCCATTGCGGGTCCGAGGGCGGGAAGTGCTGGCCGATATCCCCTTGCGCCAGCGCGCCGTAAATCGCATCTGTGACTGCGTGCATACCGACATCCGCGTCGGAATGCCCTTGCAGCCCGCGCTCATGCGGGACTCTCACGCCGCAGAGGATCACGTGATCGCCATCGCCAAAACGATGCACGTCATAGCCGTTGCCCAGCCTCACATCCATATTCGTTCCCATTATCCGTTCCGCCCGCGCAAAATCTTCGGGGCGGGTGATTTTCAGATTGTCCGCATCGCCTGGAACAATGCAAACCTCAAGACCTGCGGCCCGTGCGACCTCAACATCATCCGCGGCGCCTCCGGGATGCGCTGCATGCGCCTTGACGATGGCAGCGTAGTCAAACCCCTGAGGGGTCTGCGCTGCAAACAGGTTGCTACGGTCCTGCGTCCCAGAAACCGAGCCACCATGCCCGATCCAAAGCGCGTCTGTGACGGGTAAACCGGGGGCTGCGGCCTGATGGGTACCCAGTGCGCTTAGGACATTCTGAATGAGATGTTCCGAGACACAGGGCCGTGCCACGTCATGGATCAGCACGCGGGTCACTTGGTGATTTTCCAACGCTTGCAACCCGTTACGAACCGAACTTGCCCGATCCGCGCCACCTGTGGCCAGTATCAGGTCGGTCTCGCGAAACTCCTCCCAAGCCCGGGCGTCTTCGTCCGACAAGACCAATACGATGTGGTCGACAACGCCACGGAACCGGTCGATCGTCCAATCCGCCACGCGTCGACCGGCCAGCGTGCGCCATTGCTTGGGCGTGCCGCCTCCGGCGCGCAGTCCACGCCCTGCGGCAACGATTATGGCGGCTGTGGTCATGGTCGGGTTTCTCCGGAATGCTGCGCTTTGTTTAGGGGGCGGTGAATGCAGAGGCAATCACCCATGGTAATGTGATTAAAAAATAGGCAAGTGATGATTTTGCAGGCTTGATGACCGTCGTTTTGTTGTTCATATGCTTCGAATTCGATATCAAATCCGCAATTGCCCAAGGATTAAGCAAGTTGACGCTGCACCTCGCTGACAAAACCGTATCTCCGCCTGTGTTATTGGCCCCGATGGCTGGAATCACGGATCGCCCGTTCCGCGATCTGGTTATGCGCTTTGGCGCGGGCATGGTAGTCAGTGAAATGGTCGCCAGTCAGGAAATGGTACAGGCCAAACCCGGCGTGCGCGAGCGGGCCGAACTGTCGGCGGATGTGGAGAACACTGCCGTTCAACTTGCCGGGCGTGAGGCGCATTGGATGGCCGAGGCTGCCCGTCAGGTGGCTGATCGCGGCGCGCGCGTGATCGACATCAACATGGGCTGTCCGGCCAAGAAAGTGACCAACGGCTATTCCGGCTCGGCCTTGCTGAAGACACCGGATCACGCCCTGAGTTTGATCGAGGCTGTGGTTGAGGCCGTCGATGTCCCCGTGACGCTGAAAACACGGCTTGGATGGGATGACGCGTTGCTGAATGCGCCTGACGTGGCGCGCCGGGCTGAAGGGGCGGGAATTCAGATGGTTACGATCCACGGACGGACGCGCTGCCAGTTTTACAAAGGCCGCGCCGATTGGCAGGCGATCCGAGCGGTGAAAGAGGCGGTCTCGATCCCCGTCATCGCCAATGGAGACATCGTGGATACGCACGCGGCCCGCACAGCGCTGAAGCAATCGGGCGCGGATGGCGTCATGGTTGGCCGAGGGGCGCAGGGCAAGCCCTGGCTGCTGGCGCAGATCTGCCATGAGGTCTATGGCACCGACGCGCCGGAGATTCCCGAAAGCGCGGATCTGATCGACATGGTGCGCGCGCATTATCAGGCGATGTTGGGCTTTTACGGTACCGACCTTGGCCTCCGCGTCGCCCGCAAACATCTTGGCTGGTACATGGATGAGGCCGGAACGCCCGCGCCTCTGCGTCGCGCGGTTCTGACCTCGCGCGATACGGATGAGGTGCTGCGCCTGTTGGGTGACGCGCTGGAGTGTCAGCAGGGAGTGGCCGCATGACCTCGGATCAGAGCATCTGGAACTCGCTACCCGTTCCAGCCTTCATCATCGACCAGGACGACAGGATTTCGGATGTGAATTCCTCGGGCGAGGGGTTTCTGAACGCCTCGCGCAAATCGGTGATCGGCCACCCTGTCTGGGACCAAATCGCGGTCGATGCTCCGCTAGAGGAAGCCTTTGACCGCGCGCGCGCTCAGGGAACACCTTTGTTCGTCAACGATGTGGATGCAGGGTCGGGCAACCGCGCGCCGCTGCAATGCGCCTTGCAGATTGCGCCACTGGTTGGGCATCCCGGCTCGATGATCATGATCATATCCCCGCGCGAATTGGCGGGGCGCATGACTCGGGGCAATACGGTCAAATCCGCCGCGCAATCCGCCATCGGAATGGCCGAAATGCTGGCGCATGAGATCAAGAACCCACTGGCGGGGATCACCGGCGCTGCACAATTGCTAAGCATGAATATCGCACCGCAAGACCTTGAACTCACAGATCTAATCGTTGCCGAAAGCCGTCGGATCGTAAAGCTGTTGGAGCAGGTCGAGCAGTTCGGAAACCTGCAGCAGCCCGATTTCAAGCCGGTCAACATCCACGATGTCCTGGACCGCGCCCGCCGTTCGGCCTTGTTGGGCTTTGGCGCGGATATGGCCATTGTCGAAGACTATGACCCCTCGCTGCCGCTGGCCTTTGGCGACCCGGACCAACTTCTGCAAGTTGTTCTGAACCTGTTGAAAAACGCCTCCGAGGCGGCTGGTCCGCAGGGCGGTACAATCCGCTTGCGTACCTATTTCGAACATTCCTTCCGCTTGCGACGTAGCGATGGGTCGGGACACTCGCTGCCGCTGCAAATCGAGATCATTGATGACGGGCCGGGCCTGCCGGAGAAAATCCGCAGTGACATCTTTGACCCCTTTGTCTCGGGCAAGGAAAACGGGACAGGGCTGGGGTTGGCCTTGGTCAGCAAGATCATCTCGGACCATGACGGCTGGATTTCCGTCGATTCCGTACCGGGGCGGACCGTTTTCAAATTGTCGCTGCGTCGTGCGCCGGCTGAAAATAAAAAACCGAAAGAGGAGAGTATCTGATGGATGGCACCGTTCTGGTCGCGGATGACGACCGCACGATCCGCACCGTTCTGACACAGGCTCTGACGCGCGCCGGATGTAAGGTGCATGCCACATCCTCGTTGACCACACTGATGCGCTGGGTTGGCGAAGGCAAAGGGGACGTGGTGATCTCGGACGTAGTCATGCCGGACGGTAACGGCTTGGAAATGCTTCCAAAGATCGCCGAGGACCGTCCTGGCTTGCCGGTGATCGTGATCTCGGCTCAGAACACGATCATGACCGCGATCCAGGCGGCCGAGGCGGATGCTTACGATTACCTGCCCAAGCCGTTTGACCTGCCGGACCTGATGAAGCGGACGGCGCGTGCCTTGGAGCAGAAGCAACGCCTGCAGAGCGATCCCGAACCCCAAGAGAATGAGCGCCCGGATGAATTGCCTCTGGTAGGGCGCACGCCGGTGATGCAGTCGCTTTATCGTCTGGTGGCGCGCGTGATGAACACCGATCTCTCGGTCATGATTTCTGGTGAAAGTGGGACCGGTAAGTCACTGATTGCGCGGGCTATTCACGATTTTTCAGACCGTCGAACCTTACCGTTTGTGACGGCAACGGCGGCTGATCTGCGCGACCTCGAAGGCCCCGCACGCGTTATGGCGCGGGTGCGTGGCGGGACGCTGCTGATTGATGAGATCGCCGATATCGATGACGAGATTCAGGCGCGGATCGTGCGGATGATGGATACGCCAGGCGACCACGTGCCCCGCTTCATGGCGACCAGCCAATCGGATCTGACTGCCGGGATGGAGGGCGGGCGTATCCGTCAGGACCTCTACTACCGCCTCTGCGGCGCAACCATCCATGTCCCAGCCCTGCGCGAGCGCGTGGATGATATTACCCTATTGGCCGAGCATTTTCTGGCACGTGAGGAAAAAGACCTTGGGTCCAAACGCTGGCTCAGCGCCGATGCGGTTGAGCTGGTCCGGCGCTATTCCTGGCCCGGCAACGTACGGCAGTTGGAGAACGCGATCCGCAGGCTCAGCCTGACCAGCCGGTCCGATGAGATCTCGAAAGCCGAGGTCGAGATGGTTCTGGGCAGCCAGCCCGAAGCCGAACCCGTTCTGGGCGGAGGAGAGCGCGAGAAGCTGGCAACCTCGGTTGAGCGCCATCTGCGCCGCTATTTCGATTTGCACGGCAATATGCTGCCGCCTCCGGGCCTGTATCAGCGCATCTTGCGCGAGGTTGAGGCGCCGTTGATCGAAATCGCTCTGGAAGCCACCGGCGGAAACCAGGCAAAATGCGCGGATTTACTTGGTATTAACCGAAATACGCTGCGGAAAAAGATCACGGACCTCGATATTCAGGTGACACGCCGTCGCAAACTGATGTAATATCGCCACACAAAGCGTGGCATTCGGGTATCGCCCGGGAATAGACCACGAGATATGGCGGTTCGCTGCGAAAGCAGCACATCAGGATGAGGGCAGACGGTGGCAACCCGGGCACAGAGCGGGATTCTCCCATCGGTTAACCGGTGGCGCAGATCGCGGAAACTGCGCAATTACAGCACCTTCGGGCTGGTTCTTCTGGGGCCGGTCCTGGCGCTTGCGACTTATCTTGTCATTGGTCCTTTCGATCTGGGCGCAACTGCACCAACGTTGCGCCTGATTCTACTGGCTGACCTCGTCTATGTGTTGGTCGTTGCGGCTCTGGTGATGAGCCAGTTGGGCAGTCTAATCGCAGCGCGGCGGGCCAAATCGGCGGGGTCGCGCCTGCATTTACGTTTGATCGGCGCGTTTACTCTGCTGGCGCTGGTGCCGACGGTGACGGTCGCGATCTTCGCCGGGCTGACGGTGAATATCGGCCTTGAGGGCTGGTTCTCGGACCGGGTTCGGCAGGTTGTGGGGTCGTCCCTCACGGCAGCCGAGGCTTATGAGCTTGAGCATCGGCAGGGCCTGACACAAGACGCCGCCGTTCTGGCGCTTTTCCTCGACAATGCGCGCGCCCGTGATTTCTATATCTCGGATGCGGAACTGCGTGAGGTTTTGGCGCAGGGGCAGGCTCAGATCCAGCGTGGGTTGCGTGAGGCCTATGTGATTGACGGCGACGGCGAGATCCGGTCGCGCGGCGATCGCTCTTACCTGTTCAACTACGAAGCACCGACCCCCGATCAGATGGCGGAAGCCACTGAAAGCGGTCTTCTGATCATCGCGGATTGGCAGAACAACGAATTCCGCGCGCTGGTGCCCTTGCAAGCGTATCTGGACCGATACCTCTATGTCAGTCGTGAGGTCGACGGCCAGTTGCTGACGCTGCTGGATGACACCAAGGAAACCGCGCAATTCTATCAACAGCTTGAAAGCGAACGCGGGCGGGTGCTGTTCGAGTTCGGACTTCTTTATCTGGGCTTTGCGCTGATCCTGATCCTTGCGGCGATGTCGCTGGGGATGTGGTTCGCGGAACGCCTCTCGCGGCCGGTGGGGCGCCTGACGACAGCGGCGCAGAGGGTCGGGGCGGGTGATCTGAGCGTACAGGTGATTGAAGAGGCCAGCGATGACGAAATCGCCATGCTGGGTCGGTACTTCAACCAGATGACACGGCAGTTGAAAGGCCAGCGGGACACGCTGCTCGAAAACACGCGCCAAATCGAAAGTCGCCGACGCCTGTTCGACTCGGTGCTGAGTTCGGTGACCTCGGGCGTGGTCGGCGTGGACCCGGAAGGGTGCGTGACCTTCGTCAACCGATCAGCCGAGCGGCTGCTGGATTGGTCACGGGGCGAGGAACATCTGGCCATCGGAATCGCGGTGCCCGAATTCCTGCCTTTGTTCGAAAGCTTGAAAGACAGCGGACAAGAGGCCGTGCAAGGTGAGATCAAGGTCACCCGCAAAGGCCAGTTGGAGAACCTTCTGGTGCGAATGGCCACGCGGCGGGGAGAAGACGGCGGGCTAGAGGGCTATGTTGTGGCCTTTGATGACGTCACCGATCTTGTTAGCGCGCAGCGTATGGCGGCGTGGGGCGACGTGGCCCGGCGGATCGCGCATGAGATCAAGAACCCTCTGACCCCGATCCAGCTGAGTGCTGAGCGGATCAAACGAAAATTCTCACGTAAGCTGGATGAAGAGGATTGCGATATCCTCGTCTCCATGACCGACGTGATCGTGCGTCAAACCAATGACTTGCGGCGGATCGTGGATGAGTTCTCGAAATTCGCGCGCATGCCCGAGCCTGAACGGAGCGAAGAAGATGTTGTTGCGCTGGTGCGTGAGACGGTGCTGCTGCAACAGGCTGGTCAACCCGAGGTGCAGATTGATGCGGATCTTCCAGACCAACCGATCCCGGTGGATGTGGACGCGACCATGCTGAATCAGGCGTTCACCAACTTGATCAAGAATGCCGGGGAAGCAATTGAAACCTTAAAGGAAAAAGGCGCTCCTGAAAACCTGAAGCCGCAGATCAAGGTGGCGGTTTCCAGCGATGATGCGGGGACGATCATCACCATTGCGGATAACGGTATCGGGCTGCCGGAAGACCGTGCGCGGTTGTTTGAGCCCTATGTAACCACACGCGACGAAGGTACCGGGCTGGGCCTGCCCATCGTCAAGAAGATCATCGAAGAACATGGCGGAGCGCTGACGCTAGAAGACGCGCCCACCTTTGACGGACAGGACCATTTCGGCGCAATGGCCGTGATCCGTTTACCGGGGGCGAACCTCCCACCCAATTCAGCGCCACAGAAGCAGGCGATTAAAACCAACATAATGAAAGCAGGCCAAAGATGAGCGACATTCTGATCGTAGATGACGAACGCGATATTCGCGAACTGGTGTCCGACATTCTGGAGGACGAAGGCTATTCAACCCGACTGGCGGCGAACTCGGATGAGTGCATGTCGTCGATTAATTCCGAGCCGCCGGGGCTTTTGATACTGGATATCTGGCTGAAAGACAGCCGCATGGACGGGATTGATATTCTGAAGGCGGTGAAACGTGACAACCCGGATGTGCCGGTGGTGATCATTTCGGGTCACGGCAATATCGAGATCGCCGTCGCCGCAATCAAACAGGGTGCGTATGACTTTATCGAAAAGCCCTTCAACATCGACCAGTTGATGGTCGTGATCCGCCGCGCGATGGAGACTTCGCGCCTGCGTCGTGAGAACGCTTCGCTGAAACGCAAAGAGGTCAGCTGCTCGGATATGATCGGCAAATCGGCCTCGTTCCGGGCGATGCAGGGCCAGTTGGACAAGGTCACCAAGTCGAACGGCCGCGTGATGCTGAGCGGACCGGCCGGGTCGGGCAAGGAAATCGCGGCGCGCTATATCCACGCGCATTCCAACCGGGCCAATGCGCCCTTCGTGACGGTCAATTGCGCCGGAATCGAGCCAGAGCGGGTCGAAGAGGTTCTGTTCGGACGCGAAAGCAGCGAACGCGGTGTGGAGCCGGGCCTGCTGGAAGAGGCCCACGGCGGTGTGATCTATTTTGACGAAGTGGCTGATATGCCCTTGGGTACTCAATCCAAGATCCTTCGGGTTCTGGTCGATCAGCAATTCCAGCGCGTTGGCGGCTCGGACAAGGTGCGGGTCGATCTGCGCGTGATTTCCTCGACCAATAAGAACCTCGATGATGAGATTGTGGCCGAGCGGTTCCGGGAGGAACTTTATCACCGTCTGAACGTTGTCCCGATTGACGTCCCTTCGCTGGAGGACCGTCGTGAGGATATTCCGGTTCTGGCACAGCATTTCATTGAAATGTGCAATGAAACGCAGGGCTTGCCGGTTCGGGAACTGTCCGAGGAAGCGGTTGCGCTGCTCCAGACCATGACCTGGCCCGGCAACGTCCGGCAGTTGAAGAACCTGATCGAGCGTGTTCTGATCCTCGGCGATGGCACAGGCCCGATTGAGGCGCGTGAGCTGCCGAGCGATGAGGACAAGGCCGAGGATTCGGGTCGTGTGGTCCTGTCCGGTGCGCTGGCCACTCTGCCACTGCGGGAGGCGCGAGAGGCGTTTGAGCGGGAGTATCTGCTGACCCAGATCAACCGGTTTGGTGGCAATATCAGCCGCACGGCCAGCTTTGTCGGGATGGAGCGCAGCGCGCTGCACCGCAAGCTGAAATCGCTGGGTGTTGTGACCTCGAACAAATCGGGCGCGCGCGTTGCACAAATTGATGAGCCGGAACCGGCAGAGTAATCTGCCGGGAGGGCCACGATGAGTATTGGCGCGCCAACCAAGAGCAAGAGGCTTGAGACCCGGGGCTATCCGGGCTTCGGCAAGCGCCTGAAACGGTTGCGCCGGTCCGTCGGGTATAAACAGGCCTATCTGGCCGAGCTGCTGGAGGTGGATCAGGCCACTATCTCGCGTTGGGAGAGAGGCGGGCAGACGCCGCCGCCGGACACGCAGCAAGCGGTCTTTGCCGCGCTTGGTCCAAAGCGATCCGATGATAGTGCGTTGCGGCGCTTGGTGATGAATTCCTCCGATTGCCTTCATTTGGTGGAAGAGGCGAGCCACAAATGCCTTGCCTATTCCGCCAGCCGGGCAAGGGACTGGAACACCAGCCAGAACGCGCTTTTGGGCGTGTCGCTCTGGCAGTTTGCGACCGAAGAAATCCAGGAAGCCGAGGCCGAGTTGGAGGCCGAAGGGTGGTGGGATATGCACACCCCCGCGCCTAAGGCATTCCAAACCTCCGAGGCGATTCACGACCGTATTCGGATCAGTGCCGGAGAAATCTTATGGGAACGTCTCTACCTGTCTGACGGCACGCCGGTTCGTCTGGTCAGCGGGACGAAAGCAGGCGCATAATTTATGCGTTCCGTGGGCTGAACAGGCGCTGTAGAAGCGCTCCATGATACAAGCATCTCAGGTTCTTCTTCTCTGGTTGGCCGGTCTGGGCGCGGCCACGCAATTTGCCAAGATTGCCGTGCCGTTTCCCGAGCTTGTGCTGCTTTACCCCGATCATGCCGAGAGTATGGGGTGGCTGTTGTCGATCATCAGTCTTCTGGGCGCGGTTCTGGGTGCGGTGTCCGGTGCCGTCGTGGGGCGCGTCGGGGCGTTGAAACTGCTCATTGGCGGGTTGTGTCTGGGCGGCGCGCTGTCGATCTTTCAGGCGAGCCTTCCCGGGTTTTACACAATGCTGGCCACCCGGTTTGTCGAGGGGGTCTCGCATCTTGCCATCGTGGTCGCCGCGCCTACCCTGATCGCTCAGATCACCAGCGGCAAGGCGCGCAATATCTCGATGGTGTTGTGGAGCACATTCTTCGGTGTGGCCTTTGCACTGAACGCCTGGATCGGCCTGCCGGTCGTTGAGCATTTCGGGTTCCCCTTTTTCTTCGCTCTGCACGGCGGCTTGATGATTGGCATCGCGGGTCTGATCCTGCTTTGCGGATTAAAGGTTCAACCATCTCAGGACGTTGCCCCTTGGCGTTGGGCCGAAATCTTTGAGGTGCATCTTCGCACTTACCGATCGCCGTTTGTGTCGGCTCCGGCCATAGGCTGGTTCTTCTACACCTTAACCTTCGTCTCTTTGCTGGCCATCCTGCCGGGTCGATTGCCCGAGGGGCTGGCCGCGACGGTTGCGGGCCTCATGCCCTTGGCAGGCATTGTGCTAAGCTGGCTTGCGGTCCCGATCCTCTTATCCCGCATGTCCTGCGTTGCGGTTGTCAATCTGGGATTTGCGCTCGGCATGGCGGCTATCGCTGGGGCTTTTCTTGGCGTTCCGCTGGAACTCGTTTGTGTCTGTCTGTTTGCGGTGCTGGGTCTGGTGCAAGGGGGCAGTTTTGCCGCCGTGCCGATCCTGAACCAAACGCCTGAGACGCAGGCCCTCAGCTACGGCGCCATGGCGCAGATGGGCAATGCGGGGAACCTGTTGGGTACGCCTGTTCTGTTGGCCGTGCTTGGGCGGACGGGTGAGGCCGGCATGTTGATCACAGTGATTGGGATCTACGCGACTGCGATCCTTGCGCATGTCGCACTGGCGCGAAAACGAGCGCTCCGTCAGCCGGCCTGACCGGGCGTGATGATCTGAAACGATCCGTCATCGAATTTGACGAAGCAGGACTCAGTATTCAGCGGAGGGAGGGTCGTTGTGCGGGTTGCCGGAACACGGGATTTCACGCCGGATTTGCAGGGTGGCAGGCTGACAGGGCGAAACCCTTTCTGCGCCATGCACTGTGCCTCAACCGTGTTGCGAAGGGGTTGGTTGACGTCGACCGTGTATATGCGACCCGGCTCCCACCAACCGCCACTGCGATAGCACCGTCCGCTTCCGTCGCAATAGGTGCGGCCCGGCCAATAGGTCGGCGGACCTTGACGGACTTGGTTGGCAACCGGTGCTTGTTCAAGTGCCTGAACCTTACACTGAGTGGTTTGTTCCTGCATCTTCGACACGCTTTCCCCCTCGCGATAGTATATGGAAAGCGGGCCGCAGGCGGTCAGCAGCATCACTGGAACAAGCAGGGGAACGAGTGTTTTCATATGCTTATTCTGCCCGAAAAGGTCGGGTATGACAATTCAATTGACCCTCTCAGGACCATCTGTCATTCAAAGATTTCAGGCAGAAGGGCCAGAAACATGAAGGTCATCATTTGCGGTGCGGGTCAGGTTGGCTGGCAGATCGCACGGCATCTATCGGGCGAGCTGAACGACGTCACGGTGGTGGACAACAACCCTGATCTTGTGCGCCGGGCGACGGAAACGCTGGACGTGCAGGGGATCGCCGGCTTTGCCAGCTACCCGGATGTGCTGGAACGGGCAGGGGCGCGCGACGCCGACATGATCATCGCCGCGACCCATTCGGACGAGGTGAATATGGTCACCTGCCAGATGGCCCATTCGGTTTTCGCCATCCAGCGCAAGATCGCGCGTTTGCGGTCTCAATCCTACCTTCAGGCGATCCACTCAGACCTCTATCGCCGCGACCACCTGCCGATTGACGTGGTGATCAGCCCCGAGCGTGAAGTTGCGGCCGCCGCTATGCGTCGCTTGTCGGCCCCGTCTGCCTTTGACACCGAGATGTTCATGAACAGTAAGGCCCAGCTGCTGGGCATTCGGATCGACGAGGATTGCCCGATCGTGAACACGCCTCTGCGGCAATTGACCGATTTGTTCTCGACCCTCAGCTCCATCGTGGTCGGGGTCCGGCGCGAGGGCAGCCTGTTTGCGCCTGAATCCGAAGATCAGCTGTTCGTGGGCGATGAATGTTATGTCTTCACCAGCGTGAAGGATGTCGACCGAACGATGGAGGTGTTCGGCAAAGCGCAAAAAAGGCAGGACCGTGTTGTGATCGTCGGCGGTGGCAATGTCGGGCTCGAAGTCGCGCGAACACTGGAAGAGCGTGAAAGCCGCGTGCGGGCCAAGATCATCGAGCGGGATCGCCATTGTGCTGAAAAAGCCGCCGAGGCGCTAGAGCGGACCATTGTCCTGCATGGCGACGGGCTGGATTCGGCTTTGCTGAACGAGGCAGGTATCGACCGTGCCGACGCGATGCTGGCCGTCACAGATGATGACCGCACCAACATGCTGGCAGCCGTGCGCGCCAAGGCCGAAGGCTGTGCGCTGGCGATTGCGTTGATCAATGACCCCAGTATGGTCGCGTTGATGGGGCCTCTGGGCATTGACGCCTATATCAACCCACGAGCGACCACCGTCAGCTCGATCCTGCGCCATATCCGGCATGGGCGGGTGCGGCAGGTTTACTCCATCGGCGACGCCGAAGCCGAAGTGATTGAGGCAGAGGTGCTTTCGACTTCGCCCATGGCCGGGCAGAAACTGCGCGATATCGACTTCCCTGAGGGTGTTCTTGTCGGCGCTGTTCTCAAAGGCGACGAACTGTTGCGCCCAACGGGCAGTCTGCGGATTGACGAAAAGGACGTGCTGTCGATCTTTGCTATGGCCAAGGACGTCCCCGAGGTCGAACGGCTGCTGCAGGTTTCGATTGATTTCTTCTGATGGCGCGTGTGGTCACAGCTCGGATCGGGGTCTTGCGGCGCTTGCCGCTGTTTCTGCTGATCTGGGGGATTTCGGCGCTGTCTATGTGGGTGCCGGCGGGTTATGCGCTGGCGCTGGATGATCACGATACTTCGCGGTCTTTCCTCTATTCCGGGTTGCTTGGGTTGTTTCTGGTATCCGCAATTGCGCTGGCGGCCTCGAACCGGGTGCCGCGGCGGGGAACGCTGGGGCAGTTGGCGGTGCTGCTTGGCTGTTTCACCATTCTGCCGATCTTTCTAGCCATCCCGTTCCACGACGCGCTTGGCAATACCACCTTTCTGAACGCCTATTTCGACATGGTCAGCGCCCTGACCACGACAGGCGCCGACTTGTTTCCCGACCCTGGTCGCCTCACCGCGCCGTTGCATCTGTGGCGCGCGCTGGTGGGTTGGATGGGCGGTTTGCTGATGTGGATCGCCGCCGCCGCGATCTTGGCACCGCTGTCCTTGGGCGGGTTCGAGGTCACGGCGCGGGGCCAGCCTGGTCGGCCAGTCTCGGGCGTGGCACAGAGCGAGCAGGTCGATCCGCGTGGCCGCCTGCTGCGCGTTACCCGCACCCTGACTCCGATCTATGCGGGCCTGACCGCCGTGGTTTGCATCCTGCTGCTGATCGCCGGAGAGCAGGGCCTGACAGCAATTTGCCATGCGATGTCAGTTATGGCGACCTCGGGCATCTCTCCTGTTGGTGGGCTGGAGGGCGCGCAGGCAGGCATCACTGGTGAAATGATCCTGTTTCTCTTCCTACTTTTTGCCCTGTCGCGCCTGACTTTTTCAACCGACACGGCCGCCAGCGGCTTTGCCCGGCTGGACAAGGACCCCGAGTTCCGGATCGGGCTGTTCATCGTGCTGGCCGTCGCGGTGCTGCTGTTCTTCCGCGTTTGGGCAGGGGTCAACGAAATTGGCGGCCAACTGCAGCCCTTGCAAGCCCTGCATGTCATTTGGGGTATGCTGTTCACGGGCCTTGCGTTCCTGACTACAGCTGGGTTCGAGAGTGCGAACTGGAACGATGCCCAGCAGCTTTCAGGTCTGGGGACTCCAGGGTTGGTTCTGATGGGGCTGGCGCTGGTGGGTGGCGGTGTCGCGACGACGGCAGGTGGGGTCAAATTGCTGCGGGTCTTTGCGCTCTACCTCAATGGCGCGCGTGAGATTGACCGGCTGATCCACCCGTCCTCGGTCAGTGGTACCGGCGGCGGCAACCGCCGCATTCAAAGCGACGGAGCTTTCATCGCATGGATCTTCCTGATGATGTTCGCGTTGACCCTTGCCCTGTTTAACCTGCTGCTGGCCCTGATGGGGTCGGGGTTCGAACAGGCCATGGTGCTGAGTGTCGCTGCTCTCAGCACAACCGGACCGTTGATCGAGCTTGCGACGGATGTTCCGATCCGCCTGGTTGACCTGTCGGGTGGGGCGAAATTGACGCTCTGCGCGGCGATGGTTATCGGTCGGCTTGAGACACTGGCGATCATCGCGCTGATCACGCCGACCCTGTGGCGGGATTGAACCACTGCGCGTGCCCGGCGTTACTGCCTGATTTTTCGTCTGGAATATCTGTGCGCGTCACTCCATACTCTGCCAGAGGGAGCGCGTTGGTCCGCAGCGCGTAGCAAGAACAATGGCGAGTTAATAAAATATGGCTTCGGACAGACAGAATCTGCAGGACGCGTTCCTGAACAATGTACGGAAAGCAAAAGTCCCGGTCACGATTTTCCTGATCAATGGCGTGAAATTGCAGGGTGTGATCACTTGGTTCGACAATTTCTGCGTATTGTTGCGCCGCGACGGACAGTCGCAGTTGGTCTACAAACACGCGATTTCAACCATCATGCCATCGCAGCCGATCAACCTGTATGAGGGCGAAGACGCCTCTTGATGGAACATGAAAGGAAGCGCACCCGGGCTTGGGTGCTGCATCCTGAAATCAAATCAGATGAACAGCGCCGCGTCCCCGGACCCGCGCTGGAAGAGGCGGTTGCACTGGCAGCCGCATTGCCTGATCTGGACGTGATCGGGTCAGAGATCGTGCGCCTGCCGCGCGCCCAGCCGGGTCTTCTTTTCGGCAGCGGCAAGATCGACGAGCTGGCAGAACGGTTGCACGAAAGCGAGGTCGAGCTGGTTCTGATCGACGGCCCCGTGACACCGGTTCAGCAGCGCAATCTAGAGAAAGCGTGGAAGGTCAAGATCCTCGACCGGACGGGTTTGATCCTTGAGATTTTCAGCGACCGTGCCCGCACCCGCGAAGGTGTGTTGCAGGTCGAGATGGCCGCGCTCAGCTATCAGCGCACGCGGCTTGTCCGGGCCTGGACCCACTTGGAGCGCCAGCGGGGCGGGTTGGGCTTTGTTGGCGGCCCCGGTGAGACTCAGATCGAGGCCGACCGCCGCGCGATTGATGAGCAACTGGTGCGTTTGCGTCGGCAGCTGCAAAAGGTGGTCAAGACGCGCACTTTGCACCGGGCTGCGCGTGCCAAGGTGCCGTATCCGATCGTGGCGCTTGTGGGCTATACCAACGCGGGCAAATCCACCCTGTTTAACCGCCTGACGGGGGCCGAGGTGATGGCCAAGGACATGCTGTTCGCCACGCTGGACCCGACCATGCGCCGCGTTGTTCTTCCCGACGGCCCCGAGGTGATCCTGTCGGACACGGTGGGTTTCATCTCGAATCTGCCGACCGAACTGGTCGCGGCATTCCGGGCAACGCTTGAGGAAGTTCTGGGCGCGGACCTGATCGTGCATGTGCGCGACATCAGCCATGACGAGTCACAAGCACAAGCCGATGACGTTCAGGCCATTCTCACCTCACTGGGTGTCGATGATGAGCGGCCGATGCTGGAGGTTTGGAACAAGACCGATCTGCTGGACGCGGATGAGCGTGAGGCGGTTTTGGCTCGCGCCGACCGCGATCCGTCGATCTTTGCGATCTCAGCCGTGACCGGGGATGGGATCGCGCCTCTGCTGGCTGATATCGCAACAAAACTGCAGGGGGTCCGGCGCGAAACCACTCTCTCGCTGAGCTTCGCCGAAGGGAACAAGCGCGCTTGGCTGTTCCGGCAGGATGTCGTTCGATCCGAAGAGCAGACGGAAGACGGGTTTGAGATCACCGTGCTGTGGACCGACAAACAGGCGGCGCAGTTTGCGGGGCTTTGACGGCTATTTGCCGTCGATTTGTCTTTGATAGTCCTCGGCGTCAAACCACCCCAAAGAGGACTGAACTTTGTGGTCTTCGGTCAACTCCCATTCTTCCCAACCTCGCGTGACCACGTGATTGCCAGTTTCCGCATGGTGCCCTTCGAGGGTCCAGACAAAGATCGCATGTGACCCGGCCCATCGGAGCATGTCGCAACGGACCTCGAGGTCGGGGAATTCGGCATAGAACCCTCGGGCCATCTCGGCGATGGCGTCCCGGCCTTTGAGAGGGTCGCCTCGGTTGATGATGATCTGCCCGTTAGGTGCATAAAAACTCGCGACCGAGTCTGGGTCGCCCGAACTCCAGGCGATGGCATAGTCGCGCGCAAGCGTGTTCAGAGTATCCCGTAGGCTGGCCATGATCCCCCCCAGTAGATGCGGTTTCGCCCGGTTATGGTAGGACGAAACCACAGATCATGCCACGGCACCTCGGAATTCGGGGCGGGGAATTGCCAAGTGGGCGGATTATTGCGGGGTGAGGGTGGTAACTCCCACCGCTGCGGCCCGCGCCAGATCAATGTCGAGGGACATCGGGATATATTCTCCACGCCGCCACAGCTGCGCCTGATCGTCGTAGTAACGAGACAGGAAATGCCCGGACTGCCCGGTTGCGGTGATAAAGACCGAACTGTCGGGATCGGCGAAATCATAGACGCCGCGATAGCCTGCGCCATGCACGTTCAGGAAGGGATCGGGGCCTTCGCCCGAGGTCCGCCCGCGCAGCAACGTGTTGTCGCCTCCGCTGGTCGATTGGCGAATGTTGACGAAATAGCGCAGGACCGGAACGTTCCCGAGAACCGGATGATCATGGGTGGCCTGATGGGCATCGCCCCAGCGCAGGGATTCCAGCGTGGTGCCGTAGGTCTCGGCGATCCAGATCAGCGCGTCGTCCAACGCCAGCTCTGCCATGTCCGAGCAGGTCTCGACCGGGGCGCTTTGGCGCACGTCACACCAGACCGACGCGCCATCAATGTCCCGGTAAACCCGTTCGATGAACAGAGGTTCGACATGCTTGAACTCAATGGCCAGCGGGCCGAGTTCATCCCCGATCAGGCGGATCTGCAAGGCGCGTAGCCACGCGGCGTATATCAAAGGCTCCGGCAGATGTTCGTTCATTTCGCCATTCCATTCCGCCAGCAGGGACAGGGCGATCTGGCGTTGGCGCTCGGGCGTGCCCTCGGGGGCCGAGGCGCCGGTGAACCAAAGATCAGCCCCAATCAGCGGCAGCAGCGAGCGCGCGGTGAAACTAACAGTGTCCAGTTGCGCTTCGATAAAGCTGTCGCGGGTATGGACCTCGCGTGATTGCATCAGCCGTTCCCAGCGGTGAACGCGCTGCGTGTCACCCCATTCGAATGAGACATGGTTGGGAAAAGGACGGTCGACAATCTTATTGTTGGTGTTGCCCAGCAGACCACCGGCGGGTGAGGTGAACTCGGGGTTGGTGGCGTAGGGCATCCGGCCTTGCCACCGGTTTTCCGCAATCCAGCCGGGCGTTGGAATGCGCCCTTTGCTTTGGTTCAGGCGGTCGCGCTGAGGGATTGCTCCGATCAATTTCAGGCCAATCGTTTCGGTGTCGACCAGGGACAGGTTCTGCGACGGCGCGATGAATTTCTCTGCAACATCAATGGCTTCGCGTACGGTATCGGCGTTCATCAGAGCCATTGAGGCGCTCATCGATGTGTCATTCGGGCTGAGTGCGGTCCAGGACAATGATGCGACATGTCCGGGTGGAGTGATCGTTTCCAGATCATAGTGACTGCCGGGCAGAACCGGGCCGTTTTCCGTCCAGCGCAGGGTCAGAGTAATGGGGGCTTCGTCCTTGATTTCGATGATCGACGGGCGGCTTTGGAATTCCTTGAACCCGTCCGGGGTCAGGTATTCCTCGGGATTGTCAGGGTTGAGTTGCTCAATATGCAGGTCCTGATCATCCAGATAGGAGGAGGTCAGGCCCCAGCCCAGACGGTCGCTGCGGCCGCTCATCACGGCAGGTATGCCCGGGATTGTTGCGCCGATCACGCCGCCCTTGGCAAGGTCCAGATGGGCCAGATACCACACGCCGGGTGCGGTGAAACCCAGATGCGGGTCGTTGGCCAAAAGAGTCCCTGCGCTTGCCGATCGCGACGGTGCGGCAACCCATGCGTTTGACGCTCCGGCTAGACCACGTTTTGGGAAGGGCGACAGCGGCGTATCCGGCATCGGCGTCCCAGCGGCATAGCGCGGCAGGCCGGGAAACAGCTGGGCATATTCGGGCAGGGCGGCGATACCGGCACCGGGCACATCCGGCAGGATGTCGACCAAGCGCGCCGGATCGTCCAGCATCAGCGAGGTTCTGGCGCGCAGAACCTCATCCTTCAGGTGGCCCGACAGCTGCAACCCCATAAGCTTGATCACGGCGAGGCTGTCGCCGGGTTGCCAAGGGGAGACGGGGGCGTTGAACAGAAACATCTCGGGCGCGCCGCGGCCCAAAGCTTCTTCGTTGATCTGTGTGAGGCGGGCGTTGACCCCCGCGGAATAGGCGCGCAGCGCAGCCTTTGTGTAGTCATCCTGCGCCTCGACCGAGCGATGGGCCAAACTATAGAGATCAAGCCGACGTAGAAGCTTGTCGATGGCAACGGTGCGCGCGCCAAATACTTCGGAAAGACGGCCCTGGGCGGTGCGGCGCATAACGGTCATCTGCCACAAACGATCCTGCGCATGTGCATAGCCCAACCCAAAGAACACATCCGGGTCGGTTTCGCCAAGAATATGGGGCACGTTCGCCGTGTCACGAATAATCTCGACCGGGGCAGTGACGCTCTGTACCTCAAGGGTTTGATTGTATTCGGGCAGCGATTGGCTGGCCAGAAAATAGACCAGTCCGATGGCGGCAAGAACCAGCAGGACAAGACCCGTGGTGATGCGTATCAACCAGCGAAAGACAAGAGCCATGGACGTCCCACTTGTATTCGTTCTTCACGTGGCGAGAGGTTACTTCAAGGCTGCCCCGACCGAAAGAGGAACACTGCGGAAACCTGCCTTGAAGTGGCAATGAAAAAGACCTCGCCCCAAGAGGGGACGAGGTCTTTCAGAGAGGGGCGTGGTAGTGCAAAATCAAGGGATGATGCGGGTGTATTTGATGCCTTCGACGGTTGCGCCGATCTGCAGGCCTGCCTGACCGAAGATGGCGGCCAAGACCGGGCTGAGCAGGGTGGTAGTGTCGGTCGACAACTGGTCGCCCTGATCGCTGACCACATAGCCAATATCGGCACCGGCGGTCCAACCACTAGAGCGACGGAAATCGTTCAGTGCGTCCTCGGTCATGAAGAACAGCACATGTGCGTATTGCTGGGCGCCGATCTGCAGGCCCGCGGTGCCTTTAACGGCCGAGTAATAGTCAACCGTGGCTCCATTGATGCGCAGCGCGCCTTGACCATAGCCGCCGCCGAATACGAACCCGGCCTCTGTGATCAGGGGCATGACCAACATGCCATTGGCTTTTTCAGCGATCTCGACCGTGTTGGGGTAGCGGGCAAACATCTCGGTCAGGGTCGCGTCGACACGGGCGTCGAGGGTGGCTGCGTTCGAGTTGCCGACGCCGTTGCCGCAGGCTGCGGTCAGGGTCAGACCTGCCATGCCCAAGGCAAAGCCGCGACGGTTCAGTCGGGGAAGGGTGGAACTGCTCATGGTTTTTTTGTCTCTGTAACTGTGCCTGATATGTCGGGTGTTCCCGATCTTATGTGCAAGAATACGCCGATTGGCCCTGCATGTCACGACAAAGCTGCCACGGCCCGCGAAACAATCGGCGAAAAATCGCGAGGTGCCGGGGTTTTAGCCTTGAAGAACCCGTGCGACCTGCGGCGCGAAATAGGTCAGGATTCCGTCGCAACCTGCGCGCTTGAACGCCAGCAGACTCTCCAACATCACCTTGTCGCCGTCGATCCACCCGTTCTGTGCGGCCGCCTGGATCATCGCGTATTCGCCCGAGACCTGATAGGCGTAGGTGGGCGCACCAAACGTGTCTTTAACGCGGCGGCAGATATCCAGATAGGGCATGCCCGGCTTGATCATCACCATATCAGCCCCTTCGGTCAGGTCACGCTCGATCAGGCGCAGAGCCTCGTTGGAGTTGCCTGGGTCCATCTGATAGGTTTTCTTGTCGCCGGTAAGGGCGCCAGAGGCACCAACCGCATCGCGGAACGGGCCGTAGAAGGCGCTGGCATATTTCGCGGCATAGCTGAGGATCATCACGTTGTGATGACCGGCCGCCTCAAGCGCCGAGCGCATCGCGCCGATCCGGCCATCCATCATGTCTGACGGACCAATGATATCGGCCCCGGCCTCGGCTTGAGCGAGGGTCATTTTAACCAGCGCCTCAACGGTCTGGTCATTCACGATCTCGCCATCCACCACATAGCCGTCATGGCCGTTGATGTTGTACGGATCCAGCGCAACATCGGTCATGACCGCGATATCCGGCGCTGCCGCCTTGATCGCACGTATCGCGCGGTTCGAGAGGTTTTCAGGACTCCAGGCCTCGGCGCAATCCTCGGTCTTGAGCGATGCATCGGTATAGGGAAAGATGCAGATCGCGGGGATTCCAATGGCTTGCGCCTCGACCGCTGCTTTAGCAATCAGGTCAACCGACCGCCGCATCACGCCGGGCATCGAGGGCACCGGCTCTTCAATGCCTTCGCCGTCGCGAACGAAAACCGGCCAGATCAGATCGTCGGTGGTCAGCGTATGCTCGCGCACCAGCCCGCGGATCGCATCGGACTGACGCGCCCGGCGAAAACGGGTCTGAGGGTAAGGGGCGATGGTCGGTTTCATGGCGCGTCCTCCTTGAACATTGCCGCATTGGGTGGCATGAATTCGCCAAGGGCTCAAGGGCATCAATGGACGCGCCATCGCGACAGAACCCCTCTGAGGATTGTGAATAAAGGGCTGCGTTTGGACTGGTACTCTACGATTTTCGAACTAATCGACATGCGCAGCTTTTCGAATCTGTGGTTTTGGATTGTTCTGGCGGTCACTTGGTCTTCGGCCAGTCACTGGTCGATGGGGGTGCCCTACGACATGGTGGTCCGCGCCCGCCGCGTTGGCGGCCAGCTTGAGGTTGACCTGCTGGACATCGTGCGCATCAACACCAACCGCATAGTCTACTACGTAGAGGTATCGGGCATGGTGATGTTGGCAATGGCCTGTTTCGTCTTTACTGCATTGGCGACGCTTGGCTTTTACTATTGGGTCGAGTTTGCGCAGGCCGTGTTCCTGCTGTTGTTTCCCCTGGTGATCGTGACCTTCATCAACATCTTCCACGCACGCCGTTTGCGGCGGCACGAACTGACTTTGGAGCGCGTTGCCAAGACGTTGTCACGATGCCGCTTGTATACGCAGATCATCGGCATGATCTCGATACTGGTCACTTCGATGTGGGGCATGTATCAGAACTTTTCGATCAGCGTTCTCGGATAGCGAAATCTGAAAGGGTCAGAGATGAAGGCTCCGAACCACGTGACAGTCGGCGGTGCCCCCGAAGGGTATGACGCACAACTTGTCCTGAACGAGATCGCGCGTTCGGGCGGGCCGGTTTGCCATGTGGCACGAGATGACAAGCGGTTGGAGGGGATGCGCGCAGCACTTGCGTTCTTTGCCCCCAACATGCCGGTTTTCGTTTTCCCCGGTTGGGATTGTCTGCCCTATGACCGGGTCTCGCCCAACGCGGATATTGCCGCGGCGCGGGTGGCGGCGCTGGCAGCACTGGTCCACCAGATGCCTGAGCGTTTCGTGCTGTTGACCACGCTGAATGCCGCGACCCAACGCGTGCCTGCGCGCGAGGTTCTGCGCGAGGCCGCCTTTACCGCTCGCGTCAACCAACGCGTGGACGAAGACGCTCTGCGCAAGTTTCTGGTGCGGATGGGGTTCACCCAAAGCCCCACCGTGATGGAGCCCGGAGACTACGCGATCCGGGGCGGGATCATCGACATCTTCCCTCCGGGCGAATCCGGCCCTGTTCGGCTGGACCTGTTCGGAGACGTTCTGGACGGCGCGCGCCGCTTTGATCCGGTCTCGCAACGTACCACCGAAAAGCTTGAAGTGGTCGAGCTTGCCCCCGTCTCCGAGGTTATTTTGGACGAGGCCGCCATCACCCGATTCCGTCAGAATTATCGCATCGAATTCGGTGCGGCGGGTACGGATGATCCGCTCTATGAGGCCGTCAGCGCGGGCCGCAAGCATCAGGGCATCGAACATTGGCTACCTTTCTTCCACGAAAAGCTGGAAACCCTGTTCGACTATTTGCCGGAGGCGACGATTTCTCTGGACGATCAGGTCTCGCCGGCGCGTCTGGCACGGTGGGACACGATTTCCGATCAGTATGAGACTCGGCGGTTGGCGTTGGAAAACCGCTCACGCATGGACACGGTCTACAAGCCGACCCCACCGGGTTTGCTTTATCTCGATGATGCGGCGTGGGATCAGGCCGTGTGCGATCGGCGCGTGCTGCAATTCAGCCCTCTGCCGCAGGCCAGCGGACCCGGCGTGATCGACGCGGGCGGGCGGATCGGGCGGAACTTTGCTCCTGAGCGTCAGCAGGAAAGCATCAGCCTGTTTGGCGCTTTAGCAGACCACATCAAGGGCAAGCTGGACAAAGGGCCGGTACTGATTGCGTCTTACTCGGAAGGTGCGCGCGAACGTCTAACCGGCTTGATCGAAGATGAAGGTCTGGCCGAGGCGATCCCGGTCACCGATGGTACGCGCATCGGCAAAAGGGGCCTCCATCTGGCGGTCTGGGCCTTGGAACATGGGTTCGAAACGGCGGACTTGACCGTGATTGCGGAACAAGACGTTCTGGGCGACCGCCTGATCCGCCAACCCAAGAAGCGCCGCAAGGCCGAGAACTTCCTGACCGAGACCCAATCCCTCAGCCCCGGCGATCTGGTGGTGCATGTGGACCACGGCATCGGTCGCTATATGGGGATGGAGGTCGTCACAGCCGCCGGTGCGGCCCATGAATGCCTGCTGCTGGAATATGCCGAAGCGGCCAAGCTGTACCTGCCGGTCGAGAATATCGAGCTGCTGTCCAAATACGGCCACGACGAAGGGCTACTGGACCGTCTGGGCGGCGGCGCGTGGCAGGCGAAAAAGGCTAAGCTGAAAGAGCGCATCCGCGACATGGCGGACAAATTGATCCGCATCGCGGCCGAGCGTGCACTGCGCAAAGCTCCCGTGATGGACCCACCGCCCCACGCGTGGGAGGAGTTCAGCGCGCGTTTCCCCTATCAGGAAACCGACGACCAGCTGCGCGCAATCTCCGAGGTGATGGAGGACATGCATTCCGGCGCGCCGATGGATCGTCTGATCTGCGGCGATGTGGGCTTTGGCAAGACCGAAGTCGCCATGCGCGCGGCCTTTGTCGCCGCCATGTCAGGCGTGCAGGTAGCCGTCGTTGCGCCGACCACTCTGCTTGCTCGTCAACACGCTGCCTCGTTCAAGGAACGCTTCCGAGGCTTCCCTCTTGAGGTCCGGCAGCTATCGCGTTTTGTTTCGACGAAAGAGGCGCAACAGACTCGAGACGGGCTGGCGCGCGGGACAGTCGATATTGTGATCGGCACCCATGCCCTGCTCGCGAAAACTATCCGTTTCAACAACCTCGGCCTGCTGATCATCGATGAGGAACAGCATTTCGGCGTCGGCCATAAAGAGCGCTTGAAACAGCTGCGCTCGGATATCCACGTCCTGACCCTGACCGCAACGCCGATCCCCAGGACGCTGCAACTGTCGCTGACGGGTGTGCGAGACCTCTCGATCATCGGCACGCCGCCCATCGACCGTCTGGCCATCCGCACCTATGTCAGCGAGTTCGACGCGGTAACGATCCGCGAGGCCCTGCTGCGCGAACACTATCGCGGCGGGCAGAGCTTCTATGTGGTGCCACGCATCTCGGACCTGCCCGAGATCGAAGAGTTCCTGAAGGAGCAATTGCCAGAGCTGACTTACGTTGTCGCTCATGGGCAGATGGCAGCGGGTGAACTCGACGACCGAATGAACGCGTTCTATGACGGCAAATATGACGTGCTTCTGGCGACGACGATTGTGGAGAGCGGGCTGGATATCCCAACGGCGAACACGATGGTCGTGCATAGGGCCGATATGTTCGGCCTTGCGCAGCTCTATCAGATCCGAGGCCGGGTCGGGAGGTCAAAAACCCGGGCCTATGCCTACCTCACAACCAAGCCGCGTCAGAAACTGACCACTACCGCCGAAAAGCGCCTGCGCGTTCTTGGGTCGCTCGATACACTAGGGGCCGGGTTCACTCTTGCCAGTCAGGACCTCGACATTCGGGGCGCCGGCAATTTGTTGGGCGAAGAACAATCCGGCCAGATGCGCGATGTGGGTTATGAACTCTACCAGTCGATGCTGGAAGAGGCGATTGCCAAGATCAAAGCCGGTGAGATGGAGGGGCTCTCGGACGCCGATGACCAATGGGCGCCTCAGATCAATCTGGGCGTACCGGTTCTGATCCCCGAGGATTATGTGCCCGACCTCGATGTTCGCCTGGGCCTTTATCGCCGTTTGTCATCGCTCTCGACCAAGGTTGAACTTGAGGGCTTTGCCGCGGAACTGATTGACCGGTTCGGCGCCTTACCGAAAGAGGTCAATACCTTGATGCTGGTCGTCCGCATCAAGGCCATGTGCAAGCGCGCGAGTATCGCAAAACTGGATGGTGGACCGAAAGGGGCGACGATTCAGTTTCACAATGATAAATTCGCTTCGCCCCAAGGGCTGGTCGAGTTCATCCAGAACCAGCGCGGCATGGCGAAGGTCAAAGACAACAAAATCGTTGTGCGCCGCGACTGGAAGAAAGACAGCGATAAGATCAAAGGCGCGTTTGCGATTGCCCGTGACCTTGCTGAGAAAGTCTTGGCAGAAAGAAAAAAGGCCAAAACAGGCGGATAGCGGGGAAGGGGGCGCTGCCCCCGCCGCGGCAAGCCGCGACTCCCCCGAGGTATTTCCGGCCAGATGAAGCAGGCGATCCGGACTTCATCTGGCTAAAAATACCTCCGCCGGAGGCATCGCGCGCAGCGCGTTTCAGGTCCGCATGGCGGACTGGGCGCAGAAACAAGATGCAGCGACTGCGCGGTCGGCCCTTGCCAGGGCCAAATCCAGCCTCTGTTTGATCTGAGGTAGCTCAATCGTTTCGCCGCGTGCTTTCAGGCAATCGTGCAAGCCCTTTAAGCTCCAGACATTGTCCGGATGGATCGAGGCGCGGCTGAGGTTTCCGCCAAGGCCCAGATCTTCTCGGTACACGGCTTCCGCCTCGGTCAAATGGCCCTGTTCGAACAGTAGTGCGCCCAAGGCGTGGCGGGTGGGTTGCATCCATCCCCAAGGCTCGTCGTAAGGCAAGGTGTCGTCCAATTCGACAGATCGGCGCAGGTGGGCGAAAGCGAGATCGAAGTTTTCCTTTCGGTACTCGATCTCACCGCGCAGCATTTCGGTTGCGATCTCCAGCAGGTCGATGACGCGGTTGTTGTGCAATCGCCGAGCCTCGGGAACTCGGGCTTTGGCTTTGAGGAACAGCTGCTCTTCGACCTCGGCGCGGGGCACATCGCCGGTCGCGGCGAAAGCAAGCGCGCGGGCGTAGTGGGTGGTTGCCGTCAGCGTGCGGTACAGGTCAGGGTCGTCGGGTAGCGCCAGCGCTTTTGCTTCCTCCCATCGGCCAAAGCGGATCAGGATGTGAGGTCCCATGGACATGTAGCTTTCGAAGAAATCCGCCATGGGCGGGCTCTCAATGCGTAACATCTCTTCGGGGGTCGTGTCCCAGATACCTTGATTGGCCCGCAGGGCCGGTTCGATCTGACCCAGAAACATCGCGCCATAGATGGTGAAATGATAGTCGTGCTGGCGGTAGCCGGTGTATATGTTGAACGCCCCTTCACGCTCATAGTACTTCAGGTCCGCTTCCGAGGCTTTCTGGTTCCAATGCACCACGTTCTGATAGTGGCCGCAGAGGATATCTATATGCGTCGGCATATGAACAAGGTGGCCTGCATCGGGGACGAGAGTGCGTAGGACATCGCCCGCTTTGAGGGCCTTTTCGGGGGTTGGGGACATCTCCATCAGGTGGACATAGAGGTGCAGAAGGCCGGGATGAGACATGGCGTCGGGGTCGTTCTGCATGGCCCATTCCAGCGCCTCTTGCGCCTCAAGCGTGGCGGCACCTTCGGCGGGTTGACCAGTTGACAGGTCCCACATTTGCCACGGCGTCAGGTTGAGCAGCGCCTCAACATAGATTGTACGCAAGTCTAGGTGATCTGGCTGAGCCTTGAAGGCCGCGCGCATCGCGTCGGCAAAATCATAGTCCCACTCATGCATGCCCTCGGTCGTGTCGCGCTGCGGATAGCGGGACGGCAGGGCGAGGATCAGAGCCTTTTCAACCTCGGTACAGCTATCGGTTAGGCTCAGCGCCTTTTGCGTGGCTTCAAAGGCCTTTGTCAGTGCTTTCTGCCGTCCCCGGTCGTCTTGCAAGTCCCACGGCAGGTTGTAGTTCGGGCCGGCCGCGTAGGCGACGCCCCAATGCGCCATGGCGCAGTTCGGGTCATGTTCGACAGCTTTTTCAAAGCAGGCGACGGCCTCATCATGGTTGTAGCCATAGGTCCAGACCAGCCCTCGGTCGAACCAGAGTTGGGCTGCAGCGGATGCTGTTGAAACAGGGCAGGAATAGGTGCCCAGATCGTAGTACTCACTCATAACTGACCCTCCGCCATGTTGGTCGGGACAGCGTAGCGCGTTTGATCCGGGCTGAAAATCCTCAGGCGAGCAGTCTGTTTTCGATGCGCCCCATGTGGATCATTAGGCTAAAGGCCACAATACACATGGTCAGAATGCCGGTGGTCAAAGGCATGATTGAGCCGTCGAACAGTAGCCCAACCGGGGCGGCAATGGCCGCGGCGAGCACTGTCGAGACCGAGCCGATGACAGAGGCCGCCATTCCGGCAATATGCCCCATCGGCTCCATCGCGATGGCGTTCAGGTTGCCCATGGTGACACCCGCCATGAAGAACACGGTGGTTTGCCAGGCCACGAACAGGCCAAACGAGGCGTCGGGCGACAGCGGGAAGGAATTGGTCACGATAACCAACGCGGTGATACCGATCTGCGCCCCCAGCGCCCAAGTCACCATGCGGCGCATGCCAACGCGCACCACAAGGGCTGCATTCAACACACTGGCCGATCCCGACATCAGTGCGACGAACCCGAACCAGAACGGAAAACTCTCGGCCCGGTCATGTATCACGTCATAGACGGGCTGAACCATGGTCAGCATGGTGAACAAAATCCCCATGCACAGGGTTTGCACCATGATCGACAGGCGCACAGTCGGGTGGGCGAACATCTCTTTCGTTGCGGCGACCATTAGCGGCAGGCGGAAGGGGCGACGGTTCTCGACTGCCAGCGACTCGGGCAAGCGGGTTCCCATCCAGACGCAGACGATCACGGCGAACAGAATGAACGAAACAAAAATACCGCGCCAGCCGAACAGCGCGATCACTCCGGCCCCCAACATGGGCGCCACGGCGGGTACAAGCGTGAACAGCAACATCGCGATCGAGATGATGCGCGCCATGATCCGGCCCGAGTACAAATCGCGGATGACCGCCATAGCCACAACACGTGGACCCGCAGCACCCAGTCCCTGCGCCACACGGGCAGCCAGAACGAGTTCGAGCGAGGAACTGGCCCAGGCCACGGCCGAGGCCGCAATATAGAGTGCGACACCACCATAGATGACCGGTTTGCGGCCAAACGCATCCGACAGAGGGCCGGTAAAGAACGTGCCAATGCCCATCCCAAGCACGAATGACGTCAGAATCAGCTGCGCGCGATTGACGTCATCCGGGCTGAGCTGCGCGCCGATCTCGGGCAGGGCAGGCAGCATCGAGTCGATCGAAAAGGCGATGGTCGAGAACATCATTGCGATCAGCGCAATGAACTCTCCACGAGACATGCGGTTGGTCATGGGGACTCCTTACCTGATCGCGCTATCACGACGGATCAGGTTGCGCCAGACCGGAATTTCGCACAGACCTCTGTGCTTCTATGCAGAGGAAGCCTCAAGTTGAGACATGATTTCCCCGATCACTTTCTCCCACATTTCAGGAGGTTGCGCGCCCGGAACGGCATGTTGGTTGGCAACAATGAAGGTCGGGACCGAGCTGACGCCCATTTCGCGTGAGTGGGTGTCGCGGTTGCGGATATCCTCGCGGTCGGCGTCGGATTTCAGCAATTTCATCACCACCGCCGCGTCCATGCCTGCGCTATCGGCGATGTCGGACAGGACCTCCGGGTCGCCGATATCACGCGCTTGAACGAAATAGGCATCGAACAGAGCATCGACGACGGCGTTCTGCTTGCCCTCGATCCCGGCCCAGTGGATCAGGCGATGCGCGTCCAGCGTGTTTGGTGTGCGCTTCATCCCCTCAAAGTCGATCTTGAGGCCCGCATTCTCGGCATGTTCTACCACGGGCGCATAGGCGCGCACCGCACCGTCCTTGCCGCCGAATTTTTGTTCCAGATATTCGCGCCGATCCATGCCGGCATCGGGCATGTCGGGGTTCAGCTGGAACGGGTGCCATTCGATCACAAACGGATGATCCGGCAGTTTTGCCAAGGCTTTGTCCAGATGGGATTTGCCTATGTAGCACCAGGGGCAGATCGGATCGGACAGGATATCAAGCTTGACGGTCTGATTGTCTGTTTGGCTCATGGGGTGGACGCCTTGAAATAGGCCGGCAACGCGCGGCGCAGGAGTTTGCCGTTGCCGCCGGTTGGCAACTCGGGAAGGTGAACGAAGGCACGCGGCTGTTTGTAACGCGCCAAATTGGCTTGGACATAGGCGTGCAGAGCGTCTTCGTCCAGTCTCTCGGGGCCGGAGTAGAAGGCCGCTATCACAAATGTGTCCTGTTTAACCTCGACGGCTGCGGCCCCGACCTGAATGATGCCGGGAAAGCGGGACAGGACGGATTCGACCTCAACCGGCGAGACGCGGTAGCCGCCTGCGTTCATCATGTCATCGTCGCGCCCCAGATAGGTGATCTGCCCATCGACGGCCATGGCGCCCTGATCGCCGGTCAGAAACCAGTCGCCTTGCAGTCGGGCGGCCGCCTCGTCGGGTGCGTTCAGATAGGTCAGCATCAAGCCGGGGTCAGAGCGGTGAATGGCAATGGTCCCTTCGCTCCCTTGCGGCACAGGCCCCTCCGGCCCGAGGATTGCAACGCGGCGGCCCGGTTGAGGTTGCCCGAGGGAATCTCCGCGCGCAGGATGGGTCGGGCTGGACGAGATAAAGGTTGAACATTCGGACATGCCGAACGCTTCGTAGAGCTCCGTTCCGGTGGCCGTTTCCCACTGGGCATGCAGCGACCGAGACAGCTTTTCCCCGGCGCATAGGCCGTGGCGCAAATCGGGCAGCTCAACCCGATCCGTACCGGACAGCATTTTTCGAAAAACACCCGGTGCCGCAGCAAAGATCGTCGCGCGGTTTTGGCGCAGCATTTGCGGCAGCTGAGACATATCGGTGCCGGGTTCTGGGATCAGGGCCGAGGCTCCGATCGTCCACGGATCCATAAGCCCGGTGCCCAGCGTATAAGTCCAATTGAACGCACCAGCGTGGCACAGGCGATCCTGCTCGGTCAGGCCGTACCAGCCGTCGACCATCATTTGGCGCGCCCAAATCGCTCTGTGAGCATGGGCGACTGCGCGGGGCTTGCCTGAGGTGCCCGAGGTATAGACCACATAGGCCAGACGCTCGGGGTCGCCCATGTCGAACTGCGCAGGTGGCAGGTCATGCATGGCGATCAGGTCGTGCAGATGGATCTGATTGGGGTGCTCGGCACAGGCCACCGAAGGGTCGCGCAAGATGGCGGTGGGCGAAAGCTCCGCGATGATCCGTGCGGTTTCCGGCTCGGTCAGTTGCGATGAGGTCGGAACAGGAACAATACCGACAGCGATGGCGCCAAGATAGGCGATGGGAAACTCGACGGTGTTTCCAAGTCGCATCAGCACGATTTCTCCGGGGTGAAGTCCGGCCTGCAAAAGGCCCTGACCCGTTCCCAGAACGGCGGCTTTCAATGCTCGATAACTCCAGTCTTCGGACCCGTTTTGGCGCAGAACGGACAGGGCGGTTTTATCGGCCAACGCATCCGCCTTGCCCAGCACATGAGCGGCCAGATTGAACGGGGTCGGGCAGGGCGTCGGTGGCCCCTGATCGAAGATTGAAAGCATGGCAACTGGCTAACCCGGCCCATGGCGCGTTGCAAGCGCGGCTTGTGCACCCTATAGACGAAGGCATGAGTACCCAAGATCCCAAATCCCTGATCCGCATTGCCCGCGATGCAGGCGAACACACGGAACCCGAGCCTTTGGACCTGGGCGCCCGCGTGCGTGAATTGCGCAAGGCGCGCAACTGGACGCTGGAGCAGGCGGCCTCGCAGGCCGGTCTCGCGCGTTCGACGCTCAGCAAGATTGAAAACGGTCAGATGTCGCCCACTTACGACGCGCTGAAGAAGCTGGCCATCGGGTTGGAGATCTCGGTGCCTCAACTCTTCACCCCGCCGCAGCGTGAGCAGGTGATTGGCCGGATGGCCGTGACCCGGTCGGGCGAGGGAGCTGCACATGCCACCGCCACCTATGAACATGAACTTCTAGCCGAAACCCTGACCAAAAAGCAGATGCTCCCCTATCGCGCCCGCGTCCGCGCCCGTTCGATGGATGAGTTCGAAGGTTGGGTGCGCCACGACGGGGAGGAGTTCATGTACGTCTTGACCGGCGTCGTGCGGTTATACACCGAGTTCTACGAACCCGTTGAGATGCGCCGGGGCGACAGCGCCTATTACGACGGCAGCATGGGGCATAACGTGATTTCGGTTAGCGACGAGGATGCGACCATCCTCTGGGTGACGTCGCTCGCTTAGAGCGTTTCGGGTTTTACCTGAAACATCCTGTGGCGCGAATGTCCCGAGAACGCTGAAAGCGTGGCAGGGTATTCGTGTCGCGCGTTTAACCCGAAGCGATCTAGGGTCAGTTCAGTTCTCGGTTCAGCGATTCCGTGAACAGGAAATCCTCGACCTCTTCGTGGGCTTCATTGACAGTCAGGTGATGGCGTTCGGCCAGATAGGCTTCGAACTGTTTGCGATCCTTGCCGACGCGCGGCATATCCCGGTCCCTCAGGTTGGGAAAACGGCGTTTCGCGCGGGCGTAGCACGCGTTCCAGTCTTGTGTCAGATCGGTCCAGTTCAGCATCTGCGAGCTTTCCTTCTTCGGGTTTCAGGACGGCTCTCCCCTATGAACAGCGTACGGACGAGTTGACGCAGCGGAAGACATGACAAGATGTCGCACCCATGGCCTGATCAGAATTGTGCCGATCAGAGTCAGGTTTGCGCGGCGGGTTTGGCGCAAAATCCGGTGAAATGCCCATATATAGTGGCGCTTTGCGCTATGAGATCATGATTTTGTTCATCGCGGAATGTGCCAGTTTTTGCCGATCTCCACGTGCATAAGGTGTCAGGTCCGGTGCGTCACACCCTAAGCGCGTGGTTCTAATCGGCGTACCACCAGACCTCGGGCATGTATTGCGGGCCATCGCCGTAGATCGGCAGGGTTTCGGGGTATTTCAGCGTACTGACATGGGCGATGCGGCCGACATCGAAACTCCAGATCGGGATCACGTATCGGCCCGCTGTTAGAACCCGGTCGAGGGCGCGGGTGGCTGCCACAAAATCCTCGCGGCTTTCCGAAGCCAGCATGGCGTCGATCAGGCCGTCAACAGCGGGCGAGGCGACGCCCATCAGGTTGCGCGTGCCCGGCGCATCGGCGGACTCGCTGCCCCAATAGAGGCGCTGTTCATTGCCCGGTGACAAGGACAGGGCGCGGCGGAACGGGGTCATATCGAAATCCAGCTCAGACACCCTCCCGGTATATTGCGCGTTGTCGACACGCTCGGTCGTGACCTGAATGCCCAGACGCTCCAGCGCTCGTGTGTAGATCTCGACTGCTGTCTGCATCTCACCATCGCCCTGTTGCAACAGAACGGTGATCTGGAACGGCTCACCCGCTGCATTGCGCAGCACGCCGTCCTGAATGGCCCAGCCAGCCTCGGTCAGCAGTTTTGCCGCTTGCCGTAGGTTCGTGCGGTTTCGGGCTGAACCGTCGCCCTCGGGTGGGGCGTAGCCTTCAAGCGTTCCAGGGATCAGGTCTGCGCTATATGGCGTCAACAGCTCCGCAACGCGCCCCGTCGCGGGGCCTGGTTGCATAGCCAGGTCAGAGCCAGAGAAATAAGATGAAATCCGCGACTGCGCGCCGCCGGTGATCGTGTCATTGATGAATTCGAAGTTGAACGCCAGCATCAGGGCTTCACGCACGCGCCAGTCGTCGAACGGAGCTTTGCGGGTGTTCATCACCAGCCCGGTCATGCCCGAGGGCTTACCATGCGGAATCTCGGTCTTGATCACATCGCCACGTTGTACGGCGGGGAAGCTGTACTGCGTGTCCCATTTGTCGGCGTTGAACTCGCGCACGGCCGAAAGCTCTCCGGCTTTGAAGGCTTCGAACAGAACGGTGGCATCGCCGTAGAATTCAATCCGGATGTCATCGAAATTCATCGTGCCACGGCGAAACGGAACATCAGCGCCCCAATAGTCCGGATTTCGACGCAGGTTCACATAGCGACCAGCCTCGTAATCTTCGACCACATATGGTCCGCTGCCGATGGGGACATCGTGCAGCTGCGCGTCGGCAAAATCCTTCCCCTCCCATTGGGCTTTTTGAAGGATCGGACGCAGGCCTACGATCAATGCAAGTTCGCGGTCAGCCTCGTTAAAGCTGATCCGGACCGAGCGCGGACCG
Organism: Ruegeria sp. CK3; assembly: GCF_056536565.1. Taxonomy (NCBI): domain Bacteria; kingdom Pseudomonadati; phylum Pseudomonadota; class Alphaproteobacteria; order Rhodobacterales; family Roseobacteraceae; genus Ruegeria; species Ruegeria sp. CK3. Next base: position 126,690 of record NZ_JBQFPV010000001.1, read on the forward strand.
GTCTGTTCGATAGTGTCGATCTTTGACCACAGTCCGCGATAGCGCAGATGCCCTTCAGTCCCTAAGGTCTGAAAGGACCAGATCACATCGTCAACTGTGACCGGGGTGCCGTCGGAGAATCGAGCCTCTTCCCGGAGGGTGAATTCCACCCATGACCGGTCCGGCGCAGTCTCAACCGATTCGGCTAACAGCCCGTAAAGAGTGAAAGGTTCGTCCCAGGAGCGGCCCATCAGGCTCTCGTGGGTCCAAAATCTTAACTGCCACGGAGGGGTGCCTTTTTGCACAAACGGGTTCAAACTGTTAAAGCCGCCGGTGTTTCCGAAAACGACTTTGCCGCCTTTGGGCGCCTCTGGGTTCGCATAGGGTAGAGACACAAAATCCGGTGGTAAGGCTGGGTCGCCATACATAGCTATGCCATGAGTCGATTCTGCCTGTGCCAGTGAGGACGCAAAAAGCAGGGCGATTCCCGCTGCCAAGCCACGAAGCGTGTGTGAAAAATACGGGCTCATTTTGGAAACAATCCTGCTCTGGCCTTATTTTGTTGGGATTCATCGTAGCGATGATTTTTCTTGTTTTCAAACTTTTAGCTTGGACGAAAGCACAGAATTGCTTATAAAGGTCTCACTGCTCGATAGGTTTCTTGCCTGTATGAAACCTGCCTCAATAACTTAACGCCCGCTTCGTGCGGGCGTTTTTTTTGGCAGATTTGTAGCTACTCATTCTGCAGTTCCCCGTTTTCTTTGCAGGTGCAGCATGGCACTCTGCGTGTCAGGAGAACTCAGAGGAAATGCAGTCATGAGCCTTTCGGGAAAAACGGCAATCATCACGGGATCAAATTCGGGCATCGGTTTGGGTATCGCGCGCGAGCTGGCAAAGGCCGGGGCGGACGTGGTTCTAAACTCGTTCACAGATCGGGATGAAGATTACGCGTTGGCCGCAGAGATTTCGAAAGAGACCGGTACCAACGCGCGCTACATTCAGGCCGATATGTCCAAGGGGGATGAATGCCGCGCCCTGATCGAGAAGGCGGGCTCCTGCGATATTCTGGTGAACAATGCGGGTATTCAGCATGTGTCGCCAATTGACCAGTTCCCGATCGACAAATGGGACGCGATCATCGCGATCAATATGAACTCTGCCTTCCATACGACCGCAGCCGCCTTGCCGTTGATGCGCGCGAGTGGATGGGGGCGCGTGGTGAATATTGCCTCGGCCCATGGTTTGACGGCCTCTCCGTTCAAAGCGGCCTATGTGGCGGCTAAGCATGGCGTTGTTGGCATGACCAAGGCCGTCGCGTTGGAAACCGCGCAAGAGCCGATCACCTGCAATGCGGTTTGTCCGGGCTATGTGCTGACCCCTCTGGTCGAGGCGCAGATCCCCGACACGATGAAGGAATACAACATGAGCCGTGAGGACGTGATCAAGAACGTCATGCTGGAGCGGCAACCGTCCAAGGAGTTCGCCACGGTCGAGCAATTGGGCGGAACGGTTCAGTTCCTCTGCTCAGAGGCGGCGGCGCAGATCACCGGGACGACGATCTCGGTCGATGGGGGCTGGACGGCTTTGTGAGGTTTCATGGGGGCTCTGCCCCCATACCCCCGAGGTATTTTTGAACAGGAGAAGGGTTGGGGACGTGAAGCAGATTAATCTAGCCCTGCAGGGTGGTGGGGCGCATGGGGCGTTCACCTGGGGTGTTCTCGACCGGCTTCTGGACGAAGAGGATATCGAGGTTGCGGCGATCACCGGAACCTCGGCCGGGGCTTTGAATGGGGCTGCGTTCAAGTCCGGCATGGTTGCAAATGGGCGCGAGGGCGCGCGGGCGCGGCTGGACGGGTTGTGGAAACGCATGGGGGCCCTTGGGGACATGCGTATGGCCAACTGGTTCAGGGGGCTGGAGCCGGCGATCATTGCGCAGGCGATGGAGTATTCGCTGCCTTACTCCATAGGCGATGCGTGGTCCCGGATGGTGTCGCCCTATGCCTATGGTCCATTCTATTCGAACCCGCTGGAATCCGTGGTGGATCGGTTCAACTTTGATGAGGTTTGCGCTGATCAGGGGCCACGTCTGTTTGTGTGCGCCACCTGCGTGCGCAGCGGCAAGATCCGTGTGTTCACCGGCGATGAGATCTCGACCAGTGCGATTTTGGCCTCGGCCTGTTTGCCTACGCTGTTCAAAGCTGTTGAGATTTACGACCCTGAAACCGACAGGACCGAGGCCTATTGGGATGGTGGCTATACCGGCAACCCGGCGCTTTACCCCTTGTTCGAGGGCGACCTGCCCGATGATGTGGTGATCGTGAATATCAACCCTCTGGAACGGGACGAGTTGCCGGTCACGCCGCAGCAGATTCAGAACCGCATTAATGAGATCAGCTTTAACTCATCCCTTTTCCGCGAGCTGCGGGCGATCAATTTCGTTCAGCGGCTGCTGGAAGAGGGCAAGTTGAAAGCCGGTGAGATGAGCCGTGTGTTGGTTCACATGATTGCGGATAATGAGCTGATGAACAGCTTGTCTGTGGCGACAAAAACGGTGCCCAATCCGGTGATCCTGCATAAGTTGAAGCACGCGGGTCGCCACGCTGCAGATGGGTTTCTGGCGCGCCACAAGGATGATCTTGGGCAGCACAGCACCGTCGATCTGCCCGCAATGTTTGGCTGATTACTCGGGCGGCTGCGTCGGGTCTTTTTCGTTGGGATAGACTAGACCGGCCGAGATTACGAGCTTTGCGGCCGCTTCAATCGACATATCCAGGAGGATCACATCCTCTTCCGGGAAGAACAGCAGAAAGCCGGAGGTCGGGTTGGGCGTTGTCGGGATGAAGATGCTCAGGAGGTTGCCGCCGGTTTCGGCGCGGTTGCTGACCTCACCCTTTGCGGTTGTCGAAACGAAGCCGATGGCCCAGATGCCTCGACGTGGGTATTGCACGAGGCACGCTTTCTCAAACGAGCGTTCGGTCTGCGCGAACACCGTCTCTGAGATCTGTTTGATCCCGGAATAGATCGAGCGGACGATTGGCATCCGGTCGACGAGGCTCTCGGTGAACGAGATGAAAGACCGGCCCAAGATGCCTTTGGCAACCCAGCCAACCAAAATGGTGAACACCAGGAAGATGATGACGCCCACGCCGCGCAGGTTGATGCCCACATATTCCTCAGGGCGGAACTGTTGTGGCACCAGCGGCAGAACGGCGCTGTCGATCCAGCCCACGACGGACCAGATCAGCCAGATTGTCAGCCAGACAGGCGCAATAACAACAATACCCGTCAGAAAAGACCCGCGCAGGCGCGAGAACAGGCCGGGGCGGCGGTGGGGCTCTTCGTCAAACGGTGTGTTCATTGCAGGTCCGAGTGGTTTGCAAAAGTACCTAAGCAGTCCGATGCGCCGGTGCAATAGGGCAGGTTTACGCGCCGTTTACCAGTGCCTTAGCAATATTCGCCGCCAATTGTGCGTTGTTGCGCACCAAGGCGATGTTCGCGGTGAGTGAACGGCCCTCGGTCTTTTCAAAGATCCGTTGCAGCAGATAGGGCGTGACGGCCTTGCCGGTGATCCGATGGGCATCGGCGTCCGCCTGAGCTGCGGCGATGATCGGCGCCAGCTCCTCGGCTGGGATCTGATCTGCTGCTGGGATCGGGTTCGCGACTAGCTGACCGCCCGGCAGGCCGAGCGCGCGGCGCGTGGCATGAGCTTTGGCGATGGCTTCGGCGCTGTCCATGCGCAGTGGCGCGGCATAGGGGGATTGCGCGGACCAGAAGGCGGGGAAGGCATCCTGACCATAGGCGATGACCGGAACGCCCAGCGTTTCCAGCACTTCTAGCGTTTTGGCCAGATCGAGGATCGCTTTGGCACCCGCCGCCACAACCGTCACCGGTGTTTGACCCAGCTCATGCAGGTCGGCTGAGATGTCAAACGTGGTCTCGGCCCCCTGATGGACGCCTCCGATCCCACCGGTGGCAAAGACCTCAATCCCCGCATATTGCGCGGCGATCATGGTTGCGGCCACGGTTGTGGCTCCGGTCCCGCCGGTTGAGATACAGGCCGCCATATCCGCGCGAGAGATTTTCGCAACGCCCTGAGCTTGGCCCAAGGCCTGCAGCTGGTCGGGTTCAAGTCCCACATGCAGCACGCCTTCGATCACGGCCATGGTGGCCGGCACAGCTCCGGCATCGCGGATGTCCTGTTCCACCTTCGCGGCGACCTCAACGTTCTGAGGGTAGGGCATGCCGTGGGTGATGATGGTGCTTTCCAGCGCCACGATGGGGTGGCCTGCGTCTTTTGCGGCGCGGACCTCGGCAGAGTAGTGGATAGGGATCACAGCGGAGTTTCTCCTGAAACGTAGGTTGCAGCGGCGTGGAGCGCGCGGGTCAAAGCCGTTTGCGCGTCGGCGCCGTCTGATTCTGAAGCGATATGGGCGGCCATGAACGTGTCGCCCGCGCCGGTTACGCGGGTCACAAGCACGGACGGAGGTGTTTGGGTCAGAACGTCCGAGGCCGAGCCCACGGTGGCCGAATTGCCGCCGTCGGTGACCAGAACGCGCAGCGCGCCTCGGTCCAGCAGGCCTTTAGCGGCGGATTCGGAGTCGGTGAACTCGCGCTGACACAGCAGGCCAGCCTCTTCGAGGTTCACATAGAGCGTCGCGCGGGCGTGTTTGAGGAAAGGCAGCAGGCGTTCGGCCTTGCCGGGCGATGCGGGCGCAACCCGCAGGTCCGCCTTGGCGAAGGCGGGGCTTTGGGCGATTTCTTCCAGAAGGTCCAGTGTCAGGTTGCCGTCCAGCGCAATGGGTCCTTCAAACGGCGTGTTCTCATAGCCCAGCGGCCCGTGCATCAACGGGCGCAGGATTTTCGCGCCCGAAGCCTCAAGCGAGTGGGCGTCGGCAATGGCCGCGATCAGGCCGTTGGCCCCTTCGACGGCCATGTAGCGATCGGTCGGCAGGTCTTGCGAGCGGTAGATATGGTCGGTGACCATGCCCAGTCGGGCGCAAGCGTGGACAAGCTCATCGCCTTCCGGGTCGCGGCCAATGGCGGTCAGCAAGGTTGGGGTCATGCCAAACCGCACCAGCGTCATGGCGATGTTCATGGCGACGCCGCCGGGCAGGCGGGTGATCCGCCCCGGCACGTCCGATCCTTGCCGCATTGCACTGGCCGAGCGTCCGATCACGTCCCAGAGGACCGAGCCGATACACAGGATTTCACTGTTCTGAGTCATGGTGCTGTCATGCCGCAGCACTGAGGGCCGTGCAAGCCAGAACGTCAGCGATAACAGAGATAAGGTCTTTGTGTTCCGGTCCGTATTCGTTTCGACTTGCGATCCGATGCGTTCGGCGGGACACTCGATGTGTATGATTGACAATTTTATTGATGAGCGTCGCAGATGAGCGGTATTTTCCGTTTCCTCCTGATATTGCCTGCTTTTCTGGTCCTTTCGACATGGTCCGCGAAGGCGCAGACCCCTCCGACGATTGTCGAGTTCTGGACGAAGGCAGACACTCTGTTTCTTGAGGTCACGTTGAATGCCGAGATGTTCTTGGCCGGGGTCGACCCCGAAACCCGCCCGGATTTTGCCGATGACGCGCGGTACAGAGAGTTGCGCCGACGGGTCTCCTCAGAGCTGGAGCCTGAGGTCCGGTCGTTTGTCAAAAACTGGGCCGAGACGCTGCAGGTCGAACTCGCAGGCCCGGCCCGCCTGTCCTATGAGGGCGTGCGCATTCCCATTGTCGGGGATCCCGATACTCAGCGCCTTTCAAAGCTGCTGCTGGCCACGCCGCTGCCGGAAGGCGTGTCCAGTCTGCGCCTAACATGGCCCGAGGGGCACGGGCCTGCCGTCGTGAAACAACAGCGTGTCAACGCACCCTACACGGGCTATCTGGTCGCCGGAGAGGTCAGCCCGCTGATCCCGTTGCAAGGCGGTGCTGCGCTTGGCCCGCAACAGGTGCTGCAGGTGTTTCTGCCAAAGGGGCTGACCCGAATCCTTCCGCATGGCTACCACGAGATCGTCCTTGTTCTGCCGCTGGTCTTTATGACCCTCAGCCTGCGTCCGCTGTTGGCGCAGTTGCTGTTTGTGTCCTTCGGGCTGATCTTCGGTCTGGCGCTTTCGGTCTACGGCGCGGTTGCGTTGCCCTCTGCAGTCGCGTCTCAGGCACTTACCGCCGCAACCCTCGTTTTGGCGCTGTGGAATTTGGCTCTCAGGCGTCTGACCGTATTCCGTCTGCTGGCCGTTTTCGGGGCCGGATTGTTGTGTGGGATCGCGCTCAGCACTTCGCTGGCGACGATTGGGGTGCCACCGGATCATTTGCCGCCCGCGATATTCGGCTATGCGGGCGGAGTACTGGTAGCGCTTTACGCCATAGCCGCCGCAGTTTTTGCGGTCTCAGCTTTGATTTCCGGGGCATCTGAGAGGATGCGAGGTCGGATATCGGTTCTGGCCTCGATCCTGATTGCGGGAATTGCCGTTTATTGGTTGGCCGAGCCCCTGATACTCAGCTAGCCATATGGGACAGAAGGTCGTTCAGAGCGGCCGTAGGGTCTTCCGCCGACCAGATTTCATCGCCGATGCCGAAGAAATCCGTATGCGGGGACAGAGTGCGGATCAGGTCTGGGGTCAGGCCGCCCTCGGCCACGACCGGGACCTCGATCATTTCCGACCACCATTGGAACAGATCCTTTTCGGCAAGAGTGCCGTCGCCCAGAGAAGACGCTCCGACCGGACCGAAGGCGACATAGTCGACGCCTGCTTCGCCAGCCGTCATGCCGTCATGGCTGGAGGCCCCACAAAAGCTGCCGACAATCGCATCTGCGCCAAGCTCTTTGCGAGCAGCCCGAACCGAGCGCGCTGCGTCGTCCAAATGTACGCCGTCCAGCCCCAGCCGTTGCGCCAGTAGAACGTGGTTCGAGATCACGATGGCCACGTCGCGCGCATGCGCCACCTCGCGGCAGGCATCTGCGGCTCGGGCGATCGTGTCCTCGTCATTCCCAGCTAAAGCGAGCCGGATGCAGGCAATCTCGGTCCCATCCAGAACCCGCGCCAATTGGTCAGGGAAGGTGCTGAGCGTGATGGTCGGCGGTGTGATCAGATAGATCTGCGGCTGCTCGGGGGTGTCCATTAGCGCGTCCTTCGCTTTCATTCTTTGGCGCGGTTTAGCGGATTGAGCGCGGGAAGCAAACTTTTAAGCCCACCAAGCTGGTATTTGCGAACAGAAGAAGAGGATCGGGTTGCCCTGATGGGGCTGGGTGATTAGAGCATGCGGAACTTTCGGAGACAGACATGCCTAGTGACACCTCTCAGCCTTCCTTTGTGCTCGTGCGCCCTCAAATGGGCGAAAACATCGGGGCCGCCGCGCGGGCGATGTGGAATTTCGGGCTGGACCGGATGCGGATCGTGGCCCCTCGGGACGGGTGGCCGAACCCGAAGGCAGTAGCGATGTCCAGCGGTGCTGGTCGGCTTCTGGATGAGGCGCAATTGTTTGACGATCTGGCGGGGTCGCTGTCTGACACAACCTTTGTGTTTGCGACCACCGCACGACAACGTGGGCTGACCAAGCCCGTCTACAGCCCGGAACGCGCCATGCAGATCGCGGCTGAAAAGGTAGCCGCGGGTGAAAAGGTCGCCGTTCTGTTTGGCCCCGAACGTGCGGGGCTTGAGAATGAGGATATCGCCAAGGCCAATGCCATCATCTCGGTGCCTGTGAACCCGGAATATGCCTCGCTCAACCTTGGACAATGCGTGCTGCTGACCGCCTATGAGTGGATGCGTCAGACCGGTGACGTAGTGCATGAGGCCACCGACCTGGGCAAGGGCGACTGGGCGACCGGGATCGAGGTCGAGAAGCTGGTTGAGCACTATGAAGATCGGCTGGAAGAGGCCGGTTTCTTCTACCCGCCGGAAAAGGCCGAGGGCATGAAGACCAATCTGCGCAACCTGTGGTCGCGGATGCGGATGACGCGGGCGGATGTGCAGATGTTGCACGGTGTCATGCGTCAGATGGTCCGTTGGAAAGACAAAGGGTAAGGCTGGACCTTGCCCCTCACTGGCCCTAGCTTGCGACGAAATCCAGAGCTTGCGACCAAATCCAGGACATATGAGGACAGCATGAGCGCAAAGCGCAGCATCTTCGAAGAAGTCTCAGACACCGAAAAACAACAGGCCGTTCAACCCGGTATGATCGACAAGGGCCGGGGCGGGGCACGCAAGGCGATCCGGGCGTGGCTGATGATCCTGTTCGCTCTGGTCGTTGTTATGATCGCCGTTGGGGGCCTGACGCGCCTGACCGATAGCGGGCTGTCGATCACCGAATGGCGTCCGATCACCGGGGCCATCCCGCCGATGACCGAGGCCGACTGGCAATCCGAATTCGACAAGTACAAGGAAATCGACCAGTGGCGCATTCAGAACCAGTGGATGGAGCTGAATGATTTCAAGTTCATCTACTGGTGGGAATGGGGCCACCGCCAACTGGGCCGCTTGATAGGTCTGGTCTGGGCGCTTGGTTTCTTTGGCTTCCTGATCGCGCGCAAAATCCCCACGGGTTGGACCGGCAAACTGCTGATCCCCGGTGCCTTGGGCGGCGTTCAGGGCGCGGTCGGCTGGTGGATGGTCGCCTCGGGTGTGACGCAAGGCGAAGGGATGACGGCCGTTGCCAGCTATCGTCTGGCGACGCATCTGGGCTTGGCCTTCGTGATCCTTGGGTTCCTTGCGTGGTATATCTTTGAGCTGGGCCGGGACGAGCGTGACCTGATGCAGGCGCGCCGCGCGAAAGAGGCGAAGCTGTACTCGCTCTCGACCGGCCTCCTGCATTTCACCTTTTTACAAATACTCATCGGTGCGCTTGTGGCCGGGATCGACGCTGGGCGGTCCTACACCGATTGGCCCCTGATCGGTGGGCAGCTATTGCCGCCAGATGCTACCATGCTGGAGCCGATGTGGCGCAACTTCTTCGAAAGCCCCGGACTGGTGCAGTTCATCCACCGTTGCGCGGGCTATCTGCTTTTCATCTTCGCCATCATCGTCTGGCGTCGGGGGCAGGGCAGCGCCCATCCACAGACCCGTTTCGCCTTCAACGCAGCCTTTGCAGCCCTGTCTCTGCAGGTGGTGGTCGGGATCGTCACGGTCGTCTACGCAGCCCCTTGGCAGATCGCCATTTTCCACCAATTCATGGCCGTCGTGGTCTGGACCCTGATCCTGCGTGCGCGGTTCCTGAGCGGCTATCCCATTGCAACCTCAATCCGTGGAGCGTGACCCGATGAGCGCCTTTGACGACCTGATGGCCTTTCAACGTGAAACCTCGGCCCTTGGTCAGATTGCCGGCCGGCTTGGCTGGGATCAGGAAACCATGATGCCGCGCGGAGCTGCTCCGCAACGGGCCGAGGAAATGGCCGCGATCGAGGCCGTTTTGCACGCCCGCAAATCCGACCCGCGCGTGGCTGAATGGCTGGACCAGGCCGACGCGAGTGATGCCTCTGGTCAGGCCCAGCTGCGTGAAATCCGCCGGTCTTATGAACGCACCATCAAAGTCCCCGCCGATCTGGCCAAGGCGCTTGCTCGGGTCACGTCTGCTGCGCAAGGCAAATGGGCGCAGGCGCGCGCGGATGAGGATGTCTCGTCCTTCCTGCCCGTGCTGGAAGAAGTCGTCGCGCTGAAACGCGAGGAAGGGGCCGCACTGGCGCAGGGCGGTGACGTTTATGACGCTATGGTCGAGGATTATGAGCCCTATACGACCGGAGCCCAGATTGCTGAGATCTTCGATCAGATGCGTCCCCGCTTGGTGGCTCTGCGGGCGGCGGTTCTGGATCGACCCTCCCCAAAGGCGCTGGACGGCTCTTTCGATGAAACCGAACAGATGCGCCTGTCGCAAAAACTGGCGCGTACTTTCGGTTATGACCTGAACCGAGGCCGCGTCGACAAGGCGGTGCATCCGTTCAGCTCGGGCAGTGGCTCGGACGTGCGGATCACGACCCGGACCAGCGCAACCGATCCGTTCAACTGCTTTTACTCCACCATTCACGAGGTCGGCCATGCCGCCTATGAACAGGGCATCAACCCCGATTACGCGCTGACGCCTCTGGGGCAGGGCGTGTCGATGGGGGTGCATGAAAGCCAAAGCCGGATCTATGAAAACCAGCTGGGCCGCTCGCGCGCCTTCACCGGGTGGTTGTTCACCCAGATGCGCGACGCCTTCGGAGATTTCGGGATCGCGGATGCCGACGCCTTCTACGCGACTGTGAACCACGTCCAAAACGGCTATATCCGAACCGAGGCGGATGAGGTGCAATACAACCTGCACATCATGCTGCGCTTTGATCTGGAGCGTGCTTTGATGACCGGAGACCTGCAGGTCTCGGACCTTGAGGCTGCGTGGAATGACCGCTTCAAGGCGGATTTTGGCTATGCGGTCGATAAACCCTCGAATGGGTGTCTGCAGGATGTGCATTGGTCCGTGGGTCTGTTCGGCTATTTCCCGACCTACTCGCTGGGCAACGTCTATGCCGGGTGTCTCTATCAGGCGCTGCGCAGCGCCGTGCCGGGGCTGGATGGCCAATTGGCCGAAGGTGATACCTCGGGCGCGACCACATGGCTGCGTGAGAATGTCCAGCAATATGGTGGGCTCTACGCCCCGCGTGAGGTCATTGAGCGTGCAAGCGGTGTTGAACCGGGGCCGGACCCGCTGCTCAGCTATCTTGAGCAGAAATTCGGTGCGCTCTACGGGCTGTAACCCGGACCACTCACGTTGCCGTGTGCCCGCGTGGTATTCCGCGCGGGAGTGGCTAGGGTAGGGCATCTGACCCTGGCGGAGACGACTGTGCCCTTCACATCTTTGGTAAAGCCCCGGCTGGCCGAAATTATCACCAGCCGAGGTCTGCAAAACGCGCGTCGTGGCCTGCATGATCTGGGCCGTAGGGCGCGTGGCACGCAGCACGAAGTTCACTATTTCCACGACGCGTCAGACCCGTATTGCGCTCTGACCGCGCAGATTTTGCCAGCATTTGAGGCGCGCTATGACACTGCGCTACGCCCGCATTTGATCTCAGGCCCACCATCCGAGGCGGTTCCCGACCCGAAAGCGCATCGTGAGAACGCCTTAAAGGACGCGTCGCGCTTGGCGCAAAAGCTGGGTTTGGACTCGCCGAAGGCGGATGGTGTAGCGCCAGAGGTCAACGCTCGTCTGGCCGCCCATCTTGGAGATCCGGATTTCTCGCAACATCTCAAAGCCATCAGCGCTGCTCAATGGGCCGGGAGGGATCTACCTGCGGGGAAACAGAGTGATCCCACCGCCTCCCTGCGCGCCGGGGATCAGGAGTTGCGTACCATGGGGCACTACCTTGGCGGCATGTTTTACTATGGCGGCGAATGGTACTGGGGTGTGGACCGACTGCACTATCTTGAAGACAGGTTGCAAAATGCCGGGCTGGGCACCGGCCCCCTTCTGGTGCCGCCCCCAGAGCTGGTGTTTGATCGCCAAGGGAACACCCCAAAAACTCTGGAGTTCTTTTTCTCCTTTCGTAGCCCGTATTCTTATCTGGCTTTTGACCGGGTTCAGCACTTGGCAGAACAATGTAACGCGGAACTGATCCTGCGCCCAGTGTTGCCAATGCTGATGCGCGGCCTGCCGGTGCCCAAGGCGAAATCCCGATACATCCTTCGGGATTGCACGCGTGAGGCACGGCGGCTGGGTATCCCGTTTGGCCGTATCTGCGACCCTCTGGGCGCGGGGGTCGAGCGCGGTTATGCGTTGTTCGACTACGCCGAATCCGAAGGTCGGATGGCCACGTTTTGTTCTGCTTTCATGCGCTCGGTCTGGTCCGAGGGTGCGGACGCGGCGAGTGATAGGGGGCTATCCCATATTGTCAGGGCCGCCGGTCTGGATTGGGCCAAAGCGCGCGATGAGCTGAAATCACAGACTTGGCGTCGGCGGGTTGAGCAGAACCAAAACAGGCTGCAAGACGTTGGCCTTTGGGGTGTTCCCAGCTTCCACGTCGACGGTCAGAGCATTTGGGGTCAGGATCGGCTCTGGGCTGTGGCTGATCTATTGGGCACTGAATCAAAACAGGCGCTGCCCGGGTCCGGTTAGCGCCTGTTTCATGTGCTCTAGCCGAAAGATTATTCTTCGGCCTCGTCCTCATCGCCCTGATCGGCGATCCAGGCGACGCTGACGACCTCTTCGCCTTTACCGGTGTTGAATACCCGCACGCCGCCGGCGCTGCGGGACCGGAAGGAAATGCCATCGACCGGCACGCGGATCGACTGACCTTTTGAAGTGGCCAGCATGATCTGGTCATCAATCTCGACCGGGAACGAGGCGACAAGTTCGCCGCCGCGCATCGCCTTGTCCATTGCGGCAACGCCCATGCCGCCGCGCCCACGGACAGGGTAGTCATGGCTGGAGCTCAGTTTGCCTGCACCGCCCGCTGTGATAGTCAGGATCAGGTTCTCCGCGGCCGACATCTCGGCATAACGTTCCTGAGGCAGAACGCTGTCGGCATTGCCTTCATCCTCATCGCCCTCGGCCTCATCGGTGACGCCAGCCATCAGACGGCGCATCTTGAGATATGCGGCCCGCTCATCCGAGGTCGCATCGAAATGGCGGATGACGGACATCGAAACCACTTCGTCATTGCCGGAGAGGCGCACACCACGCACACCGACCGAGGAGCGGCTGTTGAACACCCGCACATCGGTCGTCGGGAAGCGGATTGCACGGCCGGATTTGGTGACCAGCATCACATCATCCTCTTCCGAGCAGATGCGCGCGTTGATCAGCTTCGTCTCGGCATGCTCATCCTCGAACTTCATGGCGATCTTGCCGTTGCGCTTCACATTGGTGAAGTCCGACAGGCGGTTACGCCGCACTGTGCCTGCGCTAGTGGCGAAGACGACCTGAAGGTTCTCCCATTCCTCATCCGGTACATCCACGGGCATGATCGCAGCGATGGAGACTCCGGTCGGGATCGGCAGGATGTTGACGATCGCCTTGCCCTTGCCGGTCCGTCCCGATTGCGGCAGGCGCCACGTCTTGAGCTTGTAGACCATCCCGTCGGTCGTGAAAAACAGCAGCTGCGTATGGGTGTTGGCCACGAAGAGGGTGGTGACCACGTCCTCTTCCTTGGTCTGCATCCCCGACAGGCCCTTGCCGCCACGCTTCTGCGCCCGGAAATCGGCCAGCGGCGTGCGCTTGATGTAACCACCCGAGGTGACAGTCACGACCATGTCTTCCCGCTCGATCAGGTCCTCGTCTTCCATGTCGCCTGACCAGTCGACGATCTCGGTGCGACGCGGGACAGCGAACTGATCGCGCACTTCGCGCAGTTCGTCCCCAATGATCGACATGATGCGCTCGCGCGAGGACAGAATATCGAGGTATTCCTTGATCTTGGCGGCCAGTTGCTCCAGCTCATCCGTGACCTCTTTGACGCCCAGTTGGGTCAGGCGCTGCAGGCGCAACTCAAGGATAGCGCGGGCCTGAACTTCGGTCAGGTTATAGGTGCCGTCGTCGTTCATCTTGGACAGAGGATCGTCGATCAGGCGCAGATAGCCTTCGATCTCAGCCGCAGGCCAACGGCGGGTCATCAACTTTTCGCGCGCCTCGGCCGCGTCGGCTGACGACCGGATGGTAGCAACAACTTCGTCCACGTTCGACACGGCCACCGCTAGACCACACAGGATATGGCTACGCTCACGCGCCTTGCGCAGATCATAGGCGGTGCGGCGGGCGACCACATCTTCGCGGAAGTCGATGAAGGATGTCAGGAACCGGCGCAGGGTCAGTTGCTCTGGCCGACCACCATTCAGGGCCAGCATGTTGCAGCCAAAGGAGGTCTGCATCGGTGAGAAGCGATAGAGCTGGTTCAGAACCACCTCAGGCGTCGCGTCGCGTTTCAACTCGACCACCACACGCACGCCGTTGCGGTCGGATTCGTCCTGAACATGCGCTACGCCTTCGATGCGTTTCTCGCGCACCGCTTCTGCAATCTTTTCGATCATCGAGGCTTTGTTCACCTGATAGGGGATCTCATCCACGACAATGGCGTAGCGATCCTTGCGCAGTTCCTCGACTCGGGTCTTGGCGCGGATGATGACGCTGCCGCGACCTTCCAGATAGGCTTTGCGCGCGCCGGATCGGCCCAGCATCACGCCGCCAGTCGGAAAATCTGGACCGGGGACGTATTCGATCAACTGCTCGGAGGTCAGATCCGGATCGTCAATCAGCGCCAACGTAGCGTCGACCACTTCACCCAGATTGTGCGGCGGGATGTTCGTTGCCATACCCACGGCGATGCCACCGGCACCATTGACCAGCATGTTCGGGAAGCGGGCGGGCAGGACGGTCGGCTCTTTGTCTTTGCCGTCATAGTTGTCCTGAAAATCGACCGTCTCTTTTTCGATATCGGCCAGCAGGGACGCAGCTGGTTTGTCCATCCGAACTTCGGTGTAACGCATGGCCGCCGGGTTATCACCGTCCATCGAGCCAAAGTTGCCCTGACCGTCCAGCAACGGCAGCGACATCGAGAAATCCTGCGCCATCCGTACCAGCGCGTCATAGATCGCGCTGTCGCCATGCGGGTGGTATTTACCCATCACATCGCCGACCGGACGGGCCGATTTGCGATACGCCTTGTCATGCGTGTTACCGGTCTCGTGCATGGCGTACAAAATCCGCCGATGCACGGGTTTCAGGCCATCGCGCAGATCGGGGATCGCGCGGGAAACGATGACCGACATGGCATAGTCCAGATAGGACGTGCGCATCTCGGATTCGATGGAGACCGTCGGGCCGTCATAGGCAGGGCGCTCGGGCGGGGTTTCATCCATGTTTTCAGGTGTTTCTGGCGTATCGCTCACGTAAACTGCTCGTTTCTTGTGCAGACTCTATATTTTGTGGTTCCACTCTATCAGACCCAGCACATAAGGTGCAAGCAAGCAACGAATCCGGGCGTGAAAATCCAAAGTAACACTCGGGTAACATCTTGTTATCCAAATGCTAGGTGGTTTTGCTGCTACAATGGAGAGACCCTGAATGAAATCGGAGGTCTGAATGCAGCAAAGCGAAACCGAATTAATGCTGAAGGGATACGGTCTGACGACGGCGGAATTCTTCTACCATATGCCTGACTATATCCATGTTCTGAATACGTTTATCTGGCAGGATTATGACCTCGCGCCGGATCATCCGAAACTGTTCGAATTCATCGACTTTTGGCAGCGAGAGATCGAGGGGCCTTTGCACTCGGTCAAGTTCACCCATCGCAAGATGATCGCCCCGGGGGAGTGGCGCAATATGGTGGGTGAGTTCCGCGTGAACTGACGCCTTATCCCGCTCGCCACGCGTAGACCGAACACCCGGTTGAGCCCGAGCTGGTGAAGCTGTTGCCATCTTCAGCCAGACGACCGCGCCATTGAACCGTGATGCCGGGGAAAAAGTCGGTGCCGCTGATCTGTTGGTCATTCACATAGATCACCGTGTTGGCTTTTTGACCCAGCGAGTCGGTGAGGCTTCCGGTGTATTTGTTGCCACCGGCATGAGAGTAGCGCACTGTTCCGGTCACTTTGACAACCACCGCGCAGGTGGCCTTGAACTGCCAGGTGCCAGCCATCGTCACACTCGCCGACACAGACGGCGCAGGGGCCGGTGTGGGGGACGGTGCAGCGACGACCTTGCAGATCGTGCCGCTTCTACCCTGCAACTCCTCCAGCGCGTGCTGAGTTCCCAAATCATCTGCCCCCAATTGCGACGCGCTCGCGTCGCGGTAGCGTGCAAAGGCCTGTCTTGTGCGTGGTCCGGCGACACCATCTGCGCCTCCGGCACTGCAGCCCAGTGCGTTCAAGGCCGATTGCGTGGCGCGCATCACTTCGCGCGAATCTGAAATGACCGGGGTGTCTGGGGCTTCGGGGGCCGGAGTGCGCTCTGTCTCGATTGGCAGCTCAACCGAGGCAAGGCTGTCGCGCAGCTGCAGAGCCACCTCATAAGAGTAGTTCTCAGACTGATCCTCGTATTTCTCCAGAAATGCGTCCAGCGCCGTCACCGTCCCAACCGAGCGCGCAAGCTCTAGATCTGCGCGCATATCATCTGTTTGGGGCGTTGGTGTGGTCCGGGGAACCGTTGCGACAGCTGGGGTGAAATAGAACTCTCCCAGCAACTCATCATAGTAGGCGGGGATTTGCGTGTGCTGAACAGTGCGGGACAGGTCGCGCACCTCGCGACGCAGGTCCGAGACCATGCTGCGCAGCTCAAGCCCCGGTTCTGACAGGCGCGGCAGCAATGCGCGGGTGAAGACTGAGTTCTGCGCGGGTTCATCATCGCTCAGGCGGTCCAGCGCCATCTGGCCAGCCCCGGCTGAGAAGATCACGAACATACCCTCAGGCGCGTTGATGCGACCGAGGCCGCGGGTGCGCCCGACGCTGCGCCCGGAAACGGTTTCAAACGGATTGTCGCGGCAGGCGTCTATGATCGCGATGGAAGTGCGCGCACCGGTGGCGCGGACGCGGTCCAAAAGGTTCGACAGGGCGATGGATTCGGACTTCACGAAATCGGTCTCGCCGGACGAGGGCGCGACAATATCGGTGGGCAGCAGATAATTCTCTCCGTCGATCTCAACGCCGTGACCGGCAAAGAAAACAAAAGCGGTATCGCCGGCCTCAAGCCGAGCGGTGAAGTCCGCGATTTTCTGGTTCATACCGCGCCGGTCGAGGTTGAGACCTTGGATGGTTTCAAAGCCCAGATTTTCCAGCTTGTCGGAAACCGCCTCGGCGTCGGCGACAGCTTTCTTCAGATCAACGACCGAGTTGTACTGATCATTGCCGATCACCAGCGCCAAACGCTCTTGCGCCCAAAGCGGGGCGGCAAAACATGCAAACAGAAAAAACAGAAACTTGTTCATCTCAACAACCCAAACTGGAATGATCCTGTTACATCTATATCGGAAAACCGCCGCGTCCCTCAGTGATTTGGATTACTTTGGCTGGACCAGTCGAATAAGAGGCGTTTTCGGGTCATGCGACGGAAAAAAGAAACATAAATAAGCATAATGATTGCGCTAACATTGGACATGACCTAAGGGGCAGGTTAAGGACAACTCATGGTTTCACGAGTCATTCCCGTCGATCCGTTCGATCTGGTCATTTTCGGCGGCACCGGAGATCTTGCGCAGCGCAAGATCCTGCCCGCCTTGTTTCGCAGGTTCTGCGCGGGGCAGTGGCCTGAAAGCGCGCGCATCATTGCGGCTGCGCGCAGTGAGCTTTCGACGGATGCGTTCCGGACCCTCGTGGCCGAGTCGTTGCGGAGCTATGCGCCCAGACGGTCCAGCGAGATTGAGAATCTGCAAGGGTTCCTGCAGCGCCTCGACTACGTCCAGATGGATGCCCTCTCAACCGGCGGGTGGGATGAGCTGGCAGGCAAATTGACCCCGGACCGGGTGCGGGCGTTCTATTTCTCGGTTGGTCCTAGCCTGTTTGGCCCTCTGGCCGAACGGATTCGCGCGCATGCGCTTGCGACCGAGGATACAAGGATCGTGGTAGAGAAACCCTTTGGCCACGATCTGGACAGCGCGCGGGTTTTGAATGCGACGCTGGCGGCGCATTTCGACGAAGGGCAGATCTATCGGATCGACCACTATCTGGGGAAAGAAACCGTCCAGAACCTGATGGCCGTGCGGTTTGGCAACATGCTGTTTGAGCCGCTCTGGAACAGCCAATACGTGGATCACATCCAGATCACCGTGGCCGAAACGGTCGGTGTCAAAGGGCGCGAAGACTATTATGAACGCGCCGGAGCCATGCGCGACATGGTGCAGAACCATCTGATGCAACTGCTCTGCCTGATCGCGATGGAGCCGCCCGCCAAGTTCGATCCGGACGCGGTGCGGGACGAAAAGCTCAAGGTCATCCGCGCGCTCGACCCGGTTGAGCCGCACCATATTGTACGCGGGCAGTTCGCCGAGGCCGATGGGGCGGGCTACCGTGAGGTTGTCGGCAATCCCCGCTCGACCACGGAAAGCTACGTGGCCCTGAAGGCGCATATCAGCAACTGGCGATGGGCCGGGACGCCGTTTTACCTGCGCACCGGCAAGCAGCTGGTGGCGCGGTCCTCGGTGATCAACGTGCAGTTCAAGGACGCTCCGCATTCGATCTTTGGCGAGGCAGCAGGGCGACACGCTAATGCCTTGTCGATCCGGTTGCAGCCGAATGAGGGGATCACCCTGAAGGTGACGATCAAGGAACCGGGGCAGGGTGGAATGCGCCTGATCGACGTGCCGCTCGACATGAGCTTTGCCGAGGCGCTCGGGCCCGAAAATCAGGATCCGCCTGACGCCTATGAACGTCTCATCATGGACGTGATCCGGGGCAACCAAACCCTGTTCATGCGCGGTGATGAGGTCGAGGCCGCCTGGGCCTGGACTGATCCGATCATCGCCGGATGGCAGGCGCGGGGCGATGTCCCCAAACCCTATGATAGTGGCAGCACAGGGCCGGGCGACGCCGAGCTGCTGATGAAACGAGATGGTCGCCACTGGCAAGGAATCAAGCCATGAATATTCAGGAATATGCCGACCGCGACATGTTGGCGATCGACGTGGCCAACGCATTGGCCGGAGAATTGGAGGCCGCGTTGTTGCATGACGACACGGTGGCCCTTGCAGTGCCGGGCGGAACGACTCCGGGGCCGGTTTTTGATGTCCTCTGCGCTGCAGATCTCGATTGGGCGCGGATACGCGTGCTGCCGACCGACGAACGCTGTGTGCCTGTGGACAGTGACCGCTCGAACGAGCGTCTGATCCGCGAACGTCTTCTGACCAACCGCGCCTCGGTGGCGCAATACGTGCCGCTTTATGTGCCGGGGGCCGCGCCCGAGGACGCTCTGCCAGAGATCGAGTCATTGATCGCACCAGTGCTGCCTTTGTCGGTACTGGTGTTGGGGATGGGCGGCGATATGCACACAGCCTCACTGTTTCCCGGAATGCTGGGGTTGGCTGAGGCGTTGGACAGCAATGCGCCGACACTGGCCGTGGCGCGGACGGATGTGCAGCCGGAACCGCGCATCACCCTGACGGCTCCGGTCCTAGATGGGGCCTTGTCGAAACATCTGATCATCTTCGGCGCCGAGAAGCGGGAAGCGCTGGAGAAGGCCATGTCTCTGCCGCCCGAAGAGGCGCCGATCGCGGCCGTTCTGGGCGGCATGACCGTGCATTGGGCGGAGTGAGCCATGCAACTGGATAGACTCAAAGCTCTGGCAGCATCGCAACAGGCGCGCATTCTCGACCTTTTCGATACGGACGCGGAACGAGCAAACGGGTTCACTGCCTCAACCGGAGATATGCTGTTCGACTACTCAAAAACGCAGATCGACCGCGAGATCCGGGATGCTCTGACCCAATTGTGTGACCAAGCCGATCTGGCAGCGCGCCGCGACGCAATGTTTTCCGGCCAGAAGATCAACGAGACCGAAGATCGCGCTGTGCTACATACGGCGTTGCGCAATCTGGACGGCGGCGCTGTTGAGGTCGATGGGCAGGATGTCATGCCGGACGTTCTGGACACCTTGCAGCGGATGCGCGTCTTCGCCGAGGAGGTGCGCGGAGGCACGGTAGCCGGGGCAGGGGGCAGCTTTACCGATGTGGTGAATATCGGCATCGGAGGCTCGGATCTGGGCCCGGTGATGGCGACCCATGCGCTGTCGCCCTACCATGATGGGCCGCGTTTGCACTATGTCTCGAACGTCGATGGCGCGCATATCGCGGATACGTTGCGCCAGTTGGACCCGACCCGGACACTGGTGATCGTGGCCTCGAAAACCTTCACGACGATTGAAACCATGACCAACGCCCGCACCGCGCGGGCATGGATGAGCGAGGGCGGAGGAGACCCCTCCAGGCAGTTCGCCGCTGTCTCAAGCGCGTTGGACAAAACACAGGCCTTCGGCATCCCAGAGGATCGCGTTTTCGGATTCGCGGATTGGGTCGGCGGGCGGTACTCTGTCTGGGGTCCTGTCGGTTTGCCGGTGATGATCGCGATCGGCTCGAATGCGTTCGATGCGTTCCTGCGGGGCGGGCAAGCGATGGACCTGCACTTCCGCTCGGCCGACTGGGCCGAGAACGTTCCGGTTATGCTGGCTTTGGTCGGGATCTGGCATCGTCAGGTGCTGAGTCATGCGAGCCGCGCGGTGTTGCCCTATGACCAAAGGCTGCTGCGCCTGCCGGCCTATTTCCAGCAGCTTGAGATGGAATCGAACGGCAAATCGGTCGCAATGGATGGCAGCGAACTGACAGTGCCATCGGGGCCTGTTGTCTGGGGTGAGCCGGGCACCAATGGCCAGCATGCCTTCTACCAGCTGATCCATCAGGGCACCGACGTGATCCCCTGCGAATTCATGGTCGCCGTCGAAGGGCACGAACCTGAACTGGCCCATCATCACCGGCTGCTTCTGGCCAATTGCCTCGCCCAGTCCGAGGCCTTGATGCGCGGCAGGTCTTTCGACGAAGCCAGCGCCCGTATGGCTGCCAAAGGCTTGCAGGGCGATGAACTTGATCGTCAGGCGCGGCATCGGGTGTTTCCGGGCAATCGGCCTTCGACCACCTTGATCTACCCCAAACTGACGCCTTTTGTGTTGGGTCAGATCATAGCGCTCTATGAGCATCGGGTGTTCGTCGAAGGCGTTCTTTTGGGCATCAATTCTTTCGATCAATGGGGCGTCGAGCTGGGCAAAGAACTTGCCACTTCACTCGGGCCGATCGTGGACGGAGAAGAGAGCGCGGACGACAAGGATGGTTCGACCGCCGCCCTCGTCGCTTATGCCCTGCGCCACCGCAATTGACGTGGTGAAATGCGGCCCGGGGCAATCTCGGGCTGCAATCTTTTTATTGTCAGACAAATAATTGCTTGGCAGGGTTCTTCCCAATGAACCGTCATGATTGATCGCCCGGCCACCGGCCCGCGTATCACTCAAAGCACGGAATGGTCGCCAAAAGCGTGGCCTGAACAAAAAAGGGAGGATGTCCATGCTGGGACAGATGATGACGCAGCCCTTGCTGATCTCGTCACTTATTGATCACGCCGAGCGCTACCACGGTCAGACGGAAATCGTGTCGGTCGAAACAGACGGCACCGTAACGCAGACCAATTGGTCCGAAGTGGCGCGCAACGCCCGCCGGTTGGGATCGGCGCTGACCAAGCTTGGGCTTGACCCACAGGACCGCATCGGAACCCTGGCCTGGAACAACCGCCGCCACCTTGAGATCTACTATGCGACCTCGGGTGCAGGTTTCGTGTGTCACACGATCAATCCACGCCTCTTCCCCGAACAGCTGACCTACATCATCAACCACGCCCAGGATCGCGTTCTGTTTTTTGATGCCACCTTCATCCCTCTGGTCGCGGCGTTGCAAGACGGGCTGGGCGAGGTTCATCACTTTGTGCTGATGGGGCCCCGTGATGAAGAAGCGGCCGCACGGATCGACGGGCTGCAATTCTATGATGAATTGATCGAGACGGGTGATGCCGATTTTGCATGGCCGGATTTGGATGAAAACACGGCCTCCGGCCTGTGTTACACCTCGGGCACAACCGGCCATCCCAAGGGGGTGCTGTACTCGCATCGCTCGACCGTGTTGCATGGCTTTGCCTCGAACGCGCGAGACGTCATTGGCTATTCGGCGATGGATGTCGTGATGCCCGTGGTGCCGATGTTCCATGTCAATGCTTGGGGGTCGCCCTATGGCTGTGCCATGTCCGGCTCGCGCATGGTTCTGCCGGGGCCGGGGCTGCATGGTGAGGCGCTCGTCAACCTGATCGACACTTATGGCGTGACGGTCGCAATGGGCGTTCCCACGATCTGGCAGGGCCTTTTGGCCCATGCCGGGCAATCCGACAGCAAACTCGCCAGTCTTGAGCGCACCGTGATCGGAGGCGCCGCTTGTCCACCCTCGATGATCGAGACCTTCCGTGAGGTCTACGACGTCGACACCGTCCACGCCTGGGGCATGAGTGAAATGAGTCCACTGGGGACAACCAATGTCCCGATTGCCAAACATCGCGACCTGCCGATCGACGAGCAGCACCGCCTGCGCGAAAGCCAGGGACGGCCTCCCTTTGGGGTCGAGCTGAAGATCGTGGATGACGACGGCAATGACTTGCCCCATGACGGCGAAACCCAGGGCGACCTGATGGTGCGCGGCCCGTGGGTACTGGACAGCTATTTCCAGATGCAGGACGAGGCGCTTTTACAGGATGGCTGGTTCGCCACCGGGGATGTCGCAACACTGGATGCCGACGGCTACATGACGATCCGCGACCGGTCAAAGGACATCATTAAATCGGGAGGCGAATGGATAAGCTCGGTTGAGTTGGAAAACATCGCAGTCGCCCATCCAAAACTCGCCACAGCTGCAGTGGTCGGGGTTTCGCACCCCAAATGGGACGAGCGTCCGATTCTGGTCGCCGTGAAGGCCGAGGGAGAGGAGCCGTCAGAGGAAGAACTGCTGTCCTTCTTTGATGGCAAGATCGCCAAATGGCAAGTGCCGGATAAGGTTGTGTTCATCGACGCTTTGCCGTTGAACGCAACAGGAAAGGTGCTGAAACGGACCCTGCGCACGCAGTTTGCCGACGCATTGACGGGGTGATTTGGGGGAATTGGCTCCGGCGGTAGGGATCGAACCTACGACCAATTGATTAACAGTCAACTGCTCTACCGCTGAGCTACGCCGGAACGGTTCGCGCCGTATAGCAAGCTGTTTTCGCGGCGTCCAGTGGGGGATGAAAAGTTTTTTCTGCCGATCAGCAAAGCGCAGTTCTGGTCCGTCTGGACCATGATCAATTTCACCAGATTTTGCTGAGAAAATTGGCTCCGGCGGTAGGGATCGAACCTACGACCAATTGATTAACAGTCAACTGCTCTACCGCTGAGCTACGCCGGAACTGAGGGGCGTATAACAACCCCGATTTTTGACGTCCAGAGGGGAAGCGCGAGAAATCTGAATTTTTTCACGCGCTCACGAAAGTCGCTGGAAAACCGCATCTGACGCAAGTGGGCCATCGTAGGTGACTTTGGATTTTCCTGCCAAATCAATCAAATGCGCCAGGACGTTACGCTCGGCTGCGGGCAGCAGGGCTTTCGGGGTTTCGGTGTAAATACGCTCAGCCAATTGCCGGGCCGAGCCTTGTCGCTCTGCCAGCGCCGCCAGGATTTGCGCTTCTCGCCCCAAGCGGTGCTGA
Source organism: Ruegeria sp. CK3 (assembly GCF_056536565.1). Classification (NCBI taxonomy): domain Bacteria; kingdom Pseudomonadati; phylum Pseudomonadota; class Alphaproteobacteria; order Rhodobacterales; family Roseobacteraceae; genus Ruegeria; species Ruegeria sp. CK3. The sequence goes on from NZ_JBQFPV010000001.1 coordinate 149,878, forward strand.
ATCAACCACTCCAACCGCTCAGCAGGGTTTTCGATCGGCGCGCCGTGACCCGCGTGAAAGACGGACCAGTCGCGCTGTTGCAGTCGATGACAGGCCGCCATGAAGTCGGTGAGGTCTCCGTCAGGGGGAGAGACGAGCGAGCTGGCCCAACCCATCACGTGATCTGCCGTAAAGCAGATATCGCCCCAGGCCAGCGCGATGTGATTGCCCAGATGACCGGGGGTGTGGATGACCTCGAGCTGCCAGTCGTCGCCCGTGATGCGTTCTCCGTCCGCCAGCTCGATATCCGGCCGGAATGCGGTGTCGATGCCTTCGCCGCCTTGCACCATGCCACTTTGGGCGAGGTCGGACATGACCGCACTGCGCCCGGCTTCGGGGCCTCCAAAGGCCAGAATCGGGGCACCCGAACGGGCCGCAAGCGGGGCAGCCAGAGGCGAATGGTCCAGATGGGTGTGGGTCACGAGGATGTGGCTGATTCTCTGATTGGGTGTCAGCGCATCCAGAATCGCCTCCAGATGCGCGTCGCACAGCGGTCCGGGGTCGATCACCGCCAGATCCCGCGTCCCCAGAAGATAGGTGTTTGTGCCCCGATACGTCATCGGCGAAGGATTTGGAGCCAAAATGCGCCGCAAACCCGGATCCAACTCCTGGGCCACGCCAGCCGGCGGGTTGAATTCGTCAGGTGCCTGCATTCTGTCCTCTTTCTCTTGCCCGGGCAGCCCGCTAGGTTTAGCGCATGTCCACGCAATGGCTCAAACCCTATATGCCGCGCGGCCTGTATGTCCGGGCCGCGCTGATTCTCGTCCTGCCGGTGGTGGCCTTGCTGCTGGTGGTGGGCATCGCGTTTCTGCAAAAGCATCTGGAGGACGTGACCGCGCAAATGACGCAAGCCGCCGCGCGTGAGGTCCGACTGATCACTCAGACCATGGCCGAGGCTGAGACCCGGCAACAGGCGCTGGCTGCTGTGCGTCCTGATCTGAGCGCTTTGTCGATGAAAATGCAGTTCCTCGACGCGGATGAGATGCCGGAAATCGGCCGGCGCAGGTGGTACGACTTTATAGCGCCACAGGTTGAGGCGGATCTGATGGCGGAATTGCCTGACCTTGAAGCGGTTGCCCTGCCCAGCGGGCAAGAGGCGCGCCTCTATATGCCCACTCATCTGGGCCTGTTGCAGCTGACCTTTGATCGACGGCGTCTGTCCCCTGCGGCGCCGCATCAGTTGATTGTGACGATGGTTTTCTTTGCCATCATCATGACCTCGATTTCGTTTCTATACATGCGCAACCAGCTGCGGCCCATTACGCGGCTTGCGGATGCGGCGCAGGCTTTTGGTCGCGGACGGGTGGTGCCGTATTCCCCCGGCGGCGCGGTCGAGGTTCGGGCCGCGGGCAACGCTTTTCTCGACATGCGGGCGCGGATTGAGCGGCAGATGGAGCAGCGAACAATGATGCTATCGGGTGTCAGCCACGATCTACGTACTCCGCTGACACGGCTGAAACTGGGCCTGTCTATGCTGCCCGAAGAAGAGGCTGCGCCGTTGCAGCAGGACGTAACCGAGATGCAATCGCTTTTGGATGCGTTCCTCGACTTTTCACGCGGTGCTGCCGAAGGTGCTCCCGAAGAGGTCGATCCCGAAGCTTTGCTGACGCAGATCGTCAGCGATGCAAGACGGGCTGGTCATAAGGCGGAACTGGTTACCGTCGACGGGCAGGGGACAGCGATGTTGCGACCATCAGCCATGCGCCGGGCGGTCGAGAATCTGATCGGTAATGCCGTGCGGTATGGCAGCAAGGCGGATGTCAGCCTGACGCTGACGCCCAAATCTCTACGCATCCGGGTCGAGGATGATGGGCCAGGTATCCCGCCCGAACAACGGACCGAGGCCGTTAAGCCCTTTTCCCGTTTGGACCCTGCACGCAATCAGAACCAAGGTAGCGGTGTTGGTTTGGGCCTTGCCATCGTGGCCGACATCGCCCGTGCCCATGGCGGCGTTTTGCGCCTTGGTAAAAGCGGGCGACTGGGCGGGCTGTGTGCTGACATCATCGTAGGGCGCTAGAGGCGCGGCGTTCTTAGTGAAAACAGCGGAATTTGGTAGGCCCGGCAGGACTTGAACCCGCAACCAAAGCGTTATGAGCGCTCTGCTCTAACCAATTGAGCTACAGGCCCGCCTGAGCGCTTTGAGTACCACGGTGATCGCCCGCGTCAAGCCTGACCGTTGCATCAAAGCGCACAATCGACTAACCCGCCCGCAAACCATTCATGAGGGATAGGCCATGACAGCGGGCAAGAACGGAATCACCTACGCCGACGCGGGTGTGGATATTGATGCAGGCAACGCTCTGGTCGACCGCATCAAGCCTGCTGCCAAACGCACCAATCGCCCCGGAGTCATGAGCGGTCTGGGCGGGTTCGGCGCGCTGTTCGACCTCAAGGCCGCTGGCTATGAAGACCCGATTCTGGTGGGGGCCACCGACGGTGTTGGCACCAAGCTGCGGATCGCGATTGATACAGGTGTTGTGGATGGCGTCGGCATTGATCTGGTCGCGATGTGCGTCAACGACCTGATCTGCCAGGGCGCTGAGCCATTGTTTTTCCTTGATTATTTCGCCGCCGGCAAGCTGGACACCGATACCGCTGCGCGGATCATCGAAGGGATTGCCGAAGGCTGCGCTCAGTCGGGTTGTGCTCTGATCGGTGGCGAAACCGCCGAGATGCCGGGCATGTATCCCGATGGTGATTTCGATCTGGCTGGGTTCTCGGTCGGCGCGATGGAGCGCGGTGCCGATCTGCCCGACGGCGTAGCGGCGGGCGACGTACTGTTGGGATTGGCCTCCGACGGAGTGCATTCCAATGGCTACTCCTTGGTGCGCAAACTGGTCGAGATTTCCGGGCTGGGCTGGGAGGCCGACTCGCCCTTTAGCGACGGCACACTGGGTGAGTCGCTGCTGACGCCGACGCGGCTTTATGTGAAGCCTGCACTGGCCGCGATCCGCGCCGGGGGTGTGCATGCGCTGGCTCATATCACCGGCGGCGGTCTGACCGAAAACCTGCCGCGTGTTCTGCCCGAAGGGCTGGGCGCGCAGATCGATCTGGACGCATGGGATTTGCCGCCTGTCTTCGGTTGGATGGCCGAAACTGGCGGGATTGCCGAAGCTGAGATGTTGAAGACTTTCAACTGCGGCATCGGCATGATCGTGGTCTGCGACGCAAATCAGGCCGACGCGCTGACGGCTTTGCTGGCTGAGGCGGGTGAGACCGTGTCGCGCATCGGCACCGTGACTGACAAGGCTGGCGTGGCCTATTCGGGCAAACTGCTGTGAGCCACAAGCGCGTCGCGATCCTGATTTCCGGCGGCGGGTCAAACATGGTTTCTCTGGTCGACAGCATGACCGGAGACCACCCTGCGCGCCCATGTCTGGTTCTGTCCAACGACGCGCAGGCCGGTGGTCTGGCAAAGGCGCGGGATCGCGGCATTGAAACGGCTGTGGTTGATCACCGCCCCTTTAAAGGGGATCGAGCGGCGTTTGAGGCGGAGTTACTGAAGCCGCTTGAGGCCGCGCAACCCGATATTGTATGTCTGGCCGGTTTCATGCGAGTTCTGACCGGCGATTTCGTCTCGCGCTTTCAGGGGCGGATGCTGAACATTCACCCCTCGCTGCTGCCGAAATACAAAGGCCTGCACACCCATGCCCGCGCGATCGAAGCAGGGGATGCCGAACATGGCTGCACCGTGCATGAGGTCACCGCGGCGCTGGATGATGGCCCAATTCTGGGGCAGGCGCGGGTCGCCATTGAACCCGAGGACACCCCCGACAGCCTGGCCGCCAAAGTGCTGGTTTATGAGCATCAGCTCTACCCGCCGGTGCTGCGGCGGTATGCGGAAGGCAACAGGTCCGTTCTTATGCTGCCCTGATCGCCCTTGGGTGATTTACACCCGGCGGAAATTCGTCCTATGGTCGCCGATAACGCTCGGGACGGTAGAAAAACGGGCAGTCACACAAAGAACAAGAATAGTACGGCGCATGAGAACTCTGACAACGACGCAAGAGCTGGCTGATTTCTGCTCGGCTGCTGCTTCTTTTCCCTATGTCACTGTAGATACAGAATTTCTGCGCGAGCGGACCTACTATTCAAAACTGTGTCTGGTGCAATTGGCGGTCCCTTCTGAGGATGAAGACAGTGCCGTTCTGGTTGACCCACTGGCCGAAGGAATCTCGCTTGAGCCGCTCTATGAGCTGTTCCGGAATGAGAGCGTGGTCAAGGTGTTCCACGCCGCACGTCAGGACCTTGAGATCTTCTGGGTCGATGCGCAAGTGTTCCCAACGCCGCTGTTTGACACGCAGGTTGCTGCGATGGTCTGTGGCTTTGGTGAACAGGTCGGCTACGAGACGCTGGTGCGCAAGATCTGCAAGCAAGGGGTGGATAAAACCTCGCGCTTTACCGACTGGTCGCGGCGTCCTCTGACAGATGCGCAAAAGACCTATGCGCTGGCCGATGTGACCCACCTGCGCAAGATCTACGAACATCTCGCGGCTGAGCTTGAGAAAACCAAGCGCAGCCATTGGGTGTCCGAGGAGCTGCGCATACTGACCCAGCCTGGCACCTATGACATCCGGCCCGAGGATGCGTGGAAGCGTGTTAAAACGCGGACGAATTCGGCCAAGTTTCTGGCGGTTGTGCGGGAGCTGGCACAGTTCCGCGAATCTCACGCACAGGACAACAACATCCCGCGCAACCGCGTGTTCAAGGATGACGCGCTGATCGAGCTGGCCTCCACCAAACCCAAAACGCCATCAGACCTTGGCGGCTCGCGCCTGTTGCTGCGAGAGGCGCGCAAGGGGGCGATTGCAGAAGGCATTCTGGCGGCCGTCAAAAAGGGTGTGAACTGTCCGCCCGAACAACTGCCCAAGGTCGACACGAGCCGCGACAAGCTAAAGGTGAACCCGGCGTTGGCGGATCTGTTGCGGGTGCTGCTGAAATCGAAAACCGAAAGCTCGGGCGTGGCGGCAAAGCTGATCGCGACCAGCGCAGAACTGGACCAGATCGCAGCGGGCGAGCGCGGCCTTCCCTCTATGACCGGCTGGAGGTTCGAGGTGTTCGGTGAGGATGCACTGAAGCTGTGCGAAGGCAAGATCGCACTGGCAGCAAAAGGGCAAAACGTGAAGGTCGTGCCCCTCTGATCGTTTAACGGCGGCGTGATTCCAGGGCGTTTTGCTGCCCAACGACACGGACCAAACGAATGCCTTCAAGCTCTTGCCGGGATACGTTGATGGCGTCGGACACCATGCGCGAACGCTCAGTACCCTGCGCAGTCTGCGACTTGGGGTAATTCACGAGAAAGGTGAACTCCATCACGCCGTTCTTCTGGTTTTCTTCCGAATTCACGGGAACCAGACGGGCGTTGAACGCGCCTTGGCGTTGCGCCGTGCCCGAGGCGTAGACGATTGCGCCGGTGGGTGTTGCGTCGATCCGCAGTTCGTCGATCTTCGCAATCGGAACGCTGGTGTCTTCTTCCTCGGGCCGGTCAAACAGGCCGATGCCCTCGCGCTGTTTTGGGACAAGCGCATAGGCCTCATCCACCGGAGCGGTTTCGACTGGAGCGGGCTGGCTGGATCCGAACCAGTTAGACGGGTTCGCCCGCGAATTGCGCCAGCTGTTGCAGGCAGACAGGGTCAACGCGGCGATGATAAGAAGAGACAGTGATTTTTGCATGGACCCACGGCTTTAACAGTCATTCACGCAATGGGTTAGCGCAATTTCCCTGCCTTGAAAAGCCACGGCGAGGGCTGGACAGGGGGCTATCGTCGGCATAGGTCACAATTGTGAATGAAACAGAAGGACCGCCGCGCCATGGCAACGCCCGCCTTTGAAGAAATTGTCGAAGATTTCGAGTTCCTCGAAGATTGGGAGGACCGCTATCGCCATGTGATCGAACAGGGCAAAGCGATGGAGCCGCTGGACGATGCGCTCAAAGTTCCGGCGACCAAAGTGGACGGCTGCGCCAGCCAGGTGTGGCTGCACCCGATGATCGACGGCGGCGTGTTTCGCTTCGATGGGGATAGCGATGCGCTAATCGTGCGTGGTCTGATTGCGGTTTTGCGTCTTCTTTACAATGACTTGCCGGTTTCTGAGGTGATCAAGGTCGACGCCGGCGGAGAGTTGGCGCGGCTGGGCCTGAATGACCACTTGTCCGCTCAGCGGTCGAACGGTCTGAGGGCGATGATCGAACGCATCCGCGAAGTCGCACAGGAGAAGGCGTAGCGTCAGCGCGTTCTAGTCGCCCAATCGGTCAACGTGGTCTCCAGATCGCCATAGCCGGTCAGGCGACGCTCAAAATCCAGACCCATACGCTCGGCACATTCCTGTGCTCGCGCCGTCAGCGCGGGATCATCAGTTTGGGCCTGATAGACCAGTTTGGTGTAGTTCCCGAAATACATGTCTCGCAGCTGGGGATGGCGATCCAGACCCAGTGGTTTCCAGACAAAGGCATCGAACTGCCGGGCCAGAAAATCGGTCAGGTAGAAAGCGGTTGTCTCGTCTTCGCCCTGAGCGGCAAAGGCCTCGTTCCCTTCGAAGAACGAATAGCAATGCGGGCCTTTGACCATCTCGACACCCAGCCGGTCGCATGCCTGTTGCAGCAGGCCGCCGGTGCCGCAATCTGCGTAGACGACGAAGACCTGATCGTAGCGCTCACGATGCTTGGCAATCGCGTCCTCAACGGCCTGAGTGATCTTTTCGGGGTGGACATGAAGGATCGCGGGCAGGCAGGTCAGGTCCATATGGTCCCAGCCGTTGCGGGTCTTGAGGTCCAGAATCTCGCGCGCCAAGGCCCCGCAGGCCAACAACAGGATACGACCTTTGCCAGTTTCGTCATATCCATCGGTCGTCAGGCTGGCGTCATCGGGATGTTGGCTTTTTGACATTCCGGGGTCCTCTGGCTGGCTGGTCCGGGTGATTTTGCCCTAAAACGCGGTTTGAAACAAAAAGGCCGCCCGAAATCGAGCGGCCCTTTCAGAACTTAAAACGGAGTTCTTATCCCGCCAGCTGGTTGTGCTTGCGCGAGACGAAGTCCTTGGCGGTCTCAACAGCCACAGCCGCGTCACGGCAATATGCGTCCGCGCCGATGGCTTTGCCGAATTCTTCGTTCAGAGGCGCGCCGCCGACCAGAACGATGTAGTCATCGCGAACGCCTTGCTCGACCAGCGTGTCGATCACGACCTTCATGTAAGGCATGGTGGTGGTCAGCAGGGCGGACATGCCCAGGATATCGGGCTGTTCGTTTTCCAGTGCTTCCAAGTAGTTTTCGACCGGGTTGTTGATGCCGATGTCGACAACTTCGAAACCTGCGCCTTCCATCATCATCGAAACAAGGTTCTTGCCGATGTCGTGGATGTCGCCCTTCACGGTGCCGATGACCATCTTGCCAACGCGCGGTGCGCCAGTTTCAGCCAGCAGAGGCTTCAGGATCGCCATGCCGCCCTTCATGGCGTTGGCGGCCAGCAGAACTTCGGGGACGAACAGGATGCCGTCGCGGAAGTCGTGGCCAACCACGGTCATGCCGCCGACCAGAGCTTTGGTCAGGATGTCGTAGGGGGTCCAGCCGCGCTCGAGAAGGATGTTGGTGCCTTCTTCGATCTCTTCTTTCAGGCCGTCGTAGAGATCGTCGAACATCTGTTCAACAAGCTCTTCGTCGTTCAGTTCGGACAGGATGATGTCTTCTTCGTCGGACATGGGGTGTTTTCCTGAGCTGTGCGGACCCTTGGTCCGGGGTGGCATTTTTTTCGTTTTGGCCAAAACGTCGCAGATTTACTGTGACGATTGCGACCTCGGCGGTTTCGGGACCGACGTTTATGTCAAAAATCGGCATCGGGCGACAGAATAATATGCATGATCATCCTGTGTCTGGCTCAGGTTAGCTAAAACAAGGGGTGGTTGCCTGGCGTTCAGTATTCGCGTATCAATACAGTGAGAACGAAGAGTGAACAAATGCAGCCTCAAACCAATATCCGCGCTCGAGGGACCGCATCCAATGAAGCGGGTCGCTTTGAAAAATTTGCCACGGTCCAGACGGATGACGGTTGGGACATCGAAGAAGATCAACCGCTTCTGAGAACCGAGATTCGGGACGAGATGGCGCGCAGTGTGATCACCTATAATCGCTCGCCCGATCTGCCGTTTGACCGCTCGATAAACCCGTATCGCGGGTGCGAACATGGCTGTGTGTATTGCTTCGCACGGCCCAGTCACGCCTATCTAGGGCTGTCTGCAGGGCTGGATTTTGAGACCCGTTTGACCGCGCGTGGCAATGCGGCCGAAGTGCTGCGCAGGGAATTGTCCGCGCGCTCTTACAAAGTCGCGCCGATTGCCTTGGGCACCAACACCGACCCTTATCAACCCGTTGAAAAAGAACGCGGGATCACGCGCGCCTGTCTTGAGGTTTTGAGGGATTTCAACCACCCCATAGCGATCGTGACCAAAGGGACACTGATCGAGAGGGATCTGGATATTCTTGCGCCCATGGCAGCGCTGGGGTTAGTTCGCGCCGGGATATCCCTGACAACTATGGACGCGGGCCTCTCTCGACGGATGGAGCCGCGAGCTCCGTCCCCCAAACGGCGGTTGGAGGTCATCCGACGTCTGACCGGGGCAGGGGTGCCGGTGCGGGTGATGACCTCGCCCGTTGTGCCCGGGTTGACGGATCACGAGCTGGAGACCTTGCTGGAGGCCGGGCATGAGGCCGGCGCTGACACCGCGAGCTGGATCATGCTGCGTCTGCCCCGAGAGGTTTCGGTGCTGTGGCAGGACTGGCTGGCCGAACATGAACCCGCGCGGGCCGAAAAGGTCATGGCGCGGCTGCGCGAGATGCATGGAGGTCGCGACTATGACCCACGCTGGGGTCACCGGATGCGGGGAGAAGGCGAATATGCCGAATTGATCGCAAAACGCTTCAAGGTGGCCGTCAAACGGTTGGGTCTGAAGGTAAAATCCGAAGATCTGCGCCGGGATCTTTTCGCAAAACCTGCACAGCCGGGCGATCAGATGAGCCTGTTTTAGACCGCGCGTCAGAAGCTGATGCCGATCCCGGCTGTGAACCCGTTGACCGTGTCGCTGCCGTAGTAGCGGACCATGATCCGAGTGGTGCTCACCCATGGAACCCAGGTGTCGGACAGATCAACCTCGATCCCGCCGCCGACGCGTGCCAGCCAATCTGTGCCCAGAACAATCGACTGATCCCCGACCAGGTAAGAGATGGACAGATCCCCGACCCAACGCACCGGTCGGCCAAACATCCGACCGCCTGTCGGAAACCGGTACCGTGACCAAAGCACTGCATTTGCAGCCGTCGATTGCACGAGGAGGTCTTCGTCGTCACCAATGGGCCAGTATTCGATATGCGTGTAGCGGAGGCTCATCTCGAACTCTCGGTCATTGGTCAGAGGGCGTGCGTAGTCCAGCGTCAGGGAACCGCCGGCACCTCCGGCCCAGAGACCGCCGCTTTCGAGGAAATCAGCTTCTATGCCAAGCCGCTCGGCGATCACTTGAGCGGCGACTGACGTGTCAGATTGGGTGCGCCCGATCGAGATATGCGCCATGGGCGTCAGTTTCCAGCGCTCTCCCAGGTCGAACTGGTAGCCGATACCGCCTGTTACAGCGGCGCTCGTCCATTTGAGCGGCAACGTGGTGGTCTCGCCGGAGCCAGAGAAGAACAGGACCGGGTCATAGCGCGCATAGCCGATATAGCCTTCAAGGTAGATGGGTACGCCTTCGCTCAGCCGAAAGCCCCCGCCCAATTGCGCGGATTTGAAGTCGTACTCGCGGTTTCCCGTGTTCGATTGCAGCGAGATCGCACTGGCTGAGTCATCAGGGATGCCAGCAAGGCCTAAAATTGCCAGAGAACCCGCCGCGTTTTCGCGCTGGATCTGTTTGAAAATGTCCTCAAGAATCCCTTGCGCCAAGCCAGACGCCGGAAAGGCAAAGAACGCCAGAAAGGCTATTTGAAGGAACCGACATACCATCGCAACACAGGGTTTCTACAATTTCACGAGACCATATCCATGGTCTTAGGCTGAGAGAAGCAGGTGCAAAAACCGACGGGGCAAGTGACGCAGCGCTACAACAACTCAGGATCAAAAAAGGCCCCGGAGAACGTCCGGAGCCTTGGTTCTGTTTGGTTTGACGCGCGGTTCAGCGCTTTTCGATATCCACGTAGTCGCGGAGTGTTTCGCCTAGATACAGCTGACGCGGGCGGCCAATCTTGTTCTGAGGATCGGCGATCATCTCTTTCCACTGGCTAACCCAGCCAACAGTGCGCGACAGGGCGAAGATCGGTGTGAACATCGAGGTTGGGAAGCCCATCGCCTCGAGGATGATGCCCGAATAGAAGTCCACGTTCGGGAACAGCTTTTTCTCGGCGAAATACGGATCTTCCAGCGCCTGTTTTTCCAGCGCTTTTGCGACCTGAAGCTTGGGGTTGTTTTCAACACCCAGCAGATCCAGCACCTCATCCGCCGATTGCTTCATGACCTTCGCACGCGGATCGAAATTCTTGTAAACCCGGTGACCGAAGCCCATCAGGCGGAATGGATCATTCTTATCCTTCGCGCGGGCGATGTATTCGGGAATACGATCGACGGTGCCGATCTCTTCCAGCATCTCAAGACAGGCCTGGTTCGCACCACCATGCGCCGGACCCCAGAGGCAGGCGATACCGGCAGCGATACAGGCAAACGGGTTCGCGCCCGAAGACGATGCCAGACGCACGGTCGAGGTTGAGGCGTTCTGTTCGTGATCGGCGTGCAAGGTAAAGATACGGTCCATTGCACGGCTGAGGATCGGGTTCACCTCATATTCTTCGGCCGGAACGCTGAAGCACATGCGCAGGAAGTTCGACGCATAGTCCAGATCGTTGCGCGGATACACGAAGGGCTGGCCCGTGTGATACTTGTAGGCCCAGGCCGCAATTGTCGGCATCTTGGCGATCAGGCGGTGCGAGGCAACCTCGCGCTGATGCGGATCCGAGATGTCGGTCGAATCGTGATAGAAGGCCGACATCGCGCCGACAACACCAACCATGATGGCCATCGGGTGCGCGTCGCGACGGAAGCCGCGGTAAAAATACTGCATCTGTTCGTGCAGCATGGTGTGACGTGTGATCGTGGATTCGAAGGTTTCAAGATCTTTTGCGACCGGCAGCTCTCCGTAAAGAAGCAGATAACAGACTTCGAGGAAGTGGGATTTCTCTGCCAGTTGATCAATCGGGTAGCCACGGTGCAGTAGCTCACCTTTGTCGCCATCAATATAGGTGATGGTGCTGTCGCAGCTGGCGGTCGAAGTAAAGCCGGGATCGTAGGTGAACACACCTGCCTGACCATAGAGCTTGCGAATATCGACAACATCAGGCCCAGCAGTTGGAGAGTGAACGGGCAACTCATACTCTTTGCCATGGACGGTCAGAGTTGCTGTCTTATTGCTATCAGTCATGGTTGTCCCTTCTTCATTTGTGCGCAGGTCAGTTCATCGCCCTGACCTGCGGGCAATGACTGCGCGCGGGCGCGCAGCCCGGGTGTGTTAGCGGTACAGCGTTACCCGAATATGAAGATTGGGTTTAATCCGCTGCTTCAGAAAGCCGCGCCAGGGTTTCGTCGCGCCCCAGCACAAGCATCATGTCAAAAACCGAAGGAGTGACTGCCCGACCCGCCAATGCCGCCCGAAGCGGGCCTGCCAGCTTACCGAACTTGACCTCCTTTGCTTCTGCAAAGGAATTCAGAGCCTCCTCCAGCTCGTTCCGGGACCAGCTAACATTTTGCAGCTGCGGCGTCAATTCACTCAGTATACCATCGGATACAGATGAGAGTGCCTTTTGGGCTTTCTCATCGCACTCGATGGGGCGCGAGGTCAGTACAAAATGCGCTTTTTCAAGCAGTTCCGGGAAAGTCCGAGCGCGGTCCTTGAGACAATACATCGCGCTTTCCAGATCACTGGATTGTGTTTCTGAGAGAGGTGGCAGGTCGGCCGCCGCCAAGTATGCTTCGATTTCATGCCGCAGCGCAGCATCATCTGAGATCGCAATATGCTGGCCGCACAGGTTCTCGAGCTTTTTCAGATCGAACCGCGCCGGGCTTTTGCCGATTCCGCCCAGATCGAACCATTCTTTGGCCTGTTCATCCGTAAAGAACTCGTCGTCGCCGTGGCTCCAGCCGAGGCGGGCCAGATAGTTGCGCATCCCTGCGGCGGGGTAGCCCATCGCCTGATATTCCTGCGCGCCGAGGGCCCCGTGACGTTTCGACAACTTCTTGCCATCCGGCCCGTGAATTAGTGGGATATGAGCCCAAACCGGAACATCCCAGCCCATCGCCTCATAGATCATCATCTGGCGCGCGGCGTTGTTCAGGTGATCGTCGCCCCGGATCACATGGGTCACCCCCATGTCGTGATCATCCACCACAACCGCGAGCATATAGACCGGTGTCCCATCTGAGCGCAGCAGAATCATGTCGTCCAACTGGTCGTTCCGGATGGTCACGTCACCCTGCACTTGGTCACGGATCACCGTGGCGCCGTCCTGCGGGGCTTTGATGCGGATCACGAAGGGCATATCAGGATGCGTGGCCGGGTCGGCATCGCGCCATGGGCTGCGGAACAGGGTCGATTTACCCTCGGCCCGCGCCTGCTCACGAAAGGCCGCGATTTCGTCCTGGGTCGAGAAACACTTATAGGCTTTGCCCTCGGCCAGAAGCTGATGTGCCACTTCGGCATGACGCTCAGCCCCTTCAAACTGGCTGATGACATCTCCGTCATGATCCAGACCCAGCCACTCCATCCCCTGCAGGATGGCCGCCGTGGCCTCAGGGGTCGAACGTTCCCGATCCGTGTCCTCAATCCGCAACAGGAACTTACCGCCGCGTCCACGCGCATAGAGCCAGTTGAACAGCGCAGTACGCGCGCCGCCAATGTGAAGAAAACCGGTAGGCGAAGGGGCGAAACGGGTGACGACCTGATCGGACATTGTATTGATTAACCTTTTGGTAACCGCGATGGGCTTAGCTTGGCGCCTGTCTAACGAGCCTCAAGGACGGGGGCAACCATGCGTGTTCTCGCACAGGTCCGGTTGGCGCTGCTAAACCAGATCGGGTTTTTGTTTCCGTGGTCTCCGGTGTGTTTGGCCCTTGGGATCGGTCTCTATTTCGGATTGCGGTTCGAACCAGAGGGAACTTTGTACCTGGGTCTGGCCGTCGCAGGATTGGCTTTGATCGGCTTGAGTCGTGTGTTGCCTGCCGGATGGGGCGCGTTGGCAATCGGGGGGGTGCTGGTGGCGGCTGGCTTTTTGCTTGCGGGTGCCCGCGCCCACATGGTGGCGGAACCGGTTCTGTCATGGCGATACTATGGCCCTGTCGAGGGGAGGGTCGTCGCCATGGACCGCTCCGCCTCGGATGCGCTGCGATTGACGTTGGATCAGGTGCGGGTAGGGGACGTGCCAGAGCACCGACGTCCGCAGCGCATCCGTCTTTCCGTTCATTCCGAGGTCGGGCCCATCGCGCCGGGACAACGGATCATGACCACGGCGCATCTGTCCCCGCCGCAAGGCCCTGTCGAGCCCGGAGGGTTCGACTTCCGCCGTCACGCCTGGTTTCAGGGGCTGGGTGCCGTAGGGTACACGCGGGTTCCGGTGATGACTATTGCGCCGCCGCGGGACGCGTTGCAGGGCGTTCGGGTCTCGGCCATTCGCATAGCAATCTCGGACCACGTGCGCGCCCATCTTCCGGACGAGGTCGGAGGGTTCGCAGCCGCCGTCACGACAGGAGACCGGAGCGGCATGGGGGAAGACACGCTCGATGCGCTGCGCGCGTCAAACCTGGCGCATCTGTTGGCGATATCAGGCCTGCATATGGGGCTGCTGACCGGGTTTGTTTTCATGATTTGCCGCGTTGGGTTGTCTGCGATCCCCGCGCTAGCCCTCCGTTTGCCCGTCCGCAAACTTGCCGCTGGATGTGCGCTGGTCGCGGCTGTGATCTATCTGATGCTGTCCGGCGGCAACGTCGCGACAGAGCGGGCTTTTGTCATGGTCAGCGTCATGTTCGGAGCAGTTCTGATCGACCGTCGCGCCATTTCACTCAGGGCCGTCGCGGTGGCCGCATTGATCGTTTTGACCCTGCGCCCCGAAACCTTGCTCAGCCCCGGTTTCCAAATGTCGTTCGCGGCGACCACCGCCTTGGTCGCTGTGTTCGGAGCGCTGCGTGATTTCGGGCCCATGCCCGGGCAGAAATGGTCTAAAGCCGCTATTGGCCTTCTGATGTCATCAGCCATCGCTGGCCTTGCGACCGCACCAATCGGAGCGGCGCATTTCAATACGATGTCGCACTACGGTCTACTTGCGAATCTGCTTTCTGTACCGGTCATGGGGTCCGTCGTCGTCCCCGCGGCCGTTGTCGCGGCGCTGTTGTCGCCTTTCGGACTGGAGTGGATCGCGCTTGACGTTATGGGACTGGGACTGCGTTGGATTTTGATGATCGCGGAGTGGGTGTCCGGGTTGGACGGATCTCAGGGCTATGTGGTTGGTCCGCCTTGGTTTGTTCTGCCCATGATCGCTTTAGGGGCGCTCTGGCTTGCTTTGTGGCAAGGCCGAGCGAGATGGGTTGGGATGGCTCCGGTGGTCCTGGCCTTCGCGCTTTGGACTTCGGGTAACCGGCCTGAGGTTCTGATCGCCGAATCCGGTGGGCTGGTCGGCGTCATGACCACTGAGGGCCGCGCGCTCAGCAAAGAGAAGGGCAGCGGATTCGTGGCCACGGTCTGGCTTGAGAATGACGGAGACGGTCTGGCACAAGAGCTGGCGGCCAGTCGATGGCCGGGCCATGCGGATCGGGTTCAAAGGATCGCTCTGACTGGGGCAGAGGTGATCCACCTCACCGGCAAACGCGCGGCGCTTGAGTTTGACGAATGCAAAACCGGTCAGATTATTGTGTCTTCCGTCGATTTGAAGCTCAGTGGAGATTGCACCATTTTCGACCCGGATCGGCTGTATGAGACAGGAAGTCTGTCGATCTCAGGCGGCAAAATTACCTCAAGCGCCGAGATGATTGGCAATCGGCTGTGGTCCCCGAAATCCACGGGGACCCGCTCGAATGCTGGCAATCAGTAGGTCCGGATCAATCCGACCAGACGGCCCTGAACTTTGACCTTTTCCTGCGGCAGAACGCGGGTTTCGTAGGCGGGGTTCGCGGCCTCAAGCGCGATGGCTTTGCCACGGCGGAAGAACCGTTTCAGCGTCGCCTCCTGATCTTCGACCAAAGCAACAACGATATCGCCATTGTCGGCGGTTGACGTCTCACGGATCACCACAACGTCGCCGTCGTTAATCCCCGCGTCGATCATCGAATCTCCACGTACTTCAAGTGCGTAATGCGACCCCTGGCCCGAAACCATCGGGCCGGGCACCGCCACGTGGTGTGAGACATGGCTGATCGCCTCGATCGGAACACCGGCTGCGATCCGGCCCATGACTGGCAGTTCCATCGCGTCGACCGAGACCGGCTCGAAATTGGCAGGGCGCGGGCCTTCGGGCTTGTCGCCCTCGATCACGCGGGGGGTGAAGCCCGCCGTGGGCTCTCCGCCTAAGCTCTCTGGAAGTTTGACAATCTCAATCGCGCGGGCGCGGTGCGCCAGACGCCGGATAAAGCCGCGTTCTTCAAGCGCGGTGATCAGACGGTGAATGCCGGATTTGGATCGAAGGTCCAACGCCGCCTTCATTTCGTCAAAGCTGGGCGGAACGCCGTCTGCTTGTACGCGTTTGTGGATGAATTCCAGCAAATCCAGCTGCTTCTTGGTCAGCATCGCTCATACCTCGTCGCTTATGCGTTTGCATTTGTTCTACGCATGTTCACGTTTTGTGTCAACGATTTTGAGGATGTTCTACAGCGGCAGGTAGTGAACTTGGGTCCCTTCGGGCAAGGCCGGATCCTCGGGAGGGCGCGTCAGCAAAGCATTGGCGTCGGCCAGAACACTCAGCAAGGAACTGTCCTGATCCGCGCATGCCCGAATGCCGTTTTCATCGACGATAGCGCGCATGTAGTGTTCACGCGGACCATTGGCTGCAAGCGGTTCGGCCAGTACGGCTGTTTTGAACGGGTTGAGAACAGCTTCCAGCCCCAGCATTCGCCGTACCAGAGGAATAAGGAATAGATAGCCGCAAACCATTGCACTGACTGGGTTTCCAGGCAATCCGACCATCGCTGCATCCCCCATGCGACCGGCCATCAGAGGTTTACCCGGCCGCATCCGGATCTTGTAGAAGGACCGATCCATGCCCAACGCCTCGGAGACGTCGGAGACCAGATCATAGTCGCCGACAGATGCCCCTCCGATCGTGACCACCAGATCCGCACCCTTGGCCAGCCCAAAGGCGGTTTCCAGCGACGATGCGGTATCCTGCGCGATGGGGAGGATGCGAACATGCGCGCCTTCACGCTCCAACAGCGCCTTCAAACCGAACGTATTCGACGCGATGATCTGATCCGGACCCGGAACCTCTCCGGGCATCACCAACTCATCCCCGGTCGAGATCAACGCGATCTGAGGTTTCCGTGTTACGGGGACCTGAGGGATATTCATCGCCGCCATAAGCGCCATGTCTTCAGGGCGGATCACGCGCGGGGCGGTGATTGTCGTGCCCTTGGTGAAGTCAATTCCAGCAGGTCGGATGTTGGTTTTCTTACCGGGGTCATCGCTGATGGTGATTAGGTCGCCCTTACGGTCGACATCTTCCTGAATCACAACAAAATCAGTACCTTCCGGCACTGGCGCACCGGTGAATATCCGCACGGCTTGACCTGGACCTACCGCGCCGTCAAAGCGATTTCCGGCTGCCGATTCACCCACCAGCTTGAACATGGCGTGGAGTTCGACCTCGGCCGCCTTGACTGCATAGCCATCCATGGATGAGGCCGCGAAAGGCGGTTGATCGCGCGTTGCGCTCACGTCCTGCGACAGGATACGACCTGCGGCCTCGGCCAGAGGGACAGTTTCTGAGGGAAGCGTTTCAACCAGATCAAAAAGCAGGGCGCGGGCGTCTTCGACAGTGATCATGTCGCTTCGTAACGCCCTGATTTGCCGCCATCTTTCAGCAAAACGCGAATACCGCCGATCTCCATCGCTTTGTCGACTGCCTTGGTCATGTCATAGACTGTTAGCGCTGCAGTCGACACGGCGGTCAGGGCCTCCATCTCAACGCCTGTCTGGCCCGAGGTCTTGACGGTTGCCTCGATCTGAACGCCGGGCAGGTCAGGGTCAAGCGTCAACTCGACCGCGACCTTGGTCACCGGCAGGGGGTGGCAAAGCGGGATCAGGTCCGGGGTTTTCTTGGCCCCCATGATCCCCGCAAGCCGTGCGATACCCAGAACGTCACCTTTCTTAGCGCGACCTTCTGAAATCAAATCAAAGGTTTCCCGGGCCATCTTGATGTGACCAGCGGCCACGGCCACGCGGTCGGTCACCTCCTTGTCCGAGACATCGACCATATGAGCCTGTCCCTGGGCATCAAAATGGGTGAGCGGCATCACATCACTCCGGGGATCAGCGGGTTGGAGAGGATGTGGCGGGTGGCCGAGGTGACATCATCCTGCCGCATCAGGCTTTCGCCGATCAGGAAGCACCGCGCGCCGTAGCGAGCGATATCCGCCAGATCCTCGGGTGTGCTCAAGCCGCTTTCACAGACGATGGTGCGATCGCCGGGCACCAGCTTGGACAGGCGGCGCGTTGTATCCAGAGTGGTCTCGAAGGTCTTGAGATTGCGGTTATTAATCCCGATCAGTGGGCTCTTGAGTTCTGTTGCGCGCTCCAGCTCTTCCTGATCGTGAACCTCGATCAGGACGTCCATACCCCAGTCAAACGCTGTCTGCTCCAACTCCGCGGCCTGAGTGTCCTCGACCGAGGCCATGATGATAAGGATGCAGTCGGCGCCCAAGGCACGTGCCTCGATGACCTGATAAGGGTCATACATAAAATCCTTGCGCAGCGCGGGCAGGTTGGTCGCGGCACGCGCGGCGGTCAGATACTCTTTCGCACCTTGGAAACTGGGCGTATCGGTCAAAACCGACAAACAGGCTGCGCCGCCGTCTTCATAGGCCTTTGCCAGAGCCGGGGGGTCAAAGTCTGGCCGGATCAAACCTTTGGACGGGCTGGCCTTTTTTACCTCGGCAATCAGGCCATAGCCAGACCGGGCGGCTTTACGCAGAGCTTCGGCAAAGCCGCGAACCTCGGGTGCGTTTCTGGCTTCGCTTTCGAGCTCATCCAGGGCTTTCTGTGCCTTGTCCGCTTCGATTTCTTCCAGCTTGTAGGCTTTGATTTTGTCCAGAACGGTCTCGGTCATGCGGCTTCCTGTGTGATCCGCGCCAGCGCGGTTACTTTTTCTTTTGCTTTGCCACTGTCGATGCTTTCAGCAGCCATTTCAACACCTTCGCGCAGACTTGTCGCGGCATCAGCAACGACCAGAGCGGCCGCTGCGTTCAACAGCGTCGCATCGCGATAGGCCGAGGGCGCGCCGTCGAGCAAGGCACGGAACGCGACGGCGTTGTCTTCCGGTGTGCCGCCGACGATGTCTTCGAATGGATGGACGGGCAGACCGGCATCTTCGGGATGCAGTTCGACCTCCTTGATGCGGTCGTCTTCCAAAGCGGCGACCCAGCTTATGCCTGTGATCGTCAGTTCATCCGTGCCGTCCGAGCCATGTACAAGCCACGCGCGCTCGGACCCCAGCAGGCCCAGCGTTTCGGCCATAGGTCGGATCAGATCGCGCGTGAAGGCACCGGTGAGCTGGCGTTTGACGCCCGCAGGGTTGGTCAACGGCCCGAGAATGTTGAAGATCGTACGGGTTCCGAGCTCCTGCCGCGAGGGCATGACATGGGCGATCGCAGGGTGATGCATGGGGGCCATCATGAAACAGATACCGGCCTCATTCATCGCCTTTTCAACAACTTGAGGGCCGACCATCACGTTGATCCCCATCTGCGACTGCAGATCAGCAGTCCCCGATTTCGAGCTGAGGTTGCGGTTGCCGTGTTTGGCGACCGTCACACCGGCCCCGGCAGTCACAAAGGCCGTCGCGGTGGAAATGTTGAGGGTGTGCTTGCCATCACCGCCCGTTCCGACGATGTCCATCGCGCCCTCGGGTGCCTTCACCGCGTTGCATTTGGCGCGCATCACGGCGGCGGCGGCGGCGTATTCCTCGACCGTTTCGCCGCGTGTGCGCATTGCCATCAACAGACCGCCGATTTGGCTGGGCGTGGCTTCACCGTCGAAAAGGATGGCAAAGGCCTGCTCGGCCTCGGCACGGGTCAGAGGGCGGTCGGCGGACGCTCCGATCAGCGGTTTCAGGGCGTCGCTCATGCGGGGACTTTCAACTCTTGCAGGAAGTTCTTGAGCAAGGCGTGGCCATGCTCGGACGCGATGGATTCCGGGTGGAACTGAACACCGTGGATGGGCAGCTCTTTATGCTGCAGCCCCATAATGGTGCCGTCTTCCAGCTCTGCCGTAATCTCAAGGCAGTCGGGCAAGCTCTCGCGTTCAACCACCAGCGAGTGATAGCGCGTGGCCTCAAAGGGCGAAGGAAGCCCAGCGAAAACACCTTTGCCGGTGTGGTTCATGGTGCCCATCTTGCCATGCACGATCTCATGGCAGCGCACGACCTTGCCGCCAAAAGATTGCCCGATGGTCTGGTGCCCTAGGCATACACCCAAAAGCGGAGTTTTGGTCTCGGCCGCAGCTTCGGTCAGGGCAAGACAGATTCCCGCCTGATCCGGGTCGCAGGGGCCGGGGCTCAGCAGGATACCGGCGGGATTCATCGCCATGGCCTCTTGCACATCCAGCGCATCATTCCGGCGAATGACCATTTCGGCCCCAAGTTCGCCCAGATAATGCACCAGGTTGTAGGTAAACGAGTCGTAGTTGTCGATCAGCAGCAGCATTTGGCACTTGTCTTCGCTTGGGCATTTCAGGCTGGCGATGCAGCCCCGGGCCACGGTATAATGTCGGGACATACATGCTCAGGCTTGTGAGGCAGCGTCAAGAGGACATCCCGTTCTTGACCCGCCATCAGGTCGAGCGCCACAAAAGATGGCGCAGGATGGGCGAGGCAAGATTAAAGTCGAGAGGCACGAGCAATGCGTGGATTTTTCGGAGGAATGATCGTCGGGGCGGTCGTTGTTTTGATCGTGGGGGTGATGTTGTCGCTCAACACGCCGCTGGCCAATAAGCCGGTGGTCAAGACCCAGGCTCCCGAACCGGTAGATGTCGAAACACCCGAAGCACCGGAACAAATCGCTGAGACCCCGTCGGACGCGGATCTTGTCGAACTGCCGCCTGCTGGGCCGAAACCCGCCGAAGCGCCGGATGAGGCGCTTGATTTGTCCGATCTGGAAACGGTGCCCGACGAACAGCCCGTCGTGGCTGAGGCCGAGGACGCGTTGCAGGAACCTCAGGCCGAAGACCAAACCAGCGTAACCGTCATCACCGACGCGCCGGCTGCGCCTCAGGCACCCAGTACCGCCCCCGCCTTACCGGAAACAGACGCGGCGCCGGTTGTTGTGGATGAAGCCCCGGAACCCTCTGCCGAGCCAGAAGATGTGGCGACGCTTTTGCCTGAACTGCCGTCGCAGCTTGCACCGGAAGAGGCTGAGCTGGATGAAGAGAATCCTTTTGAAAACAGCCCAATCGCTGTGGAAGGGGATGAGGATACTCTGCCCCGCAATCTGCCCAAGCTGGCCGCACTCCCCCAGATTGGCGGAGAGGGCACGACCTCGACCAACTCACTGGTCGGCACGCGCGTTGTCCCCCTGACCGAACGGGACGATGCCCCGGTCGAAACCGATGAAGCAGTCGTAGAAGAGACGACCGGAAAGCCGATCGAGGACTACGCTGCCAGCTTTGAAAACCCTGAAGCCAAACCGCTGATGTCGATTATCCTCATCGATGATCAGGGCTCTTTCGGAGCCGAAGCGTTGCAGGATTTCCCATATCCCGTCAGCTTCGCGATCAGCCCATCCGACCCCGACGCCGCCGAGAAAATGGCCCGCCACCGCGCCGCCGGGTTTGAGGTTCTGGCCATGGCCGATCTGCATGAATCCGCCAGCGCGCAGGATGCCGAGGTGTCTATGGCCGTATGGCTGGACACGCTGCACGAGACGGTAGGTATTCTGGAAGGGGTCGAAAGCGGAATTCAGGGCAACCGGAAACTGGCCGATCAGGTTGCGTCGATTGCGGCGGCCACCGGTCGCGGGTTGATCACGCAGGATAACGGGCTGAACACGGTTCAGAAATTGGCCGCACGCAATGGGATCCCTTCGGGCGTCGTGTTCCGCGATATTGATGGCGCACGGCAGGATCCGAAGATCATGCGCCGTTTCCTGGATCAGGCCGCGTTCCGTGCCGGGCAGGAGGGGACGGTTGTGATGCTGGGACGCGTTCGCCCCGAGACGATCTCGGCTCTGCTGCTGTGGGGGCTTGAGGATCGCGGCAACCGGGTTGCCATGGCGCCGATTTCGGCGGTTATGAAACGCGAAGTTCAGTAACGTTTCCGCAGAAAAGGGAAGGGCGGTTGATCCTGTGATCAGCCGCCCTTTCTTTATGAGTTGCGGTTGCCCGTGAACCGGGCCGCATCCGCCGCCGCCCTTCGTATGGCGTTGGATTTATGGACGGTTTCCATGTACTCGGCCTCGGGGTCGCTGTCGTAGACCACGCCGCCACCGGCCTGAATATAAAGCTTGTGATCCTTCACGATGGCCGTACGCAGGGCGATACACATATCCATGTCGCCGCCCGCACTGAAATACCCAACACCGCCGCCATAAACGCCGCGTTTTTCAGGCTCCAGCTCATCAATGATCTCCATCGCGCGCACTTTGGGCGCGCCTGACACGGTGCCCGCAGGCATCCCGGCAAAGAACGCATCCAGCGCGTCTTTGTCTTCGGCCAGTTCTCCGACCACGTTCGAGACGATGTGCATTACGTGGCTGTAGCGTTCGATGATGAATTCTTCGGTCGGGCGAACGGTGCCAATCTTGGCGACGCGGCCGGTGTCGTTGCGACCCAGATCCAGCAGCATCAGGTGCTCGGCCAGTTCTTTTTTGTCGGCCAGCAGGTCTAGTTCGTTCGCTTTATCCTCTTCCGGGGTCGCGCCACGCGGGCGCGTACCGGCGATCGGGCGGATCGTCACTTCGCTGCCGAAGACGCGCACCAGAATCTCGGGGCTCGCGCCCACGACCTGAAAGTCGCCAAAGTTGAAATAGAACATGAAAGGCGACGGGTTGGTGCGGCGGAGTGATCGGTAGAGCGCAAAAGGCGGCAGCGGGAAGTCTTGCGTCCAGCGTTGGGCTGGGACGACCTGAAAGATATCACCCGCGCGGATGTACTCCTTGGCCTTTTCGACCGCCTCCATATAGCCGGATTTGGTGAAATTCGACACAGGTGGCGCGACCTCATGCGCTTCGCCCAGATCGCGTGTTTCAGCAGGCATGGCGCGTTCCAGATCACGCACCGCGTCCATCACGCGCTCGGCTGCCTGCGCATAGGCGGCCTTGGCCGATTGGCCATCGGTCACCCACGCCGGGGACACGACGGTCACTTCGCCCTTAACACCGTCCAGCACCGCAATGACCGAGGGGCGTTGCATGATGGCGTCGGGCAAGCCCAGCGGGTCGGGGTTCACATCGGGCAGATATTCGACCAGACGGACCATGTCATAGCCCAGATAGCCGAACAGCCCAGCCGCCGCCTGAGGCAGATCATCGGGCAGGTTGATGCGGCTTTCGGCTAGCAGCGCGCGCAAGTTGTCCATAGGATTGCCGTCTTGCGGCGTGAAGGCTTCGCCATCGAACCGGGCCGAGCGGTTCAGCTCGGACTTCTCGCCCCGGCAACGCCAGATCAGATCAGGCTTCATACCGATGATCGAGTAGCGCCCGCGTACCTCGCCTCCGGTGACCGATTCCAGCACAAAGGCATCCTTCTGCACCCCTGTCAGTTTCAGCATCAGCGAAACAGGCGTGTCGAGATCGGCCGCAAGCCGCGTATAGACGACCTGGTTTTCGCCCGCATCATAAGCGCGCGCAAAGCTTTCATATTCGGGTGTCAGGGCCATTTGGGTCTCGTTTAGTAACTCGCCTGCACGGCGTTCAGGGCCTGCTGGTCGACAACCGGGCGTGCGCGGGTTTGGGCATCGCGCACATAGGCGTCAAAGATGTTCTGCGCCAGCGCCTGATTCATCTGCGCGGACAGAGCGTCGCTCAATTGACGCAGCTCATCGCTTTCTGCCGGGGGCAGAACTTCGTCCAGACGGACGATCAGGGCAGTTCCTTCGCCGCCAATGACGCGCAGGTCGCCCGGCTCCATCTCGAAGACTTCGTTCATGAAGTTTGCGGGGACATCATCCAGAAAGGCAGTCCGTGTCAGGGCGTTTTCCACGCGGAACGGCAGGCCGGTGGCGGTGAAATCGCCATCCGTTGCCAAGGTTGTGACGACAGAATTGGCCTGCTCTTGCAGTGCTTTTGCTGTCTCGGCGGCAATCCAGGCAGCGGCGACGCGGTCACGGGCGCTTTCCAGAGGCTCCGGGCGTGGCGCCAGTTCTTCGTTCAGACGCAGAGCGAAAATCGAGCCGTCTTCCAGAAAGTCGATCTCGGGGAAGTCGCCGTCGCGTACTGCCTCGGCCGCGCTGCGGAAGCCGTCATAGGCGGCAACTTCATCCACACTGTCGCGGGTCCAGTCGATTTGGCCCAGCTCCATGTCGGTTTCCTGGGCCAGCTCTTCGAGCGTGGCACCACCGGCGAGCATATCGTTGATGTCTTCGGATTGTGCTTCGATCAAACGACGCGCGCGGTCCGAGGCCAGTTCTTCCCGCAAAGCAGGCTCGGCATCCTCGAACGGGACGTTGTTGGCCGCCAGTGAGCCGTTGATGCGGAACAGCGCCGGGCCGAACACGGAAGGCAGAGGGCCAACGACCGAGTCCAACTCCGCGGCAAAGACCTCATCCGCGGCCTCGCCCAGATCGTCGCGGGTCACGTCGCCCAGATCAATGTCGCTCAGCTCAAGCTCGCGTTCGCGCACGAGTTGCTCGAAGGTGGTGCCGCCGACCTCAAGCTGGGCTTTGGCGTTGTTCGCGGCGTCTTCATCCGGGAAGTTCAGGCGTTCGACCAAGCGGCGCTCGGGCTGTTGGTATTCGTCGGCGCGCTCATCATAGAGGCGGCGCAGCGTGTCCTCATCTACCTCGACCGTATCAAGCAGCATTTCTGGCGACAGGATCGCATAGGTCAGACGCTTGGTGCGGGGCAGGGTGAATTGGTCGGTGTTCTCGTCGTAGTAAGCCTGGATTTGCGCATCTGTCGGATCGCCGACTGGTGTTTCCAGCGCATCCGTGCCCAAAGTCGCCACGGTAAAGCTACGGCGCGCGCCGATGTAATTTGTCAGAGTGTCGGTTAGCGTCGCAGGCATTTCGACGCCCCCGATGATCGCGCCCTGTACGATGGTGCGCGAGGATTCCTTTCGCAGGTCCGATTCGAACTCGGTATCCGTCATCCCGATCTGTTCCAGTTGAAATCGATAGGCTTCGCGGTCGAACGTGCCATTTACGCCCTGAAAGGCCGGGATAGAGACGATCTCGTCTTGCAAGTTCTCGTCGCCAATGGACAGGCCCAGTTGACCAACCTCGTTATCAAGCGCGGCCAGAGCGGTCAGGCGGGACAGGGCGAGCTGTTCCAGACCCAGTTCGCGCGCCTGAGACATCTGCAGGGCTTGGCCGGTCTGCGCCTCAACCGCGCGGATTTCGCGTTGAAGCTCACGGACATAGGCGTCGACCGAGATGCTCTCATCCCCGACCTGCGCAACCGTGCGGATGGTGCCGGTCAGGCTGGTGGCGCCAAACCCTGCGAGGCCTACAAACAGAAGGCCCATCAGAATCCAGACAAAGGTTTTCGAGATGCTGTTTTTGCCTGCGGCCATGATGCCCTCTTACTGCTTGCCCTGTTGGTTGCGGCCCTGAATACGACGGGCACCGCCGGGGGGCAAGCTTAGAAGGACAGAGCCTGCAACCGGTCGAACAATTGGGCGATCCCGGCGCGGTCGAGATTGGCGAATGCGATGCGCACCTGACGTTTTCCAGCCGGGTCATGATCAGGCATGAACATGGTGCCGGGCAGCAGCAGGATGCCGGCCTCAGACACCAGTCTTTGCGCCAGCTCGTCCGACGGGAGGTCAAACGGGTGTTCGAGATAGGCGAAATAGGCACCAAGACCCAGCAGGCGCCAACCTTTGGCCTCGAGCTGCGGCATGCCCTCAGCAATCGCTGCACGGCGGTCGAGGATTTCGTCTCGCTCTCCGGCAAGCCATTGCGACAGGTTCTGCACGCCCCACAAGGCGGCAAACTGGCCGATCTGACCGGGACAGATGGCAACGGTATCGAGAAATTTCTCGGCCTCTGAAAGCAAGCTTGTGCTGGTTGCAATCGCGCCAACACGATGTCCGGTCAGACGGTAGGCTTTTGAGAAGGAATAGAGATGCACCAGCGTCTCATCCCAGCCGGGCTTTTGGAACAGGTCATGCGGAGGGCCACTGCGGCTGTCAAAATCGCGGTAGGTTTCATCGACCAGCAGACGAATGCCTGCCTCGTGCGCGAGATCGTAGAAGGCGCTGACCAGTTCGGCGGGGTATTCGACGCCGCCCGGGTTGTTTGGTGTTACAAGAGAAATGGCGCGGGTTTTATCGGTGATCACAGCGCGCGCCGCCTCTGGGTCGGGCAGCAAATCGTCGCCCGTGGGCAGGTCAACGGCCCGCACACCTGCCATGTCCAACCACATTTTATGATTGAAATACCATGGGGTTGGGAGGATGACCTCATCCTCTTCGTCAGTGAGTGCCGAAATCACGGCGGAGAACGCCTGATTGCAACCCGATGTTATGGCGATCTGATCTGCTGAAACCTGCCCGGCATAGTGATTGCTGATTTGCGCGGCCAATTCGGCGCGCAGATCGTGATTGCCGAGCACAGGCCCATAAAGATGGGCGCTGTCTTCAGTCACCGCGAACTCTGCCATGGCCTGCCGCATGGAAAGTGGCGGAGGGTCTACCGGTGCGGCCTGGCTGACATTGATCAGGGGCCGGTCGTCGGGAAACAAGACTCCGTCCAACCAACGCCGCGCCTCCATCACTGGTGGCGGGAAGGTGGACCGGGTGCGTGTTTGGGACATGGCAGCATCTCTGCGAGGCTCTGCCTCGCGCTCCGAGGTATTTTAAAACAGAAGAAGTTAGTCGGTGCCGCGGTAGGGCTCGACATATTGCAGGGCCATATCCCAGGGGAAAAAGATCCACGTGTCCTGGCTGACCTCGGTGATGAACGTGTCCACCATAGGGCGGCCCTTGGGCTTGGCATAGACGGTCGCGAAATGCGCCTTGGGGTACATCGCACGCACCAGTTCTAGCGTTTTGCCGCTATCGACCAGATCGTCGATGATCAGAACGCCTTCACCATCGCCCATCAAGCCAGCATCGGGGGCCTTCAGGACTTCGGCTTCGCCCTGTTCCTGATGGTGATACGAGCGGACGCTGATAGTATCGACGGTGCGGATGTCCAGCTCGCGGCTGACGATCATGGCAGGGGCCATGCCGCCGCGGGTGATCGCAACAACGGCGCGCCATGCCCCGTCATCCGGGCCTTGACCATCCAGCCGCCACGCCAGAGCGCGCGAGTCGCGGTGAATTTGGTCCCAGCTGATGTGGAAGCCTTTTTCGTGGGGCAGGCGATCTTTGGCGCTCATGCTATCTTAACCCTTTTCAACGTCCGGGGCATCGACGGCTTTCATGCCAACGATGTGATACCCCGAATCCACGTGCAGATTCTCTCCGGTGACGCCGCTGCTGAGGTCAGACAGCAGATACAGGGCCGAGTTGCCAACATCGTCGATGGTCACGTTGCGGCGCAGGGGCGAGTTGTATTCGTTCCACTTCATGATGTAGCGGAAATCTCCGATGCCGCTGGCGGCCAGTGTCTTGATCGGGCCTGCCGAGATCGAGTTGACGCGGATACCGTCCTTGCCCAGATCTTCGGCGAGATACTTGACCGACGCTTCAAGCGCGGCCTTGGCGACGCCCATCACGTTGTAGTGTGGCATGACCTGCTCGGCACCGTAATAGGTGAGCGTAATGGCACTGCTGCCCTCGGACATCATCTTTTCGGCCCGCTGCATCACGGCGGTGAAGGAATAGACGGACACATCCATAGTTAGTTTGAAGTTTGCTCGGCTGGTGTCGACATAGCGGCCGCGCAGCTCATTCTTGTCTGAGAAGCCGATGGCGTGGACAACGAAATCTAGTTTGCCCCATTTCTCTTCCAGTGAGGTGAACAGAGCGTCGATCGAGGCTTCGTCGCTGACATCACATGGCAGGACGATTTCACTGCCGAGTTGCGCTGCCAGAGGGTCGACACGTTTTTTCAGAGCATCGCCTTGATAAGAAAAAGCCAACTCGGCCCCGGCGTTGGACAAGGCGCGGGCGATTCCCCATGCGATTGATTTGTCATTGGCCAGTCCCATGATGAGGCCGCGTTTTCCGGCCATCAACTGATTTGACATGATTGGTTCTCCGCCTGTCGTCGCGTTATGTTGCGATGGGTTTATGCCATTGACTGCCCTGCTTCAAGGCCGTGTGGTCTTGCCCGCGGCGGGTAATCGCCCTAGGCTTCCGTCAAATACTTTCCAGGGGATGGAAATGACCGAGCGTGATGGCAATTTTGCTGGCTCCGATCCGTTTGAAATAGCGGCGCGGTGGTTGGGTGAGGCCGAACAGAATGAACCGAATGACCCGAACGCGATTGCGCTGGCGACCGTTGACAAAGACGGCATGCCGAACGCGCGCATGGTACTTTTGAAAGACATCGAGCCGGAGGCCTTTGTTTTCTATACCAACTATGAAAGCGCCAAGGCGGCTGAGTTGGATCAGGCTGAAAAAGCCGCTTTTGTCATGCATTGGAAATCTTTGCGGCGTCAGATTCGTGTTCGTGGTATAGTCAGTCGGGAAAGCGGGCCCAAGGCGGATGAATATTATGCGTCACGGTCGCTGAAAAGTCGGCTGGGTGCTTGGGCGTCTAAGCAGTCGCAACCCCTGAGCAGCCGAACGGCCCTGATGGCCGAGGTTGCCAAGGTGACGGCAAAACTTGGATCCAATCCGCCGCGCCCTCCATTTTGGGGAGGATACCGGTTGGTTCCGACTGAAATTGAATTCTGGGCCGACGGCGCATTTCGCCTGCATGATCGGTTCAGATGGCGGAGGGCTGATCCGGGTTCCGCTTGGGATGTGCAGAGGTTAAATCCATGACGTTCACGTATCGCGAAATGCAACAGACCGAAATCAAAGGTTTTTTTCAGCTTGAATTTGCCTGCCATTGCCATAAAAACCGAAACCTTAACGCACTACTAAATCATTCGATGGGAACACCGTGCCTGAAGACCTGAACAACATGTACCGCGTTCGTGGACACGTAAAATGGTTCGATCCCGCAAAGGGATACGGGTTCGTTGTGTCTGATGAAGGCGGCCCGGATATTCTGTTGCATGTGAACGTGTTGCGGAATTTCGGGCAGAGCTCGGTTGCCGATGGGGCAGGCATCGAGATCATGACCCATCGCACAGATCGCGGTGTTCAGGCCGTCGAAGTTGTTGCTGTTGATCCTCCGGTGCGCGCCGACTCAATGATGTTGGCTGACTTTGCCGAGCTGGATCCGGCGGCGATTGCGGCGGCGCCTTTGGAAGCTGCACGGGTGAAATGGTTCGACAAGGGCAAGGGATTCGGATTCGCCAATGTGTTCGGCCGGGATGAGGATGTGTTTTTGCATATCGAAGTTCTCCGCCGTTCTGGCCTTGCCGATCTGCAGCCGGGCGAGGCGTTGGCCATGCGGGTGATTGATGGCAAACGGGGCCGTATGGCGGCTCAGGTCTTGGCTTGGGAAGCGGCGCTGGATCACTAACACCATGATGCGGTTTTGGGCTTCTCTGGCAGTATGCGTGACGTTTCTGGCAGAAAGCGTGGCCGCCGAATGTCGTCCTGACCGGGTAGAGTTGCGCAACGATCAGACTCATGTCCGATTTGATGTTGAACTGGCCGTGACCGGTCCCGAGAAATCGCGCGGGCTGATGTTCCGCGAGCACTTACCGAACCGGTCTGGCATGCTCTTCGTCTACGATCCACCGCAACAGGTGGCGTTCTGGATGAAGAACACACTGATTCCTCTGGACATGATTTTCGTCGATCACTCGGGCGTTGTGACCCGCGTGCATGAAGGTGCGATTCCCGGTGATCTGACTCCGATTGAAGGGGGCGGCGACATCTTTGCCGTGCTTGAAATCAACGCCGGTTTGTCCGCGCGTTACGGCATTCAGCCCGGCACCCAGATGCGGCACGAAATTTTTTCACAAGCGAGTGCGATTTGGCCCTGTTAGGGCTTTTCAAATCAGATCAGCATCGTTAGGAACGTCGCACGGTTCGGGGCGTGGCGCAGTCTGGTAGCGCACCTGTTTTGGGTACAGGGGGTCGTAGGTTCGAATCCTGCCGCCCCGACCACTTCTTCACTTATGTTGGTGAACCACCCATCGCTTGGTAGAGCGCGCTCAGCGCTTTATCCAGCGTTTTGCTTTCAACGGGAACTTCGACGGTTGCGCCGCTTTTCTGCGGCACATGAAAGAACAGCCGCGCATCCACGCGGTACCCGCCAGAGGTTTTGGTTGAGGTCATGCGCATGATACTCTGCGGCAGATCCTCGGGCGAGCCATCATAGCTGAGAATCAAAAAGGCTGTGGTATCCGGTGGTAGAAACTCGCGGCACTCATAAGAATTGGCGTCGATTTTCTGGAAGGTTTCGCCGGGGCCGTCGCAACTGGTCTGGAAGGTTTCGAACAACCTGTCGGGGTAGGCGCTGAATTGAGCGCTACGCGACGCCGTTGGCAATTCTTGCGCTGTGCAGGCCGCGATTAGGGCGCCTATCGGGGCGAGGTGAAGCAACTTCATCGTTTTGCCTGCTCTTTGTTCAATGGGTTGACGCAAGGATATGGCCGAAAGGCCACAATATGATTCCCTGCCAGCTTAGCCAGCACAGGTCTGGATGATCAAACCCGGATAACCATGCTGGTATAAAAGGCAATTTCATGTGGCCGGTTTTGCGATCGGCGTCGTCTCGCCGTGGATCACTCTGTGGAGGAATCAGATCTCCATGCACCCGACAAACAGGTCAACACAAAAGATTTCAAAAATGACTTAAAAAGGTCGTTGACCTGATATGCAAAGATACGCCAGATTGTATGGGCCGAATATGACGCCACTACATCTGGTATGAAAGCCGGAGAGGGCGCAGGGCAGGGACGGAACGCACACGAGTACATTTGTGCAACCGCAGCGGCGGTATCGCGCTCATACGGGCAGCGGTTGGTCCTTTGCGTCTGTCAAGTTCGGCATTGCTAGTGGCTTTGCATTTCCCAAGCCGCAGCGAGGGTAGACGGACATTAAAAGGCGGCGGACATGAAGATTGAAAGAAAATTTACCAAATCAGGGCAGGATGCGTATGCGGACCTCGATTTCGTCTCGGCAACGTCCGAGATTCGAAACCCTGACGGCACAATTGTTTTTCGTCTGGACAATATCCAGGTCCCCTCAAGCTGGAGCCAGGTGGCCAGTGATGTCATCGCACAGAAATACTTCCGTAAGGCGGGCGTTCCCAGCAAGCTGAAGAAGGTCAAAGAAAAGGATGTACCTGAGTTCCTGTGGCGCTCGGTCCCGACTGACGATGCCGAGTTCGAAGGTGAGACATCTTCGAAGCAGGTGTTTGACCGTTTGGCAGGCGCTTGGGCCTATTGGGGCTGGAAGGGTGGCTATTTCTCAACCGAGGAAGACGCGGGCGCCTATTTTGACGAAATGCGCTACATGCTAGCGACCCAGCGCGCCGCGCCGAACTCGCCGCAATGGTTCAACACCGGTCTGCACTGGGCTTACGGGATCGACGGCCCGGCACAGGGACATCACTATGTCGACTATAAAACCGGCAAACTGACCAAGTCGAAATCCGCTTACGAGCATCCGCAGCCGCATGCGTGCTTCATCCAGTCCGTCGATGATGATCTGGTGAACGAAGGCGGCATTATGGATCTGTGGGTGCGCGAGGCGCGCCTGTTCAAATATGGCTCGGGAACAGGCACCAATTTCAGCCATCTGCGTGCAGAAGGCGAAGCGTTGTCGGGTGGCGGCAAGTCCTCGGGCCTCATGGGCTTTCTCAAGATCGGCGACCGCGCCGCTGGCGCGATCAAATCAGGCGGGACAACCCGTCGAGCAGCAAAGATGGTGATCGTCGATGCGGATCACCCGGACATCGAGCAATTCATCGAATGGAAGGTGATCGAAGAGCAGAAGGTGGCCTCGATCGTTGCCGGATCGAAGATGCACGAGAAGATGCTGAACGGCATTTTCGAGGCCATCCGCAGCTGGGACGGCGCGCAGGACGATGCGTATGATCCCAACAAGAATGATAGTTTGAAGAAAGCGGTGCGTGAGGCCAAAAAGGTCGCGATCCCCGAGACTTACATCAAGCGCGTGCTGGACTATGCGCGGCAGGGTCACGACAGCATCGAATTCCCCACCTATGACACGGACTGGGATTCGGAAGCCTACAGCTCGGTCTCGGGTCAGAACTCGAATAACTCGATCCGCGTGACCAACGCGTTTCTGACCGCTGTTGAGAAAGACGCCGATTGGGAGTTGATCAACCGCACCGACGGCAAGGTCGCCAAGACCGTAAAGGCACGCGATCTGTGGGAGAAAGTCGGCCACGCAGCATGGGCTTGCGCTGATCCGGGCATCCAGTTCCATGACACGGTCAATGAATGGCACACATGCCCAGAAGATGGTGAGATTCGCGGCTCGAACCCGTGTTCGGAATACATGTTCCTGGACGATACGGCCTGTAACCTGGCGTCCATGAACCTGCTGACCTTCCTGAAGGATGGTGAGTTCCAGGCGGCCGATTACATGCATGCGGCGCGCCTTTGGACCCTGACTCTGGAAATCTCTGTGACCATGGCGCAGTTCCCGTCGAAGGAAATCGCCAAACTCTCCTATGATTTCCGTACCTTGGGTCTGGGCTATGCGAACATCGGCGGCCTCCTGATGAACATGGGCTACAGCTACGACTCGGACGAGGGTCGGTCGATCTGTGGCGCGCTTACTGCAATCATGACCGGTGTGGCTTATGCGACCTCTGCCGAGATCGCCGGAGAGCTGGGTCCGTTCAAGGGTTATGAGCGCAACGCGGACCACATGCTGCGCGTCATTCGCAACCACCGCCGTGCAGCGCAAGGCGTGACCAATGGATATGAGAAACTGGCCGTAAAGCCGGTGCCTCTGGACCACAGCAACTGCCCGGACAAGCGTCTGATCGATCTGGCCATGTCGGCCTGGGATGAGGCTCTGAGCCTGGGTGAGAAACACGGCTACCGAAACGCGCAGGCCACCGTGATCGCACCGACCGGCACCATCGGTCTGGTGATGGATTGCGACACCACCGGGATCGAGCCTGACTTTGCCCTGGTCAAGTTCAAGAAACTGGCCGGGGGCGGTTACTTCAAGATCATCAACCGCTCGGTACCGTCGGCGCTGGAGAAGCTGGGCTATTCCTCGTCTCAGATTGAAGAGATCGTGGGCTATGCGGTTGGGCACGGCACGATCGGAAACGCGCCGGGGATCAACCACACCTCGCTGACCGGCCATGGTTTTGGCCCGAATGAGCTGGCTAAAGTAGACGCCGCGCTGGAAAGCGCCTTCGACATCCGGTTCGTCTTCAACCAGTGGACACTGGGTGAGGATTTCTGCACCGGCGTTCTGGGCATCCCGGCAACCAAGCTGAACGATCCGACCTTCGACCTCCTGCGCCATCTGGGCTTTACCAAGGCGGATATCGACGCGGCGAACGACCACGTCTGCGGGACCATGACGCTGGAAGGTGCGCCGCATCTGAAGGAAGAGCACTATTCGATCTTCGATTGCGCCAACCCGTGTGGCAAGAAAGGCAAGCGTTTCCTTGGGGTTGATAGCCACATCACCATGATGGCGGCAGCGCAGAGCTTCATCTCGGGCGCGATCTCGAAGACGATCAATATGCCGAATGACGCGACCATTGAGGATTGCCAGAAGGCATACGAACTCAGCTGGTCGCTGGGTGTAAAGGCGAACGCGCTGTATCGTGATGGCTCGAAACTGTCGCAGCCTTTGGCGGCGGCGCTGGTCGAGGATGACGACGAAGCTGCGGAAGTGCTGGAAAGCGGCTCGACGCAGGAAAAAGCCGTCGTTCTGGCCGAAAAGGTGATCGAGAAGGTTGTGGTCAAGGAAATGATCCGCAGCCACCGCGAGAAACTGCCCCATCGCCGCAAGGGTTATACCCAGAAGGCGATCGTTGGTGGCCACAAGGTTTACCTGCGGACCGGTGAGTTTGAAGACGGCAAGCTGGGCGAGATCTTCATCGACATGCACAAGGAAGGCGCGGGCTTCCGGGCGATGATGAACAACTTTGCCATCGCGGTGTCGGTCGGCCTGCAATACGGCGTGCCGCTCGAGGAATTCGTCGACGCCTTTACGTTCACCAAGTTCGAACCGGCTGGGATGGTGCAGGGCAACGACTCGATCAAGAACGCGACTTCGATCCTGGACTATATCTTCCGCGAATTGGCCGTGTCCTACTTGGACCGCACCGATCTGGCCCATGTGAAACCTGAAGGCGCGAGTTTTGATGATCTTGGGCGTGGTGAGGAAGAAGGGGTCTCGAATGTCTCCGAGATCAGTGACACTGCGGCGTCCAAATCTTTGGAAGTGTTGAAGCAAATCAGCTCGACCGGATATCTGCGGAAGCGCCTGCCACAGGACCTGGCGATGTTCAACCCGCAGGCCGAACTCAACGGAATGTCCGAACCGGCAGCCGCGTTTGAAGCGCCGGCGGAAACGGCCGTGGCGACCGGCATGGACGCACGGACCAAAGCCAAAATGCAGGGCTATGAGGGAGACCCCTGCGGCGAATGCGGAAACTACACGCTGGTGCGCAACGGCACCTGCATGAAGTGCAACACCTGCGGCGCGACAAGCGGGTGTAGCTGAGTTTAGCGCCCCGGCAACCCGGGGTGCAGGGGTCGGTCGCTGCCTTATGTACCGGCCCCGACGAATACGGAGCATGGCGCTGAGACTTACCATCAAAGCCATGTTCCACTCGGCCGACATGCCCGTGTTGGCCGGGAACAGGGTGGGGCGGAATATTGCTCCCTCCCACTCTTTCACGGGGCGGGTGCGCTCGCCCCATGCGCAGTCCAGGCCGCAGGCAAAAAAATACCGGGCGGTCAACGAAATGAGCCTGGAAGGCGAAACTGACAGGGGGCTTCGGCCCCCTTTCTTTTTGTCCAACGACCGGCCGCTAAGCTAAGTTTTGCCGGATCACCTCAAAACCGTCGGGCAAGTTCTGCCGAGGCGCGATGGGGGATTTTTGCCCGGCAACAAGCCGCAGAGGCGACTCGGCCAAACACGCGGAGATTGGCGCGAAGTGGCCTCGATCTCGCTATGCGGGTGACGCTGCCCCAATCCTGAGGTTTCTTGCGCTCGTCCGGACGCAAAATCCAAATATTCACTCAGGAGGCAAACTTATGACACCGAAATATCTGACCGCTCTGGCGGCTGTAGCACTCGCACTGCCCAATCTGGCTGCCGCGCAATCGGCTGCCGACGCAAATGGAGACGGCGTGCTGACCATCGAAGAGGTTCAAGCCGTCGTGCCCGAGGTTAACGCTGATACGTTCTCGGCCATGGATGCAAATGGGGATGGCGCATTGGATGCGGATGAAATCGCCATCGCGCAAGAAGCCGGTTTGCTGCCCCCAAGCAACGGCTAATCGCTGACGTAAAACGGCGGCCCGAGTAAAATCGGGCCGCTTTTCAATTTCTTACAGCGGTAAGTGAATGTTGAATTTGGCGCGAATTTCCGCGTCCAGCAGAGGGTCGAAATTCGCTGCAGACGGGCTAGAGAGGATTTCGTTTTTGCGCGCGATTGCCTTTTCGATCAGGTCAGGCTTGTCCAATTCGGCCCATTCTTTGGGTGAGGTGCGGTCGCCGAAGGTTGGATAAACATAGTCCGCCTGCATCCGGCTGAGCGTCGCATCCGTACCGAGATAGTGGCCGGGCCCGCCAATACACACCTCAGCGATCTGATCCAGCGCCAGAGTTTCGTCCGACACTTCGATCCCACGCACGCAACGCTGCGCTTGTCCGATCAGGTCGTCGCCCAGGATCAGGCTTTCAAGACAGAACCCAAGAAGGGACGCATGCATACCGGCGGCCTCATAGATCATGTTGGCACC
The DNA here is from genome assembly GCF_056536565.1 of Ruegeria sp. CK3. Classification (NCBI taxonomy): domain Bacteria; kingdom Pseudomonadati; phylum Pseudomonadota; class Alphaproteobacteria; order Rhodobacterales; family Roseobacteraceae; genus Ruegeria; species Ruegeria sp. CK3. Next base: position 185,274 of record NZ_JBQFPV010000001.1, read on the forward strand.
AGACAGGCCGGTCATGACGTTCGAACACATCTGCTCCCACCCGGCCTGCATGTCGGGCAGTTTCGAATCCGATGCTCCGGCGGCGGTTCCGCCCGGAAGGTTGTAGAAGTTGTGCATCTGGGCGCATCCCGCGCTCAGCAGCGCCTGTTCGCCCGATCCCACGGACATCGCCCCGGTGCGCAAGTCCAGACCGAAGGGCCAAGTGCCAAAGACGGCGGGCGCGCCAGGAACTACGGCATTTACGTAGACCAGACCGGCCAGACATTCTGCGGTCGCTTGAGTGATGGCGCCTGCGATGGTCGACGGTGCGGTTGCTCCGGCCATGCCAGCAGACAGCAACAGGACCGGCATCCCGGCTTTGATGACCGCTTCCATGACTTCGCAGCTTTCGGTTGCGAATTTCATGGGTGGAACAACAAAGCAGTTCGAGTTCGAGATAAACGGACGTTCGCGCCATTTGTCCTCGCCGCCGGCGATCATGTGGATCATCTCCATCGCCGGGGCAACGTGGCTGGGTTCGGTAAAGGAGGTGCCGATATGTTTAAACGTACCCGCGCATGCCGCGTAGATCGTGTTCAGGTCCATCTCGAGGTTGTCGGCGATGTCACGGCACACCATGGGGCGCTGAACGAAGTGGATATTGTCGAGCTGCTCGCAGATGCGAGAAGCATCGTGCAGGTCCTGCACGGTCGAGTCGCGGTAATTCCGCCCATCCACGTCGACCATGCTGACCGCGGCACCCGCCGTGCCGTAGTGAACCTTTGTCCCGCTCAGCTCCAGATCGGTCTTGCCGTTTCGACTATACAAAGTGACCGAGCGGTTTGCTTTGGCGATGGTGTCTTCGACCAATGCACGCGGGAAACGAATGCGCCCATCGTCACCCAGAGTGCAGCCAGCGCCCACCAGATAGTCGATCCCGCTTTGCGGAGCGTCCGCCAGCCCGATGGTTTCCAGAGCCTGAAGCGCCGCTTCGTGAATACGCTCCATCTGCGCTTGGGTCAGAGGCTTGTAGGTGCCGCCCTCCATCCCCGGGCGGACCGGGCGCAAGTGGTCGGGCAGGGCCGCGGCGCGGGCAGCACGACGCGCTGCGCGTCCGCCAGTTCTTGCAGAGCTGCGAGTTTGTTCGTTCATTATGGCTATCCGATTATTCAGGTGATTGAGATTACGATCAAAATCAGACCTGTGCTGGGCGTCCCCGTGCCGCACGACCACGATCCGCGCCAATCGTGCGGCTGATCAGACGTATTTTCCAAACTTCGTTGGGCATTCAATTCCTCGGGCTTGCAGACCCATCCTGAGCAGCGTTGGATTTAAGTCTGTTCTGTTTGCGACCTCGCTGTCAATTATGTTGCTTTCTCGGTCGCATGACGTTTGCCCATTGTCTTTTCCACAGGACTGCTTTTATTGTGTCCGAACGGGCTTGGCGATTTTGACGCCCATAAGTCCCGCTTTTTTGAGTTTCGCTGCTGTGCCGCATGTGATGATCGATCTTTCACGGCATGGCAGACCGATTGTGCCCCGGTCGGGGCAATGGAGTGCCTGAGCCCGGAAAATTCCGAGCGAAAGGAATAAATGGGCAGGCAGCGACCAAGATCGCGCCTGTCGGAGAAGAACCGCGATGACGCGCGCGCAACGTTTGAGAGACCGGGCAGGGGGCCACAGCGCCAGACCCTGCCGCGCGCCGTCCGATATCGCCCGTACAAGACACCTCCCCAAAAGTGCCTGTCCGCCTGGATGGGTCAGGACAACGCGTTTGGCGCGGTGCATCAAGGACACATGGCTAAGAAAATGCTTATCGATGCCACCCACGCCGAGGAAACTAGGGTTGTGGTGGTTGACGGAAACAAGGTCGAGGAGTTCGATTTTGAATCCGAAAACAAACGCCAGCTCGCTGGCAATATCTATCTAGCAAAAGTTACCCGGGTCGAACCGTCTCTGCAGGCGGCGTTCGTGGACTATGGCGGCAATCGCCATGGTTTCCTGGCGTTTTCTGAAATTCATCCCGACTATTATCAGATCCCCGTCGCCGACCGTGAGGCGCTGATGGAGGAAGAGCGCGCCTATGCCGAGGCGATGAAGGCGCGTGATGAGGCCGAGGAAGCCAAACCCAAGAAACGCCGCTCGCGGTCGCGCAGCAAAGCAGCGGACGTCAAGTCGAACGACCCGGTCGAGACATTGGATGTCTCGTCCGAGCCAACGGGTATGGAGACCATTGATCTCGACGACAGCGAAGAGAGTGATGATCTGACTGTGCCCGAGGGGACCTCTCCAATGGAGACGGTTGCCGAGACGCCGGTGGAAGAACCCTCTGAGGATGAAGCGTCTGAGGCCACTGACGCTCCGGCTGCTGAGGAAGAGACTGCTGAGGTTGAGATTATTGAGGTCGAGACCGTTGAGGCGACCTCTGATGAACAGGCTGAAACCGAGGCGGAAGAACAGCCCGAAGCTGCAGCTGAAGCGGAAGAAGCCGAGGCTGACACCGAGGAAACCGCGCAGGCTGCGCCTGAGGCAGAAACCACTGAGACAGAGCCTGCCGAAGGTGACGACTCAGACGACGAAGAGAAAAAGCCTGATGCGACCGCCAAGGATGATTCGATTGAATCGGTTGCGGACGAAGACGACAGCGAGGATATTCGCCCTCCGCACAAGCCGCGCCCGCGTCGTTACAAGATCCAGGAAGTGATCAAAGTGCGCCAGGTTCTGCTGGTGCAGGTCGTCAAGGAAGAGCGGGGCAACAAGGGTGCCGCGCTGACCACCTATCTCTCGCTGGCCGGTCGTTACTGCGTCCTGATGCCCAACACAGCGCGTGGCGGCGGCATCAGCCGCAAGATCACCAATGCGCCCGACCGCAAGAAGCTGAAGGAAATCGCAGCCGAGATCGACGTGCCAACTGGCGCCGGCCTGATCATCCGGACCGCAGGGGCCAAACGCACGAAATCCGAGATCAAGCGCGACTATGAATACCTGCAGCGCATGTGGGAGCAGATTCGCGAGCTGACGCTGAAGTCCATTGCGCCCGCAAAAATCTATGAGGAAGGCGACCTGATCAAACGGTCGATCCGTGACCTCTATAACCGCGACATCGACGAGGTTCTGGTCGAAGGCGAGGGCGGTTACCGCATTGCCAAGGACTTCATGAAGATGATCATGCCGTCGCACGCCAAGAACGTGAAACGGTATGAGGACGCGCTGCCTCTGTTCGCGCGCTATCAGGTGGAAAGCTATCTGGCCGGGATGTTCAACCCGACCGTGCAGCTGAAATCCGGTGGCTATATCGTGATCGGCGTGACCGAAGCGCTAGTGGCGATCGACGTGAACTCGGGCCGGGCGACCAAAGAAGGCTCGATCGAGGAAACTGCGCTCAAGACCAACCTTGAGGCGGCCGAGGAAGTGGCGCGCCAGTTGCGTCTGCGGGACCTTGCCGGTCTGATCGTTATCGACTTCATCGATATGGACGAGCGCAAGAACAACACTGCGGTCGAAAAACGCCTGAAGGACAAGCTGAAAACCGACCGCGCGCGTATTCAGGTGGGTCGTATCTCGGGCTTTGGCCTGTTGGAGATGAGCCGCCAGCGCCTGCGCCCCGGTATGCTCGAGGCGACGACGCAGCCATGCCCGGCCTGTCATGGCACCGGCCTGATCCGCTCGGACGACAACATGGCGCTGTCGATCCTGCGCCAGATCGAAGAAGAAGGCACCCGCCGCCGCTCACGCGAGGTTCTGGTGCGCTGCCCGGTCAGCATTGCCAACTTCCTGATGAACCAGAAACGCGAACATATCGCCCAGATCGAGGCGCGCTATGGTCTGTCCGTGCGCGTCGAAGGCGACATGCATCTGGTCAGCCCCGATTTCTCGCTGGAGAAGTTCAAGACCGCCAGCCGGATCGTGCCCGAAGCGACCGCTCCGGTCGTCTCCGTCGATGCGTCACTGATGGATCTGGTTGACGCAACCGAAGAGGAAGAGACCGAAGAAGAGGCGGTTCAGGCCGAAGAAGAATCCAAGCCCAAGCGCAAGCGTCGTCGTCGTCGCCGTAAGAAGGGCGGTAGCGATCAGCAAGAGGCTGAGACATCAGAAGCGGGTGAAGACACGGCCGCCGAGGCTCCCTCGGACGAAGCCAAAGCTGAAGATGCTCCTGAGGCATCGGACGAGGACGAAAAGCCCGCCAAGCCCAAGCGTCGCCGTGCGCCCCGTCGCAAGAAGAAAGACGTGGAATCCGAAGCGCAGGATGCCCTCGAACAGGAGGCAGAGGCCAAGGAAGACGCCCCAGTGGAAGCAGCCGATGTGGTTGCCGAGGCTGAGGCTGCTCCGGAACAGGTCGAAGAGGCTCCATCGGACGTCGCGGAGGTTACAGAAGCCGCACCGGAACCGGCTCAAGACACCAAAGAAACTGCTGAAGCTGTTGAAACGGCAGAGCCTGCCGAGGCGGTGGAAGCAGAAGAACCGGTCGAAGCTCAACCGGCTGAGGAACCCGCCCCGGTCGAAGAGGTTGCTGAGGCTGAAGCCGCACCCGCAGTTGAGGAAACCCCAGCCGAACCCGTTCTGGAGACAGTTGCGGAAGAGCCGGAACAACCGTCAGAGCCGCCCAAGCCTAAACGGCGCGGTTGGTGGTCACTTGGAAGCTAGAATGAAAAGGCGGGCTTGAGGCCCGCCTTTTTCGTTTTGATTGCTTGGGACTTAACCCGCTTTCTGGATCAGATAGACCTGATGGCCGTTCTCTTCCCCTTGCGACAGTAGGGTGTGGCCGCTCTCCGCGCAGAAATGCGGGACATCAACAATCGCCGCAGGATCATCCGCCAGCACGCGCAATACTGCTCCACCGGGCAAAGACTTTAGCTTTTTGCGCGCTTTCAACACAGGCAAAGGGCACAACAGGCCGAGGGCATCGAGGGTTTCAGTAGGATTAGACATAAGGCTCAAATATTTCGCCCAAGGCGCAGTGTCCAGCGCGCAACCACGAGGATGTGACTTAATAGCCCCGTGACGAAGCCGCCTCCATACCATATGTGCTGAAACATGTTCGGAATAGATATCATCGACGCGGGTCTGCTGCCTGCTATGTTCATCGCCCTGATCGGCGGTTTGATCAGCTTTCTGTCGCCCTGTGTGCTGCCCATCGTGCCGCCGTATCTGGCGTATATGAGCGGCGTCAGCATCAACGAAATGCAAGATCAGGCCCGCGCCCGGCGCAAGGCGACTTTGACCGCCTTGTTCTTTGTTTTGGGTCTGTCGACCGTGTTCCTGCTGCTTGGCTTTACCGCCTCAGCCTTCGGGGCGTTTGTTCTGAAAAATCAGGTGCTTTTCGCTAAGCTCTCGGGTGCCGTGGTGATTGTCTTTGGCCTGCACTTTCTGAACGTATTCCGTATCCCTCTGCTTGACCGCGAAGCGCGGGTTGAAACCGGAGACTCCGGTGGCTCGGTCTTTGGCGCCTATATTCTGGGTCTCGCTTTTGCCTTTGGCTGGACGCCGTGCATTGGCCCTCAGCTGGGTGCAATCCTGTCACTGGCCGCGTCCGAGGCCTCGGTCGCGCGCGGCACGTTGCTGCTGGGTGTTTATGCGGCGGGTCTGGGGATTCCGTTCCTGCTGGCTGCGATGTTCCTGAATCGCTCGATGGGCGTCATGAACCGGATCAAACCCTATATGGGCACGATCGAGAAGGTCATGGGCGGGCTGCTTCTGTTCGTGGGCATCATGCTGATCACTGGCCTCTTCACCGAATTCAGCTGGTGGCTGCTGGAAACCTTCCCGGCGCTGGCGGTTCTGGGCTGATCCACCTTACCTTGGCCGCAATGCTGCGTTAACCTGCGCAGCAGAAGGTAAGGCCATGAGCAGTCAGATAAATCAACCACAGCTGCGCAGGCGGCATGTGTTCTACATTCCCGGCTACGACCCGATCCCTGCGCGGCGTTATCGCGAGCTGTACCGGGCTGAGTCGCAAACGCAGGCTGAGATCTCGGGTTATCAGATCACGCTCGCGCCCAAGACGGGCGATGGCCCATTTGGCTGGCATGTTTCCTCCGTTCAGGACGGGGTTGAGGTTCAAACGGATGTCGAGGTTCTGGTCTGGTCCGATATCGTTCAAGACAGCATGTCGGGCTCGATACTGGCGACCTATCAGCAGCTTGGTCAGACGGCATGGACCTATATCTCAACAGGAACGTTAAAACGGCTGCGGCAACTCAGAAAAGGCCCGGTGATTGCGGCGCTCTATCCGGTGGGGATGCTGCTGTTGCAACTTCTCGCTGCCGTGTTGGTCGTGATCCTTGCGGCCACTCTGGCTGGATGGTGGGGGTTGCTGCCGGGTTTGGCTTTGGCCTACGGTCTGCTGCGCTGGTTCCGCAAAATCGACAATCGGCTTTTCGCCTATTACCTGATGCATGATTACGCATACTCGGCGCAATTTCAGGGGGAGATTCCGGACAAGCTCCAGCACCGCCTTGAGGAGTTCGCGGATTTGATCGAGGCCGCGCTAGAGACGGACGTGGATGAGGTTCTGGTCGTCGGCCATAGCTCGGGCGCGCATCTGGGCGTTTCTGTTCTGGCGGATGTTTTGCGCAGACAGACCGCCGGTGGGCCAGCACAGTCGTTTCTGACACTTGGGCAAGTGGTACCGATGGTCTCGTTCCTACCCAAGGCACAGAAACTCAGGTCGGATCTTCAGTTCCTGTCTACGCAAACCAATTTGACATGGGTGGATGTCTCAGCGCCCGGTGATGGCTGCTCTTTCGCCCTATGTGATCCGGTCGCCGTCAGCGGCGTCGCGGGTCCCGCCAAGAAATGGCCTTTGGTCCTGTCCGCCGCCTTTACACAGACGCTGTCGCCCGAGCGATGGAAAGCCCTGCGGTGGAGGTTCTTTCGGCTGCATTTTCAATACCTCTGCGCCTTTGATCGACCGGGAACATATGACTATTTCCGCATCACGGCGGGACCTCTGACACTGGCGGAACGGTTTAAGGACCGCGCGCCGTCGAACAGCCGGATCGAGACGCCTGTTTCCAAACACACGGATACGAGCCGATGAAACCGCCCAAGCCGCAGTCTCGCCCGGATCGAGTCTCTCTCTGGCGCTATCTGAAATTGTTCCGGCAGGACCTGCTGTCAGCGCAACCTCAGCGGCTCTACCGCGCGTGGATGGCCGAGTTTCGCACGCCGTTTTTCCGGTCCTACATGATCAATCAGCCGGATTTGGTGGATGAGGTCCTCAAGAAACGTCCGGATGATTTTCCGAAATCCAACCGCATCAGCGAAGGGTTGCGGCCGTTGCTGGGGGAGTCCGTGTTTCTGACCAACGGCGCGATGTGGAAGCACCAGCGTCGTATCATTGACCCTGCTTTTGAGGGCGGTCGGCTGAAGGATACGTTCCCTGCCATGCTCGCCGCCGCTGACGCTTGTGTGGATCGGCTGCGCCCTTTGGCGGGAACGCAAGCCGAGTGCGAACAGGTCACCAGCCATGCCGCCGCTGATGTGATTTTCCGAACCCTGTTTTCCGTGCCTATCGAACACGACATTGCCGCGCAGGTATTCGACAGGTTCCGAGCGTATCAGCGCGAGCAGCCCTTGTTGAACCTCGCCGCCCTCGTGCCGCTCCCGCGCTGGTTGCCCCGGTTTCATTCGCGAAAGACGCGTGGAGCCGCGCGAGAGATCCGCGCCCTTATTGCCAAACTGACGAAAGATCGGGCTGCCGCGATTGCTGCGGATCGCGCGCCCAATGATCTGGCAACAAAGATCATGAAGACACCGGACCCGGAAACCGGCAAGTGTTTTGATCCGGAGGAGATGGTCGATCAGGTATCGATCTTTTTTCTGGCCGGACACGAAACCAGCGCCTCGGCCCTGGCCTGGACGCTCTACCTGATGGCGCTCTATCCCGAGTGGCAGGAGAAACTGGCCTCGGAAGCGCAGGCGCTTGAGGATCGCTCTTTCGCGGTTATGTCCAAGCTGAAACTCAGCCGCGACGTGTTCCGTGAGTCGCTCCGGCTCTATCCGCCGGTGCCCATGATGGTCCGGCAGGCCAGTTGCCCCGATAGGTTTCGCAACAGAGACATTCCAAAAGGGTCGCAGATTGTGATCAGCCCCTGGCATCTGCATCGGCAAGAGCGGCTGTGGGACAACCCGGATGACTTCGATCCCATTCGTTGGGGTACGGAAAACGGCAAAACCTGTCAGCGTGAGGCCTATATTCCGTTCTCGACAGGCCCTCGCGTCTGTCCCGGGGCCGGGTTTGCGATGGTGGAGGGACCTTTGATCCTGTCCACATTGCTGCGCCATTTCAGATTCGAAACAATCCCGGACAAAACGCCTGTTCCGGTGGCTCATCTGACGGTCAGATCGCGGGATGGCATATGGTTGCGCGTGGTTGAGCGCTAACAAACTACCATCACCCATAACTGTGCTGTATGCGATGAAGGAAATCGGAATCAGTCTTGAACGGGAAAATACTATGTCCAAAGCAGAACAGCGCGCGCAGATGTCAAACGGAGCAGGCTTTATTGCAGCACTGGATCAAAGCGGCGGATCAACCCCGAAAGCTCTGGCACTCTACGGTGTGGATGCTGCGCAATACGCCTCGGAAGAGGAGATGTTCGGCGAAATCCAGAACATGCGCGCGCGGATCATCCTGGCGGATGACTTCACCAAGGACAAAGTGATCGGCGCGATCCTGTTCGAACGCACCCTTGGCGAAGAGATCGACGGCCGCAAGGTGGCCGATTACCTGTGGTCCGTCAAAGGGATCGTGCCGTTCCTGAAAATCGACAAGGGTCTGGAAGATACTGCAAACGGTGTGCAGATGATGAAGCCCATCCCGGGGCTGGCCGAGACATTGGCCCAAACGGAAGGCGTGTTTGGCACCAAGGAACGCTCGGTCATTCATGAAGCCAACGCCGAAGGTATCGCCGCCGTTGTTGCCCAGCAATTCGACGTGGCTCGCGTTGTAACCGACGCTGGCATGGTGCCGATTGTCGAGCCTGAGGTGAACATCAACTCGGAAACCAAAGCCGAGGCCGAGGACATCCTGAAAGCCGAAATTCTGAAAAACCTCGACCAACTGGCCGAAGGGCAGGAGGTCATGCTGAAGCTGACCATCCCAAGCGTCGCGAACCTCTTTGACGAAGTGGCCGATCACCCGCGTGTTCTGCGCGTAGTGGCCCTGTCGGGTGGTTACTCGACCGAGCAGGCCTGTGATCTGCTGGGTCAGAACGGCAAGATGATCGCGTCGTTTTCGCGCGCGCTGACCGAGGGGCTTTCGAAACAGCAATCGGACGCCGAATTCAACGCCGCCCTCGGCAGCAACATCGACAAGATCTTCAAAGCGTCCGCGTGACGCCTAAACCGGTTTGACGAAATCGCGGCGCATCTGCGCCGCTTTTTCACGGCTGACGCAGCCTATCGCGTGATCATTGATCAGCCCCATCGCCTGCATGAAGGCAAAAACGGTGGTGGGGCCGACAAACTTCCATCCCCGCTTCTTCAGGTCCTTCGACATCGCCACTGACTCGGCTGAGGTGCTGGCGGTCTGTGGCTCTGGTGGTGAGGTCGGTTCATACCGCCAGACGTAGGCCGCGAGGGAACCTTCCTTCGCCACCAACTCCTGCGCACGACGGGCGTTGTTGATCACGGCTTCGATCTTGCCGCGATGGCGGATGATACCTGCATCTTGCAGAAGGCGTTCGATATCAGCCTCAGAAAACTCGGCCATCTTGTTGAAATCAAAGTCGCAAAAGGCGCGGCGAAAATTCTCGCGCTTGTTCAGGATCGTGCGCCAGCTGAGGCCGGACTGAAAGCTTTCAAGACACAGTTTTTCGAACAATCGTCGATCATCGGACACCGGGTAACCCCATTCCGTGTCATGATAGTCGAAGAACTCAGGCGCCGCTTGACACCATGCGCATCGGGCGAGGCCATCAGGACCCAAAACTATTTTGCTCATGAATGTACCTATTTTGTTCTCATTCAAACTACACTCATAGCTGAGGCTCTGACAAGCGTCAAAGCTTGTCGCGGTACCATTTCAGAACAAAAACACGAATGGCCGATGCTAAACCTGTTTCAGGGTCGCGTGCAACATCAATGTCTGCAGCCAAAGCATTGATGGGCTGTTGTTTTTCTTCGGCAATATCGCGAAACGCGCGCCAGAATTCATCCTCAAGCGAGACTGAAGTCCGGTGCCCCTTGAGGGTCAGAGAGCGTTTGACCGGAGGGCCGCTCATTCATCCAACTCGTGATTGTCCAAATCGCGGGTCTGCTTGTCTTTTTGCAGCTTCACGACCTGTTTTTCGGCCTTGCTGCGACCGAAGGCGACCGCATTCTGATCCGCGCGGGCCTTTTTCTCGGCCCGCGCTTTCTCTTTCCGATACCGGTTTAGATTGACCGGCTTATCCATCAGTCTTTCGGGCCGATCATCTGTTCGGGGCGAACGACAGCGTCAAAGGTCTCTTCATCGACAAAACCCAGCGCGATGGCCTCTTCCTTGAGGGTCGTTCCGTTTTTGTGCGCCGTTTTGGCGACTGTGGTGGCGTTGTCATAGCCAATGGTGGGGGCCAGAGCGGTCACCAGCATCAGAGATTCCTTCATCAGCTTGTCGATGCGCGGCTCGTTGGCCTGAATGCCCGACAGCATCCGTTCAGTGAAGCTGTCGGTGGCGTCGCCCAGCAGTTGGATCGACTGCAGAAGGTTGTAAGACATCATCGGGTTATAGACATTCAGCTGGAAATGACCCTGGGAGCCCGCGAACTTGATCGCAGCATCATTGCCCATGACATGGGCAGCCACCTGAGTGAGGGCTTCGGCCTGTGTCGGGTTCACTTTACCAGGCATAATGGAAGACCCTGGCTCGTTTTCGGGCAGAATTAGCTCGCCCAGACCCGAGCGGGGGCCTGAGCCTAGCAAGCGAATATCGTTGGCGATCTTGTAGCAAGACCCGGCGATGGTCGCCAATGCACCGGACAAGAAGACCATGGCGTCATGTGCGGCCAATGCTTCAAATTTGTTCGGAGCGGTTACAAAGGGCAGGCCAGTAATTTCAGCCATGTTGGCGGCGACGGCTTCGTCCCATCCACCATGGGTGTTTAACCCGGTTCCAACGGCGGTGCCACCCTGCGCCAGCTCGTAGATACCGGGCATTGCAGCCTCAACGCGGGTAATGCCCTGACGGATCTGATGGGCGTAAGCTCCGAATTCCTGTTCCAGCGTCAGCGGAGTCGCATCCTGCGTATGAGTGCGACCGATCTTGATGATACCCGCGAATTCAGCCGCCTTTTTCTCAAGAGTTTCGGCAAATTTGGTAAGACCGGGCAGCAGCACGTCGCGCACGCTGACCGCAGTTGCGATATGCATCGCGGTCGGGAACGTGTCGTTCGACGATTGGCCCATGTTGCAGTGATCATTTGGGTGAACCGGGTCTTTCGAGCCGATGACGCCGCCCAGAATCTCGATCGCGCGGTTTGCGATCACTTCATTCGAGTTCATGTTGGACTGCGTGCCCGAGCCGGTCTGCCATACGACTAGAGGGAAGTTGTCGTCGAACTTGCCCTCGATCACCTCGCCAGCGGCCTGAATGATCGCGTCGGCGATCTTGGCGTCCAGCTTGCCGGTCGCTTTGTTCTCCATTGCGCAGGCTTTTTTGATCACGCCCAGAGCGCGCACGATGGCTACGGGCTGCTTCTCCCAACCGATGGGGAAGTTCATAATCGAGCGCTGCGTCTGCGCCCCCCAGTACTTGTCAGCGGGAACCTCGAGCGGGCCAAAGCTGTCGGATTCGGTGCGGGTCTGAGACATCGGGTACTCCGTCTGGTATGCAGTTGTATGCCGTTTAGCCAAGGCAGCGCCGCAACGCAATTGGCAAGTTGCGCGCAGCTTAAACTCAACAAAACCCAAGGTATAGGCGCAAGGCGGGTGAAATTGTTCCAATCGCGCGCGCAAGCCCCATTGTGCGCGCCTGCCGCTGAGCTACAATATATGTGTGGCCATCGTGGAGGATGAAATGCCAATCTCAGCTCGGATGATCCCGTTGAAAACCATGCTGTTGGCCATGGGGCTGGTCTTGCTTGGCACGCTGGCAAACGCATCCAGTATCACGCCCTTCGTCGGGGACTACACCGGATCCGCCAATGTTGTCGACGTAGATGGAACTGCAACGCCTCGGGATATGAGCGTTTCGATCCATGAGACCCGCCACGGGTTCAATGTCAGCTGGACCACAACGACCTACAAGCTGGACGGGCGGGTCAAGCAACAGAAATTCTCGGTCGACTTTGTGCCCTCGGACCGGCCCGATGTGTTTTCGGCAGCCATGCAACGGAATGTGTTCGGCCATGAGGTTCCTCTGGACCCAATGAAAGGAGAACCCTTTGTCTGGGGCCGGATTGAAGGGGACACGATGACCGTGTTTTCCCTGTTTATTGATGCGCAGGGCGGCTACGAGTTGCAGCAATATGATAGAACCCTGGCCGAGGGCGGGCTGAATCTGTCGTTCTCGCGCTTCATCAACGGAGACAAATCCCGCGCGGTCGAGACCTTTTTGCAAAAACAATAAACCCTGCGAAGGGCGCGGGGCTTGATGGACTACTTGCGGAAGCTGTCCAGTGAGACGACGTCGGCGTCGTGATGAACCTCGGGTTCTTCAACCTCGATTGTCTCTTCTACGAATTCCTCTTCCGCGTCGTCATCCTCGGGTCCTTCAAAGCGCAGGCCGAATTCGACGGACGGATCCACGAAGGTCTTGATGGCCGTGTAGGGGATGTAGAGCGGTTCCGGCGCATCGCCGAAGTTCAACGTAATCGCAAAGCCGTTTTCACCGACCTCGAGGTTTTCGAACCAGTGCTGCATCACAATAGTCATCTCTTCCGGATAGCGGTCACGCAGCCAGTCTGCGATGTCGACGCCGTCTTCTCTTGTATCGAACGTGATGAAGAAATGGTGCGCGCCTGGTAGCCCGGTTTCAGAGACACCGGTCAGAACGGTTTTGATCAGCCCGCGCATGGCGGTGTGCATCAGGTTTCCATAGTCGATGTCTTGCGACATGTGTCATCCTCGAAAGTGGTCGCCTCCAGCATAGGCGTTTTAGCTGGAAACGAAAGGGCGCGTATCGCCGGATTGATCAGAATAGCTGGATAGCGATGCCCGCGACGGCCATCAGTGCCAGAACCGTTGTCATCCCTAATTTTGCTCGAAAAATCAATACCCCGGCGGCGATAGTGAGCGCAGCCGCAGTGAGGTTTAGCGAGTCCCACTCAGGCAAAGGTATCGAGACAGGCCCCCAATTGTATTGCGTGACCACATCGAATAGAACGTTCAAGGCGAACCACACGGAGAGGTTGAGAATCACACCTACGACGGCTGCCGTGATGCCATGCAAAGCGGCAGAGAGCCGAGGGCGCGTCGCCAGTTTGTCCAAATACGGAGCGGCCAGAAAGATCCAAAGGAAACACGGAACGAACGTCGCCCATAGCGCAACCGCACCTGCGGCGAAGGCCAGCGAGACCCCTCCGTTGATTTGTCCGGTCAGCATCGCGACGAATTGCGTGACCAGAATCAACGGCCCGGGGGTGGTTTCCGCAAGGCCCAGCGCGTCGATCATCTGGCCGGTGCTGATCCATTGATATTGATCGACCACCGTCTGTGTCATGTAGGCCAAAACTGCGTAGGCCCCGCCAAAGGTCACCACGGCCAGATGGGCGAAGAACCATCCCAAGTCGCTGAGCAATTGATGACCGGACAGGGACAGGAGGACCAATGGTCCGAGCCAGAGCGGCACCCAAATGGCAACCGTGCGTAGGGTGCCGGAAAAACTTGCGCGTGGGGAGGTGTCTTGCTGCGCAACGGGTCCTTTGAAAGACACATAGCCCCATAGCGCGGCGGCCAGAATGATCAGTGGAAAGGGCAGGTTGAACAGGAAGATACCCAGGAACCCGATCCCCGCGATGAGGCGGTGTTCCGTGTCGGTCAATGCCTTTAGTGACAGCTTCAGGAGCGCTTGAAGGACGATCACGATGACCGTGGCCTTGATCCCCAGAAAACCGGCTTGCACAAGGGGCAGGGTGCCGAAGCTCGCATAGAGCAGAACCAGCGCAGAGATGACTATTGCCCCCGGCAGAACAAACAGGGTGCCAGCAATCAACCCTCCGGTCACGCCCCGAAGACGCCAGCCCGCATAAGTGGCCAGCTGCATCGCCTCTGGCCCCGGCAGCAACATGCATAGGGAAAGAGCGCGCAAATAGGTTTCCTCAGACAGCCAGGCGCGACGGTCTACCAACTCCTGATGCATCAAGGATATCTGCGCCGCAGGGCCGCCGAAGGACAAAAGGCCAATTCTGCCGAAGACCAGAACAAGGTCGCGCACTGAAGGCGTCATGTCACGTTAGCCCAACGGTCAAAATGCGCTCGGACAGCTGGTTTTTTCGATCACGAAGCATGACCCATTTCCCCGCAATGGCGGCCGTGCGCCGAATGCGCGCAGCACGTATGGCCTTAGCTATCGCGTTGGAAACTTGGGGGTCAAGGCGGCTTGGGTGTTCAGCTCCAATCCAGTCGCTGACCGGTCATGCAGACGGGCAGGGTATCCTGCGGAAACTGACCAAGCTGTTCAAAAAACGATATGAAATCGAACTGGTTGTAGGCCTCCACCATCTTGTCGCCCTTGAAGCGGGCCATGACCTGGCCCGTCACCTCCAGCGGGGCACCGTTGTCGGCGCGGAAGGTTTTGACGTGCAGAATGGCGGACACCCAATCCCCGTTTTCGATGATCTTTGGCAGCTCGACCGAGATTTCACCCAGAATATGCCGGAAGGCCATCACAAGATCGCGAAAATCATCGGCCCCAACCTGCATTTCGGGGATCAGCCCCTCGGCCATGGTTTCCGGCGCAAAGTACTGATCAATTGCATCGGTATTCCCTTGTTCCCAAACTTCCGAATACCACGCTTTCAAGATATCTGAGTGGGTCATCCCGGCCCTCCTGTCTGTCTGGGATGACTTTGGACAAAAGAGATGAATAAACTCTGAATCTGAGCCGAAATAAACGCAGACATAAGGTAGGGGAAATGCAGGTTTCTGTTGCCAGGTACCTGCGAACCCCGCCTTACGCGGCTAGGCGCAAGGGCTTAAGTTTCGGTCTTGTTACTGCTTACGCAGCAACTGCAACCGGAGCACGATTGTCGTTTGCAATTGTACTAGTTTCGCCGATAACGGTGGCAGACAGCCGAGACAAAGCTAACCCCTTTAGACGTTCGTCGATCCTATTTCGGCCCCAAAATCCTCAAACGAAGGATGTTTGGTGGAGCCGCCGGGTACCGCCCCCGGGTCCGATCCGCTTATTACGAGCGCGTTTATGTCCATAGTCCCGAAGGACAGAACTTATATAGGTGAGGAGATTTCGGGATGCAAACCCGGAAATGCCCTTAGAGCACTGTAAATCACGGGGTGCGGTTCAGATTTGCGGCGATCAGCCAGACGGCTAGGATCAGTTCAATTCCCCCAAAAATCATGGCCTTAGCAAGTGGTGGATTGTCCAGCAGCACCGACACGAACCGCCCCAAAGCCGCCCCGGCATAGGCTACGCCCAGCATGGCGTATGCCATTGGGTGGTTTAGCCAGATCACGGCGATGCCCGTGACAACGAACAACCCTCCGACCGAGGCGCGCATCTCGCTCAGACCCATGTTGCTGTTCGTCGGGGCCAGATCCAGCGCCGTCGCGGTGTGCAAAGGTGCGAGAAAGCCGAACAGGCCAAAGCCGATGGTCAGCAGAGCCGCGATGACGTTGAGGATATGTACCATGATTGTGCCTTTGTCCGGTTACACCGCGTAGGCGGCGTCAAAGAAGTCTTTCTCCAGCTCGACCGCCCGGTGGAACAGCCGTGTTACTTCGGCTTGCGCCTCTGGCGTCAAGGTGGGCCAGGTCTTGTCGAGCTGCCCGCGCAGATACTCGACCACGCCCTCAAAACCTTCTCCGGCATGTAGCGTGATCCATTCCGCGAACCAGAAGGGTAGGTCGGGTTTCGGCGGATTTTCCGCGCTGGCCCAGCTGAGATAGACCCATTCTGCGACAACCAGAACCGCCAGCATGTTCTCATACCGGCCCGAGGCTGCGGCCTCGGCCATCAGGTCCTGAAAGGCTTTGGTAGCGGGGGCAGGGTCGGTGCAGGGTTGGGTGCCCAGCGCTTCGAGCGAGCGCAGGAAGTAGGTATTTTCAGGCCCAGTAATCACCGCAAGAAACTGCGCGGCGGGAACGCTGTCGGCCAGGGTGGGCGCGTGTGCAATGGCGCTGGCCAGCAGGCGGACGAAGCCATCGACGAACTGATAGTCCTGTTGCAGATACCAGCGCATCTTGTCCTCGGGCAGGGTGCCTTCTGACAGCTCGCGCGTGAAGGCATGGGTGGTAGCGGCCTGCCAGTCGGCTGCCTTACCTTGGCGCAGCAATTCCGTGGGACGCGTGTTCTGGGACACTTCGAGAACTCCTAACTTCTTTCAAAACAGGACAAAGCGGTTTTTCAAAACATGTGCAAGGTGATCGTGCGGCGACTAGATTGCGGACCAAAGCCCCAACACGCCGACCAAAATCAAGCTGAGTGCCCAGATGAGTTCAAGGTTGAACCAGGTGCGTGAGAGGAATTGAAGCCCAAGCCAGCGATAGACGCCATAGGCCAGAAGACCGCCTCCTAGGATCATTGCGGCTGTGTGCAGCGCGGCCACGGCCAGAACCAGCAGGGTGTTTGTTGTCATGATCTGAGAGATGGCTTGATGCCCGGCGTCCAGCTCATCCAAATTGCACAGACCCAGATAGATCGGAACAAGCATCAACGCCGCGCCATGGGCGAGCGCGACCAGAAAGGACCACAGCGCGAGTTTACTGGGCGGCACGCGCGACAAAAACCGGGGGTGGTTGCGGGTGACAGCAATATACAGCCCCATCGCAATGACAATCAGCGCGGCCCCAATGCGGATTTCGCGTTGGTAGTCAATCAACACGACCATCATCGCAAATGGCAGCAGGACTCCCAGCATCGCCAGGAAATGACCGCCCGCAAGGGCCGCCAACGCACGCCAGAGGGCCGATTGGCGTTGCTCCATCAACGCGGAGGAGACAGCAAGCGGCCAGCCCATACCGGGATTCAGCCCGTGATAGGCACCGCTGAGAACAACGGCCAGCCAGAGGCCAGCCGTTGATGTCATCAGAAAGTCCAACTCAGACCGAGGGGTAGCAGAAACTGTCGGTCGAACAGTCTCCACCCTCTAACCGGATCTGGTGGCTGCGATAGCCTTCGGGGAACTCGACCCAGAACTTGGGATCCAAAGTCAGACCGCCGTTCTCGCCGACATCCGCCTTGACCATGGCTGCACCGCGTTCACCCGGATAGAACTGGTCATCCCAGGTGGAATAGAGCGAGTTGGTCCAATAGACCCGTTTGCCGTCGCGGCTGATTTCGACCATTTGCGGGCCATAGCCAAAGTCCTGACCGTTCGGGTGTTTGGTCTTTTTGACGATCCCACCAATCTCGACCTTTCCCGCCAGTGTCGGGTTCATTGGGTCCGAGACGTCATATTGGTGCATCTCACCGGTGCCCCAGCAGGCGACATAGAGGTACTTGTCGTCGAGGCTCAGGTCGATATCCGTCACTAGCGGTGGAACGGCCGAGAAACCTTTGAGCAAGCCCGGCAGGTCATCCGGGTCAGCCGGTTGCGGGTCGATGGTGATGGTTTTCTTGGCCTCAAACGTGCCGTCGTCGTTTCGCCACCATGTGAAGATCGCACCTTGCAGGTTCGTTGTGTCCACAACAACGCCGCAGAACCCATACTGCTTTACCGGATCGTGAGCCGGACGAATTTCCAACGCCATCTGGTGGTTTTCGCCCAGATCAATGGTCTGGATATTGGTGCGGCTGCGCAGGTTCCAGAAATGGATGCTGTGACCGTATTTGTTCGACAGCAGGTCCTCGGCCACGATTCCGTTCTCGAACTGTGGCGGCAGCCCCCATTCGGAACTGACCATGTAGTCACGCGGCAGGTTCCACCAGAAATCATAGTGCTTGTCCTGCACGCCCCGTTCGATTTCATATCGTCCGATGATCTCGAAGCTTTCACAATCCATGATGAAGATACCCGGAGGGCCGTCGGTTCCGTCCTCTCCGCCGCCGCCCAAGGTGCTGACATAGATGCCTTCAGGGCCGCAATGAATGGTGTGAGGGCGAGAATATCCTGTCTTTGCAAAGACTTCTTCGGGTTCAATGATCTTGTGGATTTTGGCCTCTAGCGGGTTCTTCACGTCGATCACGTAGATCCGGCTGGAGCGGATGCCCGGGATGATCAGATAGCGTCGTTCCAGAAACGCGTGGCCCGTCAGCGGTGACAGCGCGGAAGAGCAAGCATTCCAGCCAAAGTGATGAAACTCATCACCTTTTTCCGGCATGATGACCTGATGGACGATTTTTCCATAGTCGTCAGAAGTTGGATCGACATTCACAACCGCCAGTCCGTCAGGTTGCGAAAAATCCGGGCTGAGCATCAGCGTAAAAGCAAGCGTCTCAGTGGGGCCCTCCATCGCCAGCTTGGCAGATGGGTAAAAGGTTGGGTCCGGTCTTGTATTCATAACATCCTCCCGTAAGTCATTGATCGTCAATTCATTCTGAGAGTTCCGGTCTTGGCGCCGGGTGACATCCTGCCTGCTCGTGCTTCCTTTCTGCCTGTTGGTCTGCGTCAGATTTCGGGCCTGAGTGTCAGGCGGTTTTACGTTTGCGCTCGGCCACATCCCGGGCCAGCTGGCGCGTATAGGTTTCAAGTTCGATCAGCGTCGCGTCCACCGATGGGGCATCGCGTTCCTCAAGCGCGTCGGCGATCTTGGTGTGTAGCGCGATTATTTCTTCGCGCGAGCGCGCGGTGAAGGTGATCATGTTCATCAGAGGCTGCATGGCCTCGACCGCACCGGCCAGTTGATAGGACAGCACTGGATTGTCCGCGCCATCGACCAGCGCACGGTGAAAGGCGACGTCTGAGGCGCAGAAGGCCTCGTCTGTCAGGCCCGGCTGAGCCTGACGGAAGATCTCGGCCCGCATTGTTGCCAGTTGATCCGCGGTGCGACGTTGGGCCGACAAAGGCGCACAGGCGCGTTCCAGCGCATACCGCGCCTCGCACGCTGTGTCGAAACTAACGGCGTTCATCGACAGCAGCAGGGTCGAGGTGGTAATTTGCTGCGAATAGGCGTCCTCAAAGCTGATCCGGTTTACAAAGGCCCCGCCGGTTGCACCGCGTTGGGTACGGATCAGGGACTGCGCTGCCAAGCGCTTCAGCGCCTCGCGCACCGTAGGTCGCGACACCTGGAACTGATCCGCAAGCTCTGATTCGGAGGGCAGGCGCTCATCCACGATCAATTCGCCGGACACAATCGCGTTCCGAATGGCCTGTGCGATCTGGGCAGAGAGGTCTGCGGGATTGGCGGGGTCTATCTTCATTTGTGGCCAGTCTGAAAATTTTATTTGTCTGACATTTAAAAGTCTGACATTTGAAAAGCAAGAGAGTTGAGTCGGAGGATCACATGAGTCGCGCATTATTCCGCAGCGGAATGTGGCTGGCGTTCTATGCTGTGATCCTGTGGGCGTGGTGGGTCATGTTCTCGATGAGCCGAGACATGGATCTGGACTTCATTGGCCGGCCAGGGCCGATGGGACAGGCCATGGCGGCGATGGATCCGCGCATGGATATGTATATGCCAATGGCCGAGTTCGGACCTTTGTTCTGGATGTGGGCGATCATGATGGCGGCGATGATGTTGCCGACGCTAGTGCCGACGCTCCGCAGCTATGACGACCTGATCCGCAGCGCCAATGGTACGCGGGCTGGATGGCTGGGCGTTCTGGCCGGGTATTTCATCGTCTGGGTGGGATTTGCGGCGCTTATCGCTGGCGTTCAGCTTGCCCTGCTGTTCGGTGGGTTTGTCGATATGCTGGGCATCGCCAAGTCCAATTGGGTGGCCGGAGGGCTGCTGATCGTGGTCGGCGCCTTCCAGTTCACTCGCGCGAAAGAGGTCTGCCACGGCGTTTGTCACGCCCCAATGACGTATTTCCTGGGCCATTGGAAAACCGGCTTTGCGGGCGGTGTGAGAATGGGGCTGGGGCTCGGCGCGTTCTGCGTCGGTTGCTGCTGGGGCTTCATGGCGCTTGGCTTTGTTGGTGGCGTCATGAGCCTTTTGTGGATGGGTCTGGCGACCCTGTTCATGGTTTTGGAAAAACTCCCCCAGATCGGGCATGCTGTGACCCGACCCATGGGGTTCATACTGATCGCAGGCGGTGTTGTGCTGCTGATCTATCCCTTTGCTTACGGAGGATAAGCTGATGGCGAAAAACAGAAAACCCGAGGCCGACCGGCTTCCGATTAGTCAGCGGATCGACAGCCGTATGCCCAACCCCAAACGGCGTGAGATGAGCCCGACGGACTGGTCCATCAAAGGTGAGTTGATCCTGAACTGCTCGTGCGATGTGTTCTGCCCCTGCGTGGTCTCTTTGGGCGCGCACCCTCCGACTGAGGGCCACTGCCACGCCTGGATGGGTGTGATCATCGATGAAGGGCATTTTGAGGGTGAAGATCTGTCGGGCCTGAATGTTGGTCTTCTGGTCGATATTCCGGGTCGCATGGGCGAGGGGCAGTGGAAAGTTGCCGCCTATGTCGATGAACGCGCCAGCGGCAAGGCCTATAACGGGCTGCTGCAGATTTTTAGCGGTCAGGCCGGCGGCACCACTGGCCTGTTCACCATGCTGGTGAGTGAGATCATCGGGGCCGAACGTGCTCCGGTCCAGATCGAACGGGACGGCAACAAGCGAAGGATCGCGATCGGTCGTAAAATCCAAGGCGAGATTGAGATGCTGGGCGGTAAAGACCCTGAGCATCCGGTAATGGTGTCGAACTCCAAATACTGGATGGGGCCGGACATCATCGTAGCCCGAGGAAACAAATCGAAAGTGCGCGACTATGGTCGCGTCTGGGATTTCGGCGGTAAATCGGCCGAGATTTGCCCGATCGACTGGCATGGGCCGAAGTGATGATCACCGGAGCCTTTGCCCGAGAAATGGCGCGCTACAACCACTGGCAAAACAGCCAGTTGGCGGAATTTCTTCAAGCGCTTTCGCCCGAAGAACTGATGCAGGAACGTGGTGCTTTTTTCGGCTCGATTATAGGCACGGCGAACCATTTGCTGTGGGGCGACTGGATCTGGATGTCACGCTTTGACAAAGGGCCGGGGCCAGAGAGCAACATCCACCGAGCCGGAGGGGGCATCCACGAAAGCGTGCATCTCTGCCCTGATCTCGATAGCTGGCTGGCTCTGCGCGTGGCTATGGATGATCGGATCTCGGATTGGGCGGATACGCTTGGCGATGAGGTCCTTTCGGGGCCTTTCACATGGTACTCAGCTGCAAAAGAGGCTGATGTTACTTTGCCTTACGCGCAATGCGTGATGCATTTCTTCAACCATCAAACTCATCATCGTGGACAACTCCACAAAATGCTGACCGAAGCCGGTTCCGAGGCCCCGGTCAGCGATCTTTGCTTCATGCCAAAGGAGGGCTGAATGCCGCAAATATCCCTGTCTCGTCGCCTGCGTCGCACGCCGTTTTCCGAAGGCGTCGAAGCCGCTGGTGTCAAAGGCTACACGGTTTACAACCGGATGTTGTTGCCGACGGTCTTTGAAAGTGTCGAGGCCGACTACCATCACCTGAAGAAGAACGTTCAGGTCTGGGACGTTTCCTGTGAACGTCAGGTTGAACTGCGCGGGCCGGATGCTGCCCGTCTGATGCAGATGCTGACACCGCGCGACCTGCGCAGGATGCTACCCGGACAGTGCTTCTACGTGCCGATTGTGGACGAAACCGGCGGGATGTTGAACGATCCCGTAGCCGTGAAGCTTTCTGAAGACCGCTGGTGGATCTCTATCGCCGACAGCGATTTGTTGCTTTGGGTCAAGGGGTTGGCCAACGGGTATCGTCTGGATGTGCTGGTTGATGAGCCGGATGTGTCGCCGTTGGGTGTTCAGGGGCCAAAGGCAGATGAGCTGATGGCGCGCGTATTCGGTGATCGTGTGCGCGATATTCGTTTCTTCAAGTTCGACATGTTCGAATTCGAAGGGCGCGATCTTGCTGTTGCCCGCTCGGGCTACTCCAAGCAAGGTGGGTTCGAGATTTATGTCGAGGGCAGCGATATCGGTATGCCTCTGTGGAACGCTCTGTTCTCGGCGGGCGAAGACCTGTACGTGCGAGCCGGGTGTCCCAACCTGATCGAGCGGATCGAGGGAGGGTTGTTGTCCTACGGCAATGATATGACCGACGACAACACGCCGCATGAATGCGGGCTGGGAAAGTTCTGCAACACGCATACCGCCATTGGCTGTGTGGGCCGGGATGCGTTGTTGCGTGTGGCCAAGGAAGGTCCGGTGCAACAGATACGTCCGATCGCGATTGACGGTGATGCTGTGCCGCCTTGTGTTCAGCCGTGGCCTGTCTTTGCGGACGGAAAGAAGGTGGGTCAGGTGACGTCTGCTGCCTGGTCTCCGGATTTCTCGACCAATGTTTCGATAGGTATGGTCAAATTGAGCCATTGGGACGCCGGAACCAAGGTCGAAGTTGAAACGCCTGATGGAATGCGGAGCGCGACGGTGCAGGGGCAGTTTTGGATCTAGCGGAGGCTGGGGGCTCTGCCCCCGTCGCTGCGCGACTCCCCCGGGATATTTTGGGCCAGGTGAAGGATAGGGCTGGCCGCCAAAAATGAAAGGATAGCAATATGTTCAATGCTTTGGTTATGGAAAAGGATGAAGAAAGCGGTCTGGCAAGCCCCTCGGTCAAGCAACTCTCGCTGGAGGATCTGCCTGACGGAGAGGTGACGGTTGCTGTTGAGTATTCGACAGTGAACTACAAGGACGGTCTATGCTTGTCGGCCAAAGGTGGTGGTCTGGTGCGGAACTACCCGCATGTGCCGGGGATTGACTATGCAGGAACGGTCGAGGCGTCCTCGGACGACCGCTACAAGCCTGGTGACAAGGTGGTTCTGACCGGCTGGCGTGTGGGTGAGGCCCATTGGGGTGGGTACTCACAGAAGGCCAACGCTCGGGCCGATTGGTTGGTGCCGTTGCCGGATGGGCTGGACGCTCGGCAGGCAATGGCCGTCGGAACGGCCGGGTTTACGGCCATGTTGGCGGTGATGGCGCTGGAGGATCACGGGTTGACGCCGGATCGTGGGCCTGTGTTGGTGACTGGTGCTGCGGGCGGCGTTGGTTCAGTGGCGACGGCTATTCTGGGCAAACTGGGCTATGAGGTCGCGGCTGTGACCGGGCGCCCTGAGACCGGAGACTACCTGAAATCGCTTGGCGCCACGACCATCGTGCCGCGTGAAGAGCTGAACGAGACCACGAAGCGCCCGCTGGAAAGCGAAACTTGGGCGGGCTGTGTCGATGCCGTTGGCGGTGACATGCTGGCGCGCGTTTTGGGTCAGATGAAATACGGTTGTTCGGTCGCTGCGGTTGGACTTGCTGGCGGTGCGGGGTTGCCTGCAACAGTGATTCCCTTCCTGCTGCGCGGTGTGAACCTTCTGGGGATCGATAGCGTGATGCAGCCTTATGACAACCGCCTGCGGGCTTGGCAGCGCATCGCGACCGACCTGCCAATGGACAAGCTGGAGGCCATGGTGCACCTGGCAGCTCTGTCCGATTTGCCCCAACTGGGCGCGGATATTCTTAAAGGTCAGGTCAAGGGCCGCGTTGTTGTCGACGTAAACGCCTGATTAAAAAATTAACCGGGGCAGAACTGCCCTGGCTTAACCTTCTGGGCGGCAAAAGGACCGAAACAGTTCTGGTCATTGCCACAATTCATGCTCATGATTGCTATACATCCCAAATGTGATGGCTTAAGACCCATCCAAACAGCACTTGAAGACGGGGAGTGAGCAGCATGTCTGACGACTTCGAACTGGACACCGACGATCTGAAACGCCGCATGGACGGCGCTATGTCCAATCTCAAAACTGAATTTGCCTCTCTGCGCACCGGGCGGGCCTCGGCCTCGATGCTGGAGCCGGTGATGGTGGATGCCTATGGCTCGATGACGCCGATCAACCAGGTTGGCACGGTCAATGTGCCTGAACCTCGGATGGTGACGGTGAATGTCTGGGAC
Organism: Ruegeria sp. CK3; assembly: GCF_056536565.1. NCBI lineage: Bacteria > Pseudomonadati > Pseudomonadota > Alphaproteobacteria > Rhodobacterales > Roseobacteraceae > Ruegeria > Ruegeria sp. CK3. Next base: position 209,413 of record NZ_JBQFPV010000001.1, read on the forward strand.
AAGGGTCTTGTGGGCAAGGTTGAAAAGGCGATCAGAGAAAGCGGGCTTGGCATCAATCCGCAGCTGAACGGCACCATTATAATGCTGCCGATCCCAGAGCTGAATGAGGAACGCCGCCGTGAGCTGGGCAAGGTTGCGGGACAGTACGCTGAAAGCGCTAGGGTCTCGATCCGAAATGTGCGCCGCGACGGGATGGACCAGATCAAGAAGGCCAAATCGGACGGAATGTCCGAGGATGACCAGAAGTTCTGGGAGAGCGAAGTTCAGGATCTGACCGACACGATGATCAAAGCTGTTGATGCCGCGCTTGAGACCAAGCAGTCGGAAATCATGCAGGTCTGAGCCGGTACTGATGCCCAAGGATCCCCATACGGACGTGCAGGCTGGCCCAAAGCATGTCGCAATTATCATGGATGGCAATGGTCGGTGGGCGCAGGCGCGTGGCCGGCCTCGGCTTTTTGGTCACCACGCAGGTGCGCGGCGCGTACGTGAGGTGGTCGAGGCCTGTCCGGGGTTGGGCATCAAATACTTGACCGTTTTTGCGTTTTCGACGGAAAACTGGAAGCGGACTCAGGTCGAAGTCGCTGGCCTCATGAGCCTGTTTCGGCGCTACATCATCAAGGAAACCCGCACTCTGGCCGAGAACGGCATTCGCGTGCGCTTTATCGGTGATCGGGTCCGCTTGGATGCCAAGCTGATCGACCTGATGGATTCGCTGGAAGAGGCAACGAAGGACAACGATTTGGTCCATTTGACCGTCGCGTTGAACTATGGCGGCCGGGATGAGGTGGCGCGGGCCACAAAACGTCTTGCACGGGATGTGGCCGAAGGGCGGCTGAAGCCCGAGGATGTGGATGAAGAAACTCTGCCCAAGTATCTGGATACACGCGTTCTTCCCGATCCCGATCTGGTCATTCGCACCAGCGGAGAGGCGCGAATTTCGAACTTTCTTCTCTGGCAGTCCGCCTATTCCGAATACGAGTTCATCGACACCCTCTGGCCGGATTTCACTGCGGCCGAATTGGAGCGTCTGTGCCGCAACTACGGCTCGCGCGAGCGGCGTTTCGGAGCGGTTCTGGCATGAGCGAAGGCCGATGGTCTGATCTGACCGCACGGATTCTGTCCGCAGTCGTTTTGGTCGCAATCGGCGCGGTTGAGGTCTGGCTGGGCGGGTTGTGGTTTGAAAGCTTCATCGCGGTTGCCTGCGGTTTGATGACCTGGGAACTGGTACGGATGATCGAACCGAAGCGCGACGGCATGGCCGTGCAACTCGGTATCCTAACCGGGGTTGCGGTGATCATCAGCTATCACGTGCCGCCGCTCTACAAGCTACCGTTTCTGGTTGCTCCGGCGCTGGTTGGGGCAGGGCAGGTCACCCGTTCGCGCGGCTTGTACTTTCTGTTCGCCTTGTGGATTGCAGGCGCTGGTCTGGGCTTCATTTCAATTCGTGAAAACATGGGCTTCGGCTGGATGGTCTGGCTGATCGCGGTCGTCGTGGCCACGGATGTTGCCGGGTATTTCGTGGGCAAGGCCATTGGTGGCCCGAAATTCTGGCCCAAGGTTAGCCCCAAGAAGACATGGTCGGGCACGGCAGGTGGCTGGGTCGCGGCGGGCCTTGTTGGCGCGGGCTTCGCACTGCATGGCGGGTTCGGGGTGCCCTTCGTTCTGGTCTCGGTTCTGACGTCCATGGCCAGCCAGGCGGGCGATATCGTTGAAAGCGCGGTCAAACGGAAATTCGGCGTCAAGGACAGTTCGAACCTCATACCTGGGCATGGCGGCTTTCTCGACCGGTTTGACGGCATGATGGGTGCGGCGTTGTTTGTGCTGATCGCAGGGTTGGTTTACGCACCCGGAGCGATGTGATGCGCAAAGTCTCGATCCTTGGGGCGACCGGATCAGTTGGTCAGAATGCGATTGACCTTATTGCGCGCGATATCGAAGCCTATGATGTGGTCGCCCTGACAGGTGGCGCGAATATCCGACAACTGGCCGAGGATACCCGGCGGCTTGGCGCGCAACTCGCTGTCACCGCGTTTGAGGACCGATTGCAGGACCTTCGCGATGCGTTGCAGGGCAGCGGGATCGAGGTGGCGGCGGGTCAGAGCGCGATCGTTGAAGCCGCCGCGCGCCCCGCGGACTGGGTGCTTTCCGCGATCGTCGGCGCTGCGGGTCTGGCTCCCGGTATTGAGGCGTTGAAGCAAGGCGCAACGCTGGCGCTTGCCAATAAAGAAACTCTGGTTTGTGCGGGCGCCCTTGTTCTGCATACGGCCCGCGAGAACGATGCGCGTGTGCTGCCTGTCGACAGTGAGCATTCAGCGGTGTTTCAGGCATTGGTCGGTGAGGATATGGACGCGGTCGAGCGCGTTATTATCACCGCAAGCGGCGGAGCGTTCCGGGATTGGCCGCTCGAGGATTTGGCGTCCGCGACCGTTACGCAGGCCTCAAGCCATCCGAACTGGGACATGGGGCAGCGGATCACGATTGATAGCGCATCCATGTTCAATAAAGCGCTTGAAGTCATTGAAACCCGAGAGTTCTTTGGCGTCGATCCGGACCAGATCGAGGTATTGGTTCATCCAGAATCCATTGTTCATGCGATGGTCGGGTTTCGGGACGGGGCGCTGATGGCACATCTGGGCCCGCCTGATATGCGGCATGCAATTGGTTATGCTCTGCACTGGCCCGAACGCCGCAATTTGCCGGTTGAGCGGCTGGATCTGGCGCAGCTCAGCCAGTTACGCTTTTCCCATCCCGACCAGAACCGCTATCCCGCTTTGAAACTGGCCCGAGACGTGATGGCGCAAGGCGGCCTTTCGGGGGCGGTTTTCAACGCCGCGAAAGAGCGTGCGCTGGATCACTTCATCGAAGGTCGGATCGGTTTCACGACCATGGCGGAGGTCGTCTCACGCGTTCTCGACCGTTTTGATGCCGAGGATGGCCTTATTAACGCCCCTTTGACCCTTGATAACGTACAGCAAACGGACCATCTCGCACGGAAGTGGGCGGATGAAGCCGTGATTAGACGAGCAGGATAGAGTTTTGGACGTACTTTCGCTGATCCCTCAGTTCGGAAATTTGCTCTGGACGATTGTGGCCTTTGTGATTGCCCTGTCCGCGATCGTCGCGGTTCACGAATACGGGCACTACATCGTTGGCCGCTGGTCCGGCATTCATGCCGAGGTGTTCTCGATTGGGTTCGGCCCAGTTCTGTGGAGCCGCGTGGATAAACGCGGCACGCGGTGGCAGATCGCGCTGTTGCCTTTCGGCGGCTATGTGAAGTTCCTTGGGGATGCCAATGCGGCCTCGGGTAAAGATGAAGAGGCGATGGATGACATCGCGCAGCAGCAGCCGGAATATCTGCGCCATACTATGCACGGCGCACCCCTGTGGGCGCGAACCGCCACTGTTGCGGCGGGGCCGGTGTTCAACTTCGTCATGTCCATTCTGGTCTTTGGCCTGATCTTCTGGTCTCAGGGTGTCACGCGTGAGCCGCTGACGGTTGGAGAACTGAAGCCGCTGCCGGGAACAGAGCAGGGGCTGCAGGAGGGCGATGAGATTCTGGCCATTGCTGGGATTGAAGTCCCTGATTTCGATGAAGAAGGCGCGTGGAGCGACTTCACCGACGCGCTGCCGGTCGAGCCGGTGCTGGACTATACGGTTCTGCGCGATGGCGAAACGTTGGATGTCTCAGCCCCTTGGCTGTTTCCGCCGCTGATTCAGCAGGTCACACCGCGCAGTGCGGCGTTTGATATCCAGCTGGAAGGGGGCGACGTCATTACTTCGGTCGATGGAGATCCGATCTTTGCCTTCGAGCAGCTGAAAGAACATGTCGAAGGCTCGGACGGTCGGGTGTTGTTGCTGAACGTCTGGCGTGACGGGGCCGAGCTTGAATTCGCGCTTGCTCCGCGTCGGACTGATGAACCGAAGCCAGATGGCGGTTTTGTCACCCATTGGCGGATCGGGATCGTCGGCGGCATGATGCTGCAACCCGCGACCGAGCCTGCGGGGCTTTGGGATTCGCTGGTTGGCGGCGTGGGTCAGACCGGGCGCATCATCGAAGGTTCTCTGTCCGGCATGTGGCACATGATTACCGGCGCGATCAGCACCTGTAACATCTCGGGTCCGATCGGAATCGCCGAGACCTCCGGCGCCATGGCCAGCCAGGGCGCGCAGAACTTCATCTTCTTCATCGCGGTGCTGTCAACGGCTGTGGGTCTGCTTAACCTGTTCCCGATCCCGGCCTTGGACGGAGGGCACCTCGTGTTCTACGCCTATGAGGCGGTCTCGGGAAAACCGCCCAGCGACAAAGCCCTTCGGATTTTGATGACCCTCGGGATTGCGGTCGTTCTCAGCCTCATGGTTTTCTCAGTCAGTAACGATCTGTTCTGCTGATTGTGGCGCAAGCGGCGCAATCGCGCCGCATTGATGCCTCATTTCGGAGGTAAAAAATAGCCGCTGAAAATGAGGCGGCCATGACCAAAGCTATTCAAAAATCCTATCAGAGTGTCAGCGTCCTGTTTGTTCTGAACTGGGATGTGCTTTTATGCTTTGGTCTGACGGCGCTGGCGCTTGCTGGCGGCGCGTATCTCGCCGGTCTCTGATTCCCCAAAACCCTATAAGAATGCGTGTCAGGTGACCTATCGTCGCCCCGATGGTTTTGGAGTTTTGACAAGCGCATTCAATCTCGTTACTCAGCATTAAGTCCTAAATTTTTGGGTAGAGAAAAAATGGCTGACGGGCGAGGCGCGGGTATATCCTGCGGAGGGCAGATGACAACAAACAAGATTTTGTGGCGCACACGATCATTTCTTTTTCTTACTGCGGCAGTGGGTTTACTGGCTTTGCCGCATGCAGCACAGGCGCAAAACTTTACCATCAACTCCTTCGAGGTTGAGGGGAACCGGCGCATCGAGACCGGCACAATCATCCAACGGACGGGAATCGAACCCGGGCAGACGGTTTCGGCCGGTCAGTTGAATGATGCGTATCAGCGTGTGCTTGACAGTGGTGTTTTTGAAACAGTCGAATTGACACCTCGTGGCACGACTCTGGTGATCGAGGTGCAGGAATACCCGACGATCAACCAGATCAGCATCGAAGGGAATCGCCGCGTCAAAGATGACCTTCTACTTGATGTGATCTCGTCCGAGCCGCGCCGTGTTTTCACTCCGCAGGCAGCCGAGGCGGACGCCGATCTGATTGCCGAAGTCTATTCCGCCCAAGGCCGGGTATCGGCAACTGTGATCCCGCGCGTCATCCGCCGAAACGACAACCGCGTCGATCTGGTGTTTGAAGTTGCAGAAGGCACCACGATTGAGGTTGAACGCGTCAGCTTCGTCGGCAACCGTGCCTTCTCGGACCGCCGTTTGCGTCGCGTGCTTGAGACCAAACAGGCGACCTTCCTGCGGACGTTCTTCCGCAACGATACGTTCATCGGGGACAGGATCGAATTCGACAAACAGGTCATTCGGGATTTCTACCTGTCACGTGGTTATGTCGATTTCCGTGTGAACAGTGCCAATGTTGAATTCACCCGCGAGCGGGATGCTTTTTTCCTGGTCATGAACATCACTGAAGGGCAGAAGTTCTCGTTCGGCAAAATCACGACCGTAAGCGAGATCCCGGGTGTGGATCCGTCGATCTATCAGGATGCTCTGAAGATCAAGCCGGGCGTGACCTATTCGCCGACCCTGATCGAGAACTCGATTGCGCGTCAGGAACGGCTGGGTGTGAAGCAGGGTGTGGATTTCCTGCGGGTCGAACCGCGCGTCACACGCAACCCGCGTGATCTGACGCTGGATGTGGAATTCGTCCTCAGCCGTGGGCCACGGATTTTCGTGGAACGCATTGATATCGAGGGCAACACAACAACGCTGGACCGGGTGATCCGTCGTCAGTTCGACACGGTGGAAGGCGATCCGTTCAACCCACGTGAAATCCGTCAGGCGGCTGAGCGGATCAACGCACTAGGCTTCTTTGCCAACGCCGAGGTCGAGCCGCGCGAAGGATCATCGCCCAGCCAGGTGATCCTGGATGTGGATGTCGAGGAACAGCCTACTGGCTCGCTGAGCCTTGGTGGTAGCTACTCGGTCTCGGATGGTTTCGGTGTCGCCATCGGCCTGAATGAATCGAACTTTCTGGGCCGGGGCCAGAACCTGGGTCTGACGATCTCGACAGCTCAAGACTCAGAGCAATACTCGCTGAGCTTTACTGAGCCGTACCTTTTGGGCCGCAAACTGCGTTTTGACCTGGGTCTTGGTGTCGCGACGACAAACTCTAGCTTTGCCAGCTATGATACGGATCGGTTGTTCTTTAACCCACAGCTGACCTATGCGATCGGCGAACTGTCGGCCCTGCGTGTGCGCTATGGCTGGGAACGCTCGGAAATGACCCAGCAGGACAACGAGACGAACGGTGCGGTCATCACGTCGGAGATCGCACAGGGTGAGCGGGTCAACAGCAGCTTTGGCCTGACCTATGTCTATGACAGCCGTATCGGCGGCCTGAACCCGAATGCGGGTGTGCTGTTCGAACTTGGCTTCGATGCAGCCGGTCTGGGTGGCGATAACAAGTACTTCAAGACCACGGCGCGCACGATCGCGCAAACCCGTGTATGGAACGAAGAGGTCGTTCTGCGCGCGACACTTGAGGCCGGTGCGCTTCACTGGTCGGGGAATGACTTCAGCCGTACCATCGACCGTTTCGTTCTGGGTCCAAACACCTTCCGTGGGTTTGAGCCTGCCGGTCTTGGCCCGCGTGATCTATCCAACGGGCAGGACGACGCCATCGGTGGCAACTACTACTGGGTGGCGCGGTTCGAAAGCGACTTCCCATTGGGACTGCCGGAAGAACTGGGTCTGCGGGGCGGTTTATTCTACGACGTTGGCAACCTTTACAACATCAATGACGTAAACACCGCAGGTGCAAATATTGTGGGTGCGGATGGCTCCATTCGTCACGTCATCGGTGTGTCGGTTCTGTGGGAAACTCCGTTCGGCCCGCTGCGCTTCAACTTCTCGAAAGCGTTGAAGAAAGAAGACTTCGACAAGGAACAGAATTTCGACCTGACCGTTCAGGCTCGGTTCTGATCCGGCATGCGGTTGCGAATATCTAGACGCGCATGGGGCCCGGTTCGGGCCCTTTGCCTTTTGCTGGGCCTTGTGCTTGCGTCCCAAACAGCGGCGCAGCAATTGGGCGTGCGAGATCCGCTGGTCCTGACCATCTCAAGCGACCGGTTGTTTGCGGATTCGGCGTTCGGCCAGCGCGTGCTGCGCGAAATCGAATCCGAGGGTGCGCAGCTTGCGGAAGAGAATGAGCGGATCGTCGCGGAACTCAGCAGCGAAGAGAAAGACTTGACGCAGAAACGGGCCGAGTTGGCCCCAGAGGATTTCCGCCCTCTTGCGCAGGCCTTCGACGACAAGGTGCAATCGCATCGCGAAGGCCAGCGCGCCAAACTGGACGCTTTGGCCCGACGTAGCGAAGAAAGCCGCCAAACGTTTTATGCCTTGGCGCAGCCTGTTCTGATCGAACTTATGCGCGAGACGGGGGCCGCTGTGGTGCTGGAACGCGCAAATGTATTCCTTAGCGCCGACACCTCCGACATCACGGATGATGCGATTGCCCGCATCAATGCCGCAATTGGCGATGGAACCGGCCTGCAGGACGGCACAGGCGAATAGGTTCGCTTGCCCTCAGGGGCGGGTATTGCTAACCACGCGGAAACTGACACATCCAAATAACGGGACGAGTGAACGATGACGACGGAAACCAAAAGCGCCGACATTCAGCTGATTCAGCGGATATTGCCGCATCGCTATCCGTTTCTGCTGGTCGACAAGGTGGTCGACATCGACGGCTATCAATCGGCCCGTGGCATCAAGAATGTCACCATGAACGAGCCTCATTTCCAAGGCCACTTCCCCGGAACACCGATAATGCCGGGCGTGACCATTGTTGAGGCGATGGCGCAGACCTCGGGCGTGATGCTGGGTGTTGGCATGGATGTCATTGATACCGAGCTGCTGATCTATTTCATGAGCATCGACAAATGCAAATTCCGCCGCAAGGTGGTGCCGGGTGACGTGCTTGAGATGCATGTCGAAACCCTGCGCGGCAAGAAGGGCGGCAAGCTGTTTAAATTCAATGGACGCGCGACCGTTGATGGTGAAGTCGCAGCCGAAGCCGAATTCTCGGCCTATGTCGACTGGGACATGGAAAAAACAACATGAGCGGCATTCACCCAAGCGCAATCATCGAAGACGGTGCGCAGATCGGTCAGGACTGCGTGATTGGTCCGTTCTGCTACGTGGGTCCTCAGGTCAAACTGGGCGATCGGGTCGAGCTGAAGACGCATGTGGTCGTCACAGGTGATACTACGGTTGGCGACGATACTGTGATCTTCAATTTCTCGGTGATCGGTGAGATTCCGCAGGATCTGAAATTCGGCGGCGAGAATACGCGGCTTGAGATCGGCCAACGCAACCGCATCCGCGAGCATGTGACCATCAACACCGGCACCGAAGGCGGTGGCGGGGTGACCCGGATCGGCGACGATTGCCTGTTCATGGCCGGAGTTCACGTGGCCCATGACGTTCAGATCGGCAACCGTGTGATCATGGTGAACCACGCGGGCGCGGCGGGGCATTGTATCGTCGAAGATGACGTAATCGTTGGCGGAATCTCGGGCCTGCACCAATGGGTCCGCGTCGGTCGCGGCGCTATCATAGGCGCGCTGACCATGGTGCCCAACGACGTCATCCCTTACGGTCTGGTGCAAGCGCCACGCGGCGAGTTGGACGGGCTGAACCTTGTTGGCCTGAAACGTCGCGGTGTATCGCGTGAGGATATCTCGGCTCTGCGGGCTGCGTTCAAGGAACTGTCCGGCGGCGAGGGGACTTTTCAGGAACGCGCCCATCGCGCAGGCAAGGACACCGACAGCGAATATGTTCAACGCATTGTCGAGTTCGTCACCGGTCAATCAGATCGCTCGTTCCTGACGCCGAGGAAATAACCAAATGCTGGCTTTGATCGCAGGAACGGGTGTTCTGCCGGACGCTGTTGTGGACGCTCTGCCAGACCGTCCGTTGGTCTGCGCGATGGAGGGGTTCGAACCTGAGAGCCTGACTGTAGACGTCGTTTTCCGTCTGGAGCAGCTCGGCAGCTTTCTCGCAGATCTCAAGGTGCGCGGCGTGACGCAGATCTGCATGGCGGGTGCGGTGCAGCGGCCAAAGGTCGATCCCACGCGGATTGATGCCGCAACGATGCCTTTGGTGCCGATCATTCAAAAGGCGATGATGTCGGGTGATGATGGCGCTTTGCGCGCTGTGATCGGTATCTTTGAGGATGCGGGCCTGGCCGTCAAAGCCGCGCATGAGATCGCACCTGACCTGCTGCCTCCGCTGGGATGTCTGACCGAGGCGCATCCGTCCGAGGCCGATCTGGGAGATGCGGATCGTGCCGCAGGTATTCTGCGCGCAATGGGCAGCGCAGATATTGGTCAGGCCTGTGCCGTCTCCAAAGGGCAGGCTCTGGCGGTTGAGAGCATTTTTGGCACTGCGTGGATGTTGCAATCGTTGACCCAGCGGCCTGATGCGGGCGGCGGGGTTCTGTTCAAAGGCCCAAAACCCGATCAGGATCGCCGTGTTGATCTGCCTGCAATCGGTCCGGAGACCGTCACTGATGCGGTGGCCGCCGGTCTGACGGGCATCGTCATCGAAAAAGGTGGCGTCATGGTACTGCGACGCGATCACGTGGTCGCCGAGTGCAACCGCCTTGGCCTGTTCCTCTACGTGCGCGAGCGGGCCGTCTGATGCGCGTTTTTCTGGTCGCCGGAGAACCTTCGGGCGACCGGCTGGGCGGCGCTTTGATGGAGGGTCTAAAGGCGCTGGTCCCTGACGTCGCGTTTGACGGGGTAGGCGGGCCGTTGATGCAGGCGCAGGGTCTGAACAGCCGCTTTCCCATGTCCGAACTCAGCGTCATGGGCCTGGTTGAGGTGCTGCCCAAGTTCTTCCACCTCAAACGCCGGATTGCCGAGACTGCGCAGGCTGTGTTGGACACCCAACCAGATGTTCTGATCACCATCGACAGTCCGGATTTCTCGTTGCGTGTGGCCAAACTGGTCAAGGCGAGCAGCGAAATTCGCACTGTTCACTATGTCGCCCCCAGCGTCTGGGCCTGGCGCCCGGGTCGAGCGGACAAGATGGCGAAGGTGATCGATCACGTTCTTGCGCTGCTTCCTTTCGAGCCGCCCTACATGGAGCGCGCGGGGATGGAGTGCGATTTTGTCGGCCACCCGGTCGCAAGCGAACCGCAGGCGACGGAGGCGGATATCAAGGCCTTCCGTGATGCCTACGATCTGGGGGATGCCCCGCTAATACTGGCCCTGCCGGGGTCGCGCCGGGGCGAGGTCGACCGGCTTGCACCTGTCTTTGGCGAGACACTCTCGCTCTACCTGAAAACCCGCCCGGAAACGCGGGTTATTGTGCCAGCGGTGGCCCATATGGTCGACACGGTGACGGATCATCTGCACAGCTGGCCCGGATCACCTGTGGTGGTTGACCCACGTGATCTGCCCTCGGATCAGGCGGTGAAGCAAAAGCGGGCGGCTTTTGCGGCGGCGGATCTGGCCTTGGCCGCGTCAGGGACTGTGTCACTGGAGTTGGCGGCGCAGGCCACGCCGATGGTGATTGCATATAACCTCAACTGGCTGACAACTCTGATTGCCAAGCGGATGGTGCATCTGGACACGGTGACTCTGGTCAATCTGGTCTCAGACACGCGGACAGTGCCAGAGTGTCTGCTGGACGATTGCCAGCCCGACCAGATCGCCGAAGCCCTGACAAAGGTCGCCGCGAACCCGGAAGCGCAACGTGAGGCCATGGCGCTCACGATGGATCTTCTGGGCCGCGGCGGCGAAGCGCCTGGGCTTCGCGCGGCGAAGGCCGTTTTAGCCCGGATGACCAAAGCTGATGCTTGAGTATCTGCTCTTTTCGGTCTCGGCTGGGGTTGTGATGGTGTCGACCAATCTCGACAATCTGGCCGTGTTGTTGGGGCTGATGCTGGTGATGGATCACCGCCGCTCGCTTATGGGGTTTGCCGTTGCGCATGGGCTTGTCCTGTGCCTGTCATTGGCCGTCGCGACAGGTTTAAGCCAGAGCGGACTGCCGGAGTGGATCGGGTATCTTGGGATCGTTCCGCTAGCGCTTGGTCTGCGCGGTATCTGGCACCAGATTTCAGGCGTTGAGCAGACAGACGACACCCCAAAGGGCGCTGTGACCTCAGTCGTGACACTGTTTCTCAGCCTGTCGGTCGATACATTCGCCGTGATGACCCCCTTGCTGGCCGATTCTAGTCCCTCATACCGGCTGGCGGCTCTGATTGGCGCGGGTTGTGCCTCCGCAAGTTTGGCAGCCGTTGCTGCCTGGGGTGCGCCTCATGCGCAGAAACTGGGTCCACGCGTCACTCGGCTAGAGAAGATCGCGCCCTATATCATGGTCTGCGTCGGTCTCTACATTCTGCTGAACTCGCCGACCGATATACTCTAATCTGTGTCGCTGTTGTGAATGAAGCAGCGTTGCAGTTGGACCTGCAGCTTGCGATATCCTGCGGCAGAAGGAGAGCCTAGATGACCCGTATTCCCGCCTTGACCGACGATGACATGACACCGGCCGCGCGAGCCGCGCATGCGGAATTGGGCGCATATGGGCCGTTCGAAAATTGGGCGCGGGTGGCGGCGCATTGCCCGCCGATTCTGGAACATGTCAGCGGGATGCTCACCACGCTGCGCGCACAGGCGACCCTTCCGCGCCGCGCGTTGGAGCTGGCGATGGTTACGGTATCCAAGCTGAACGCCTGTGACTATTGCGTGTCGCATCACACGCCCTTGCTGACCGTTGCGGGTCTCAGCGCAGAAGGCGTGGCGCGGCTGCCGGAGGTCGAGGATCACCCCGAGCTGGACGCTTGTGACAGGGCGGTGGTCCGCTATGCCGAAGCAGTGACCACCCGATCAGGCAGGATGCGCGACGCGGAGATCTCGGACCTGAAAGAGTGGTTTACTGACGCGCAGATCGTTGAACTGACATGGCGCATTGCCCTTTGCGGGGCGTTCAACCGGTTCAACGACGCCCTTCAGATCCAGATCGAACCCGAGGTCACGCCGGTCTCGGCCTAGTAGCCGCGCCAAATCCAGCCGCCGCCAAAAATGCGACTGCTGTTTGGGTCGTAGAACACGCAGGCCTGACCGGGCGAAATGCCTTCCTCGGGTGTCAGCAATTCAACTTCGGCTGTAGTTTCAGACAATGATCGAATGATCGCCTCGCGCGGGGGGCGGGTCGAGCGGACTTTGACCGAAACATGCCATTCGTCGCGTGACGTGAAGGGTTCATCGCCTAGCCAGTTGATCTCGCGCACGGGAACAGTTCGCGTGGCCAGCATCTCTTTCGGGCCGACGACGACCTGCTTCTTGTCGACATCGAGTTTCACCACATAAAGCGGCTCGCTCAGGCCTCCGATACCCAGCCCGCGGCGCTGTCCGATCGTGTAGTGGATCACGCCGTTATGCTTTGCCAGCACACGGCCATCGGCATGGACGATCTCACCGGGTTCAGCAGCACCGGGGCGCAGCTTTTCGATGACGCTGGCATAGTTGCCGTTGGGCACGAAACAGATGTCCTGACTGTCGGGCTTGTCCGCAACGGCCAGCCCGTATTGCGCCGCCATTTCGCGGGTCGCATCCTTCGAGGGCAGGTGGCCCAGAGGGAAGCGCAGGAAATCCAGTTGCTCGGGCGTGGTCGAGAACAGGAAGTAGGACTGATCGCGGTTCGCATCCTCGGCGCTGTGCAGCTCGGGCCCGTTCGGTCCCATCTTGCGCTGAATATAGTGGCCGGTCGCCATGCAGTCGGCTTCCAGGTCTTTCGCGGTTTCCAACAGGTCCTTGAACTTCACCCGTTCATTACAGCGAATACAGGGCACCGGGGTCGCGCCCGCCAGATAGCTGTCGGCGAATTCCTCAATCACCGCGTCCTTGAAGATGTTCTCATAGTCCAGAACGTAATGCGGAAACCCACGCTCTTCGGCCACGCGCCGTGCGTCATGGATGTCGATCCCGGCACAGCACGCGCCTTTCTTGGCCAGCGCCGCGCCGTGGTCGTACAGTTGCAGCGTCACGCCCACCACGTCATAGCCCTGATCCGCCAGATACGCAGCCACGACCGAGCTGTCGACGCCGCCCGACATAGCAACCACCACCCGCGTTTCCGAGGGCGGTTTGGCAAAGCCAAGCGAATTGAGTTGGGTCTCGGCGGCGAGGGCCATGGCGATTCCAGTCCGGGTTAAGAAAGACCGGCAGAATATAAGAAAATTCTAGACACTCTCAAGGGGCGGTTTCACGCAGCATTAAGTAGGCTGGTGTCAACTTTGTCGCAGCAGAAAAGGGTTGAGAGATGTATTTGCACAAAGTTGAAGGTCCGCGGTCTGTAACCCTTCCGGATGGCACGATTTTGTCGCGGGCCGATCTGCCGCCGCCAGACACGCGGCGTTGGGTGGCGTCGCGCAAGATCCTGGTCGTGCGCGGGGTGTTGTATGGCCTGATCACCTTGTCCGAGGCCAAGAAACGCTACGGCATCAGCGATGAGGAATTCAACATCTGGGTCTCTGCCGTGGCAGAGCATGGCGTTGATGCACTGAAAGTTACCGCACTAAAAAAATATCGACAACCTAAAGGCGAAAGTGAATAAGTGATTCAACGGTAACGCAAGATTAACCATTCTTGTTCAGGTTTATTTTTAATTGGAAGTTTTGACCCGAATTGGAGCAGTGAAATGAGAATACTTCTTGTCGAGGATGATCCGACCACGTCCAAAAGCATTGAATTGATGCTGACGCATGCCAACCTGAATGTGTATGCGACGGACCTTGGGGAAGAAGGGATCGACCTGGCGAAACTCTATGATTACGATCTCATTCTCTTGGACCTGAACCTGCCGGATATGAACGGCCATGAGGTTTTGCGCCAACTGCGTATCGCTCGGGTGGAAACGCCGATTTTGATCCTGTCCGGCGCTGATGATACCGAAAGCAAAATTAAGGGCTTCGGGTTTGGGGCAGACGATTATCTGACCAAACCGTTCCACCGCGAGGAACTGGTGGCCCGTATCCACGCCATCATTCGACGCTCTAAAGGCCATTCGCAATCAGTGATTCATACCGGTCGGGTGGCGGTCAATCTGGATGCGAAAACCGTCGAGGTTGATGGTCAGACGGTGCATCTGACCGGCAAGGAATACCAGATGCTCGAACTGTTGAGCCTGCGAAGGGGCACAACCCTTACGAAAGAGATGTTCCTCAACCACCTCTATGGCGGCATGGACGAACCTGAATTGAAGATCATCGACGTGTTTATTTGCAAGCTGCGCAAGAAGCTCAGCAACGCAACGGGCGGTGACAACTACATCGAAACCGTATGGGGGCGCGGCTACGTGTTGCGGGACCCGCAAAGCAACTCGCTTGATGAGACGCGGATGGCAGTCAACGCCTGACGTCCGAAGACACTTGCCACCCATGGTCCAGAGGGTGGCATTTCCACTCACGGCTCAGCACGTCTGGACCTAGCCATGACCTCGCCCTATCACTGAGGTCCAGAATAAAGTGACAGGGCGAGGCCATGAGCAATTCCATCTCGATAGCAGACCTGACAGAGGATGAGGCACGCGCCGAACTCGCGCACCTTGCAGACCTGCTGTTGCGGGCCAACAGGCTGTATCACGGGGAAGACGCGCCCGAGATTTCGGATGCCGAATACGATGCGCTAAAACGGCGAAATGTCGAAATAGAAGAGAAGTTTCCGCATCTAAAACGCTCTGACAGTCCAAGTGATCAGGTGGGCGCGCGGCCAGCGGACGGGTTCTCCAAGGTCACGCATGCACAGCGCATGATGTCATTGGGCAATGCGTTTGATGATGAGGATGTTGCGGATTTCGACCGCTCGATTCGCAAGTATCTCGGGCTGCCTGCAGATGCGCCTTTGACCTATACGGCTGAGCCCAAGATCGATGGGCTGTCATTGTCCCTGCGGTATGAGCAGGGGAAACTGGTCCAAGCCGCCACACGGGGCGATGGAGAAGTGGGAGAGAATGTGACGGCGAATGCCAGAACGATCTCGGATATCCCACATACAATCGAAGGCGCCCCAGATATTCTGGAGGTGCGCGGTGAGGTCTACATGTCTCACGCAGATTTCGAAACGCTCAACGAACGTCAGGCTGAGGCTGGCGGCAAACCCTTTGCCAACCCCAGAAATGCTGCTGCCGGTTCGTTGCGACAGCTGGATGCCGAAATCACCCGCGCGCGACCGCTGAAGTTCTTTGCCTACGCGTGGGGAGAGCTGTCGGCCCCTCTGGCGGAGACGCAAGATGGGGCGATTGAGCGACTGAAAAGCTATGGGTTCTCGACCAATCAGCTGACGCGTTTGTGCCAGACAACTCAGGAGATGTTGGCGCATTACCGGTCGATCGAAGAACAGCGCGCGACGCTGGGTTATGATATCGACGGAGTGGTCTACAAAGTGGATGACCTCGGCCTGCAAGCCCGTCTCGGGTTTCGATCGACGACACCCAGATGGGCCATCGCGCATAAATTCCCTGCCGAACTGGCCTGGACCCGGCTTGAAGCGATTGACATTCAGGTCGGTCGCACCGGCGCGCTCAGCCCTGTTGCACGTTTGCATCCGGTCACGGTTGGCGGAGTTGTCGTGTCGAATGCAACGCTGCACAACGAAGACTACATTGCGGGGCGCGACGCCAAGGGTGGCACCATCCGGGATGGCAAGGACATCCGAGAGGGGGATTGGGTACAGGTCTACCGCGCCGGGGATGTGATCCCCAAGATCGCGGATGTCGACCTTTCGAAACGGCCCGAAGATGCGGTTCCTTATGAATTCCCGCATAGGTGTGGGAAATGTGGAAGTGCGGCGGTGCGCGAAGAAGGTGACGCGGTGCGGCGCTGTACGGGCGGTATGATCTGCCCTGCGCAAGCTGTTGAGAAGTTGAAACATTTCGTGTCTCGCAAGGCATTCGATATCGAAGGCTTGGGCGCAAAACAGATCGAGATGTTCTATGAAGACCCGGTCCTGCCGATCAAAACGCCTGCTGATATTTTCGATCTGCAAGACCGGGACTCAAGCGCTCTGTCTCGTTTGAAAAATCGCGAAGGATGGGGGGACACCTCGGCCAGCAATCTGTTTGCGGCCATTGATGAGAAGCGGACCATTCCCTTTGCTCGCTTGCTGTTTGGCCTTGGCATCCGCCATGTAGGTGAGGTCGTCGCACGAGATCTTGCGCTGCACTACCGCGACTGGGAGGCAATGTCCCAAGCGGTCGATACCGCGAGACCGGCGGCGCTTGCGTATCGCGCCGCGGATCAAGCGGAGGAGGCTGAACGGTTGGCCGCTGCCTCTGACGGGCGTCGGGCGCGGATCAAGGAAAGCCGCACCGCCGCCATCGCGGAATTGTCCGTGCCCGAGGAGGCCTCGGCCGCGTGGACGGATCTGATTGCGGTTGACGGGATCGGCGCGACGGTTGGTTTGGCTCTGTCCGACGCCTTCGCCAATGTAGAGGAGCGACAGGCCTTTGATGCGCTCAAGGCGCATTTGACCGTTGTGCCACCTGATGCGCCAGCCTCAGAAAGCCCTGTGGCGGGCAAGACCGTGGTTTTCACCGGCACGCTGGAAAAGATGACACGCGCCGAAGCCAAGGCTCGGGCCGAGGCGTTGGGGGCCAAAGTCTCTGGGTCGGTCAGTAAGAAAACCGATATTTTGGTTGCGGGGCCGGGCGCTGGTTCGAAGGCCAAAAAGGCGGCAGAGCTGGGGATCGAAACCCTAGATGAGGATGGCTGGTTGCAGCTGATTGAAGGCGCATGAGCGGACGACCAGAGTCCTTGTTTCCCCTGTTTGCTGGGGTCGAAACCTTGGAGGGCGTCGGCCCGAAGACCGCTCAGGCGATGGCGCAGGCCGGGATGGAAAGCCCGCGAGACGTTCTATTTGGCTTGCCCTATGCCGTGATTGATCGACGCAGGCGTGACACGATCCAAGGGGTTGATCTGCCGTCGACTTTGACGGTTGAGGTGACGGTCGGCCCGCATCGCCCATCTCGGAACAAGGGCGGTGCGTATCGGGTCCATGTCGAGGACAGTCAGGCCGATTTCCAATTGGTGTTCTTTCACGCGCGTGGCGACTACCTGAAGAAAGTCCTGCCGGAAGGATCGCGCCGTGTGATCTCGGGCAAGTTGGAGCTGTTCGACGGCATGGCGCAGATGGTGCATCCCGATCATATGCTGCCCGTAGATCAAGCCTCGGAAATACCGGAGTTTGAGCCGGTCTATCATCTGACGCAGGGGATCACGCAGAAGACCATGTTCAAGGCCGTCCGCAGCGCTTTGACGCGCGCACCGGTCTTGGCCGAATGGGCTGATCCGGCGCAGATCAGCAGTCAAAACTGGCCCTCATGGCACGCGGCAATTCAGGCCGCACACAACCCTCAAGGCGCGGATGACGTAGCTTCATTCGCCCCGGCGCGCGAGCGTTTGGCCTATGATGAGCTGCTGGCGCATCAGTTGACGCTGGCTCTGGCGCGGCAACGGGAACGCAAAGCACGCGGGATTGTCAGTGTTGGCTCGGGCAAGTTGCAATCGAAGGTTCTGGCGAGCCTGCCTTATCGGCCAACTGGTGCGCAGACACGGGCGATAGATGAAATCGTGGGCGATATGGCCTCGGAATCGCGCATGAACCGGTTGCTTCAGGGTGACGTGGGCGCAGGCAAAACGCTGGTGGCGTTCATGGCTCTGCTGGTCGCGGTGGAGGCCGGGGGGCAGGGGGTCATGATGGCTCCGACCGAGATTCTGGCACGCCAGCATCTTGAGGGGTTGCGTCCCTTGGCGGAAGAGGCCGGCGTTGTGTTGGAAATCCTGACCGGACGCGACAAGGGGGCAGAGCGGCGGGCTAAGCTTGCCGCTTTGGAGGCTGGCGATATCCAGATACTTGTGGGCACCCATGCGGTGTTCCAAAATGATGTGGCGTTCAAGGCCTTGCGTCTGGCGATTGTCGACGAACAGCATCGCTTTGGCGTGCGCCAGCGGATGGAGCTGTCGGAAAAAGGGCAGGGTGCTGATGTTTTGGTCATGACGGCCACGCCGATCCCGCGCAGTCTAGCCCTGGCGCAATATGGCGATATGGATGTCTCGGTTCTGGATGAAAAGCCGCCGGGGCGAAAACCGATCAAGACCGCGATTGTCAGCACAGGGCGGATGGAAGAAGTCGTCGCCCATCTGCGCCGCGCCATTGAGGAAGGGCGGCAGTGTTACTGGGTCTGTCCGCTTGTCGATGAGTCCGAGGTGTCCGACCTAACGGCGGCGGAAGAGCGGTTCAAGCGCCTGCGCGCTATCTTGGGAGAGGGCACCGTTGGTCTGGTCCACGGTCAAATGCCGCCTGCCGAAAAAGATGCCGCCATGACCGCGTTCCAGACAGGTGGAACCAAGGTTCTGGTAGCGACGACCGTGATCGAGGTGGGCGTGAACGTCCCCAATGCCTCGATCATGGTGATCGAACGGGCTGAGATTTTCGGTCTGGCTCAACTGCACCAATTACGCGGACGCGTTGGCCGAGGGGATGCGGATTCGACCTGTTTGCTGATGTATCAGGCGCCTCTCAGTGAGGGTGGCCGCAAACGGTTGGAGGTTCTGCGTGAGACCGAGGACGGCTTTCGCATTTCTGAGACTGACCTACAGATGCGTGGTGCGGGCGATCTGATTGGCACGGCCCAGTCGGGCCTGCCCAAGTTTCGCATTGCGGATCTGGAACGGCAGGCCGGATTGATGGCCGTTGCCCAAACTGATGCACGAGCCTTGCTGAATACCGATCCCAAATTGACCACAGATAGAGGCAAAGCTGCGCGTGTTCTGCTTTGGCTGATGAAACAGGATCAAGCGATCCGTTTGATTTCAGTGGGTTAGTAACGAAGTATACATAAAGTTCGCAAATGTTCTCAAAAAGTTCTTTACCGACTCGGGGAAATATGAGAACAAAAGGTCAACAAAGGATTAAATCCCTGACTCGGAGGTGACCCATGCTGACCCAGATCAAGACCGTAATCACGCGCTCGCACTCGACCATCCTGCAGGATGCTGCGGGTGTTGCGTCTCTGGTCGTTATGCTGATGGTGGCTCTTCACCTTCCGGTTGGTTTCTAACCCTTTTTGCCTGCGATCTCGTGCCGAATTGCCCGCGCTTGTCATCCCCAGTGAATTCAAGGGTGACCTGCCTGTCCCAAACCCCTTGAGGGGCCATGCCTCGGCCCCGCGCGGTATCCCGGACCCCACGCGAGAAACGCATTGCCTGCCGCCGCCCTTCCCGCCCGGAAGGAGCGGCGGTTTTTTTTATAGCTGGCCGGTTTTGATGATCTCCAACATGGCCGAGAGAACGGAGTTCACAGCGACCGAGGCCAGGATCATCCCCATCACACGGCTGATGATTGCCGCGCCGGAATGGCCGATCAGGCGAATGATCGGCTCCGCCAAAAGCATTAGAACAAAGGCGATAAGCACGACCGACAACATGACCAGCGCAGTAATCCCCTGGTCGGCAGCGCTGTAGCGGTGGTTGTCGGTCAGGATCACGATCGCCAGCATCGCACCGGGTGAGGCCAGGGATGGTACAGCAAGAGGGAAGATCGCTGGGTTGTGCTTATGGACCTTATCTTCCTTGTCGTCTTCGGCGGCGCGTTGTTCGATCTCCTGCTTGCTTTCGCCAAAGATCATTGTCAGCGCGAACAGGAACAGGATGATCCCTCCGGCGACTTGGAACGAGTTCAACCCGATATCTAACGCCTCGATCAGCAATTGTCCAAAGACGAGGAAGAACAGCAGCACGCCAGCACTGATCAACGACGCGAGCATCGCCGTTTTGCGCCGTGCAGCGGCTTCGAGGCCTGCAGTGACCGCGATGAAAACAGGAATTGTGCCGATCGGGTCAATGACAACCCACAACGTCACGAAGTGTTCGAGCAGGTTGTTCAAGCCCATTCCTCCACCGAAGTTTGGGTGAAATTAAACAGGTTTAGGCCAAAACACCAAGCTTAGGCGCAGTTCGACTGTTCGGCCTGTTCCATTGCCTCGGCCGTTGCCTCAAGCGCCAGCATGATCGAGGCATGGCGGTTTTTATATTCACGGGCGGGTATCAGAACCTCAAGCCCGTCAAACGGGGCATCCGGGGCAGGGCCGTCCTTTTTCAGCATGGCCTTCAGCTGATCTCGGGCGGTTTCAACTTGCGCACGCGTGGCACCAACCACCGCGTCGCCAACTACCGAAGCGGCCGCTTGACCGAGGGCGCAGGCTTTGACGTCTTGTCCGAAATCGCTGACGCGCCCATCTTTCATCGTCACGTCGACAGTTACGGTCGACCCGCAAAGGGGCGAGCGTTTCTTGACCGTCGCATCGGGTTGATCCAGCCGATCCAGATGCGGGATATCAGCCGCCAGCGCCAGAATGCGCCCGGAGTACAGCTTTATCAGGTCGTTCTCGCCGCTCATGGCTTTCCCTCGTTCCGTGTTCCCCATACATAGTGGTCAGTCCTCGGGATGCAAAAGGTTTTTGTCATGTCTGACATAGTCACGTTCGATCCATCTGATCTGAAATATAACGAAGCCGGGTTGATCCCCGCAATTGCGCAGGATCACGCCTCGGGTGAGGTGTTGATGATGGCCTGGATGAACCAGCAAGCGGTTGAGCGCACGTTGGAGACGCGGCGCGTAACCTACTGGTCGCGCTCGCGCCAGGCGTTCTGGATTAAGGGCGAGACGTCCGGGCATATTCAGGAACTGGTCGATTTCCGCTTTGATTGCGACCGGGATTGCATCTTGGTCGTGATCCGTCAGACCGGCGCGGCGTGTCACACCAACCGCCGGACGTGCTTCTACACGTCCGTGCGCGACGGTGAAGAAGTCGAGTTGATGAAACCGATCGAGTGAGTGGCGCAGATGTCGCTACCTTCGGTTTGAGTATTTTTGAAACGACAAAGCGGGGTCAAAGGCCGACCATGGCGCGGATGTCCTGAGGGGTTGCGCCTTCGACCCTGTATTTTGCGATGGCGCGAGCGTCGTCTCGTTTGGCGAGGCGTTTGCCGTTCGGGTCGCGGATCAAGCGGTGATGCAAGTATTCGGGCGTGGGTAGGCCCAGCAGAGCCTGCAGGAGGATGTGGATACGCGTTGCCTCAAACAGGTCCCGACCGCGAATGACGTGGGTGATCCCCTGCGCCGCATCGTCGAGGACGACAGACAGATGGTAAGAGGTGCCCATACCTCGGCGGGAAAGGACAACGTCACCAATCGTTGTTTCCAAATCGGCCTTGTCGAAGGAAATCCGTCCGGTTTCCCCATTTGGTCCAGTGCCTAGCTCGAGAAAACTGCTCTGATGTGACAGAACGGATTGTGCCGCCATAGCCATATCAAGTCTCAGCGGTGTGTCTTTAGGTCGTTCTTTTCTGTTTCGGCTGGCTTTGTGCCGACAGGTACCGGGGTAGATGATCCCATCGGGCCCGTGCAGAGGTGCCCCTTCCTGAGGGGCGCTGGCCGCCGCGGCGATATCCTTGCGATTGCAGGTGCAGGGGTACAAAAGACCTTTCGACCACAGGGTATCGAGGGCCTGTTCATAGATTTGGATGCGCTCGGATTGCCTCAGGACGGGAGTCGGCCAGCGGAGGCCCAGCCAATCGAGATCTGCATAAATCTGATCTTCCCACTGCGGACGCGCGCGGGATTGGTCGATATCCTCGATCCGCAGCAGGAATGTGCCGCCTTCTGAGGCAGCCATGTCACTGGCCAGCATCGCCGAATAGGCGTGACCAAGATGCAAGGGGCCTGTTGGAGAAGGCGCGAAGCGGGTCGTAAAAGTCACGTCTTTTCGAGTACGTACACGTCAGATTTCATGTTCATTCCGGGCAGATGAGGCCCGTATTCCTTAAACAACAGGCGCGCGGCCCCCATGTCCAGCCAGTCGTTCAGGCGTGAGGTGTAAGAGTAGTCCGCAAGTGCATGATCATTATAAGAGAATGCCAATAGACCACCCTTGGGCAGCGCATGCATGAGGAGGTCCAGAGTTTCAGGTGGTGCTGCTCCGGCACCGATCACTCCGATGGCTGAAATGGTTGAGTAAGCGCCGTGTTCAATGGGTTCGGAATCAGAGATGTCAAAGCCGATCAGCGATCGATAGACGTTTTTGGCTTTGGCCTCCTCAAGCATATTGGGCGTGGGGTCCATTCCGTCGATCACTTCAAACCCGACTGAGCGCAGCGCAACACCGGACAACCCCGTTCCACAGCCATAGTCGAGAATGGGCGTTTGTGCCTCAGGCCTCTTGGACCACAGCGCTTTGGCAACTCGACCCGGGGTGGCATATCCCTGTTCCGCCACAGAATCCTCATAGGTTGCGGCCCATTTCTGGTAATGCGCTTGGGTGTCCTGCGGAGATTTCGATCCGTATGTGTCCTTGAAAAACTTGTCACTCATAACCGCATGTTAAGCCGTTGGATCGTCTATCGTCCAGTCAGCTTTGCGCGAGCCACTCCGTCCATTCAGCCTTGGCGCGGTCGGTATAGGCTTTGTAGCGGTCTTTGCGTCCCCGGCGGCCACCTTTCAGGCCATCTACAGGGCGGAACAGGCCGAAATTGACGTTCATGGGCTGGAACGTCTTGGCCTCCGCGCCGCCGGTGATGTGATGGATCAATGCGCCCATGGCGCTGTCCTGCGGTACCTCGGGCAGGGCGCGGCCGAGAATTTCAGCTGCCGCCAGTCGACCTGCCAAAAGCCCCATAGCCGCGCTTTCGACATAGCCTTCGACACCGGTGATCTGACCCGCGAAGCGGATATTGGGCTTTGATTTCAACCGCATCTGCGCGTCCAGCAGGGTCGGAGAGTTGATGAACGTATTGCGGTGTATCCCGCCAAGGCGTGCGAAACTGGCGTTCTCCAGACCGGGGATCATGCGGAACACCTCGGTCTGGGCGCCATATTTCATTTTGGTTTGGAACCCCACGATGTTGAACAGCGTGCCAAGAGCGTTGTCGCGGCGCAGCTGCACAACGGCATGAGGCTTTACGTCCGGCTGATGGGGGTTGGTCAAGCCGACGGGCTTCATCGGCCCGTGGCGCAGGGTCTCGCGACCCCGTTCAGACATCACTTCGATCGGCAGGCAGCCATCAAAGTAGCCGGCGGTTTCGCCTTCGTGGAACTCGGTTTTATCGGCGGCCAGAAGGGCGTCGATGAAAGCCTCGTACTGATCGCGATCCATGGGGCAGTTCAGATAGGCGGTGCGCTCTTCCTCGGTCTCGCCTTTGTCGTAGCGGGATTGCATCCAGGCTTTGCTCATGTCGATGCTGTCGGCATAGACAATCGGCGCGATGGCATCAAAGAACGCCAGCGCGTCTGAACCGGTTTCGGCTTGAATGGCTTCACCCAGCTTGGCCGAGGTCAGGGGACCGGTGGCAACGATCCACTGACCGTCGTCGGGAAGAGTGGTAACCTCTTCATCCGTCACCGTGATCCGGGGATGCGCGCGCAGTTTATCCGTGACCGCCTCGGCAAACGGGTCGCGGTCGACGGCCAGCGCCCCACCTGCGGGCAAGCGGTGGGCATCAGCCGTCGTCATGATCAAGCCATTTGCGGCGCGCATCTCCCAATGCAGCAGGCCCACGGCGTTTTGCTCATCATCGTCCGAGCGGAACGAGTTGGAACACACCATCTCGGCCAGATTGCCGGTCTGGTGCGCAAAGGTAGCCACTGTGGGGCGCATTTCGTGGATCACAACATCCACGCCCATTTCCGCCGCCTGCCATGCGGCCTCGGACCCGGCCATGCCGCCGCCCACGATATGCAATGCTTGTGTCATGCGCAGCCACATAGGGCAGAGCCCAAGCAGGCGCAACTGAGCAACTGTCAAATGCTTCAGATTTTAGGGGGGTCTTGGGGTCGCCGCTGCGGGAATGTCAACGCCAGTGAGAGAAACCAGCTTGGAGGGACCTTCCGCCCACGGCGACCCAAAAGTGCAGCTGAGGCCTTAGCCTCGTCCCAGCATTGCCACAGTGTTGCCCTTTTGAAAAGTGCAAAAATGATGACAGTAGTGAAAAATGTTCGGAATAATTGTCTTATTGAGACCAATTCGGGGGGCGTTTTTCGATAAACGCGGAAATGCCTTCTTCGGTATCGCGATGCAGCATATTCTGCACCATTACCTCTCCGGTATAGGCATAGGCTTGATCCAGCGGCATCTGAAGCTGTTGATAAAACGCCTCTTTTCCGATTTTGACGGCGACGCCCAGCTTGCCTGCGATCTGTTCGGCCAATGCGAGGGTTTGGTCGTTGAGTTGAGATTCAGGGACAACCCGATTGATCAACCCCAGTTCCTGTGCGCGTTCGGCTGAGAGGAAACCTCCGGTGGTCAGCATCTCAAATGCCTGCTTTCTGGGGATATTGCGGCTGAGTGCGACCATGGGGGTTGAGCAGAACAGGCCGATATTCACTCCGTTCACCCCAAAGCGCGTGCCTTCGGCGGCGACGGCTAGATCACAGGTGGCGACCAATTGACAACCCGCAGCTGTCGCAATGCCATGGACCTGCGCAATAACGGGTTGGGGCAGGGACTGAATCGACATCATCATTTGCGCACAACGGTTAAAGAGGTCCTGGAAATAGGCCTTGCCGCCATCCTCGGACTGACGACCTGCCGTCATCTGTTTCAGATCATGCCCGGCGCAGAAGGCCTTGCCTTCGCCGGACAGGACAACGGCCCGGATTGAGCGGTCCTCGCGCAGCGCATCGAACTCGGCCTGCAACGCGGCCAGCATCTCGTCGCTCAGCGCGTTCAGCCTTTCAGGTGCGTTCATGTGCAGCCGCGCGATGGCACCTGTGTCGTTACGTTCCAAAATTGCCATCTTGCCCTCCCGCTGGCTGTTGGGCCAACTCTAGGGCGAGAAGTTAAGGAGGGGAAGCATGGGATTGGCGTTAAGCAAAGACGAGCTGTCGCAGTACCTTAAAGAGGTATTCCCGCAGGTTCATCGCGATTTCGTGGTTGAGGACCTGACCGAGGAGACGATCACCATGCGCCTTGTGGTCGAGGACCGTCATTTACGCCCCGGTGGTACAGTTTCAGGGCCGTCGATGTTCGGTCTGGCAGATGTTTGCGTCTATGCCATGGTGCTGGCGCGCAAGGGGCGTCAGTCCTTGGCGGTGACGACCAATAGCTCTCTGGACTTTTTGCGCAAACCTGAAGGGGGCAAAGATCTGGTCGCGGAATGTCGCCTGCTGAAACTTGGGCGCACTCTGGCGGTTGGCGATGTGTTGATTTACTCGGTCGGTTCAGATCAGCCGGTTGCGCGGGCCAGTATGACCTATTCCATCCCGCCTGACGGGTCTTTGGCTGCAAAATTCGGATAAAAAGGGCCGGGGCGAACCCCGGCCAGGGAAGAGGTCCCAAATGAATTTGGGACTGGGGATAGGTTAAAGCTGCCAGAAATAGCGCTTGATTTCGCGGTCGGCCTGCAGACGGGTCAGGCCCACATCCTTGAGCAACCTGTCATCCAGCTTTCCCAGATTGACGCGACTGCGACGACGGCGTTCCCATTGAGTGACCGCCGCCGCAAACTGCACGGCCAGCACAGCGATCAGCGGCAGCCGGGGGCTGGCGTTCAGCAGTGTAAGGGCGGGCGTGTGCATTGTGCGTGTCATCTCAGTATTCCTTTCAAATTGTATTGACACAAAGTAGCAGTGTTCGGTACATGTGTTTGATACATTCGCAATTGTGTCAAAAGCAAAGGAAGAATTGTAATGGATACAATTTGGCCGGAGACGCTGCCGAAATCCAAAGGACCTAAGTACACCCTGGTGGCTGATACAATACGAAAAGCGATTGAAAGTAAGGCGTTAGATATCGGGGCCAAACTGCCTCCTGTGCGCGAACTTGCGTATCGCCTGCAGATCACTCCGGGAACCGTCGCGCGGGCCTATACGATTTTGACCGAAGAGGGCTTGCTACAAGCTGAGGTCGGACGTGGTACATTCGTCGCCCCTCCGAAATCTCCGATTCTGGACGATGTCTGGTCTCGGCAGCTTCATCTGGCTGAGGCTCAGAATGCCAATCACGTCAGCCTGTTCAGCCCGAGGCTTGCGGATATGGGGCAGGTGTCTTTGATCCGCGAGTGTCTACAGAAAGTCGCGCAGTCTGATCCGGCTTTGTTCATGAATTATCCGACACGCGATGCGTATAAACCTATGCGTCAGGCGGTTGTTGAATGGTTGTCGGACCTGCCGCTTGGCAAATTGAGCGACGACGACATTGTACTGACACACGGAGGTCAGAACGGCCTTTGCCTTGTGTTCCAGACCATTCTGCAAGGGCCCAAACCGATCGTTATGGTCGAAGACCTCTCCTATGCCGGGTTCCGTCGCGCGGCAGAGTTGATGCGGGCCGATGTGGTTGGCATCCGAATGGACAAGTGGGGCATTGACCCGGCAGCGATGGAGCATGTCTTGCGCCAGACGCCAGCGCAGGCGGTCTGTGTCTCGCCCGAGGTTCAGAACCCGACCGGGCTGCACACCCCTTTGGAGCGGCGCAAGGAAATCGTGGAAATTGCACGGAAATACGATGTGCAGATTGTCGAGGACGACTGCTACCGGATGGGAGACGCGAAGGAACCAAGTTTTCGCGCGTTGGCCCCTGAGCGGGGATGGCACGTGTCTTCGATCTCGAAAGTGCTGACACCGTCCTTGCGCGTCGGTTTTGCCATTGCGCCCAGAGACCGGAGCGTGGATCTGCGCCGCTCAGCCGAATATGGGTACTTTGGGCTGGCGCAGCCACTGGCTGAACTGACCCGGCTACTGCTCTCTGACCCTCGCACGCGCCAAATCGCGCGAGATGTGCGCTCTCGGATGGGAGAGTATGTGCGGGTGACCGTGAATGCCTTGGGCGGCTTCGATCTAAACTGGGCGCCTGATGTGCCGTTTGTTTGGCTGCATTTGCCGTCGGGTTGGCGGGCTGCTGCGTTCAGCCGTGCGGCCGAGCGAGAAGGAATTCAACTGCGATCCGCGGATGAGTTCGCGCTGCGCGACGGGCGCGCCCCGAACGCTGTGCGCATTGCGATGAACGGGCATGTCTCGCTGCAGCGGTTCGAGGACGCGATGCTCCGTCTGCGAGCTTTGTTGGACAATCCACCTGAGCAAATCAGTGTTTGAGGTGGGGTAAAATAATACCTATTTTATAAACTATTGAAAACGTAATATAAAAACTTGATTGCGTGTGTTGACGTGCATTCTAAGCAGGTCTAAACCCCCACCATCGAATTCGGACCGCTCTATCTTGGGGCGGTCTTTCACATCAAACAGGACTATCCTGCCATGAAAACCTTTTCTGCAACACCTGCAGACATCGACAAGAAGTGGATCCTGATCGACGCCGAGGGCGTTGTTCTGGGCCGTCTTGCTTCGATCGTCGCCATGCGCCTGCGTGGCAAGCACAAAGCGTCGTTCACCCCGAACATGGACATGGGCGACAACGTCATCGTGATCAACGCTGACAAAATCCAGATGACCGGCAAGAAGCGTGAAGAGAACTTCTACTGGCACACTGGCCACCCGGGCGGCATCAAGTCGCGCACCAAACAGCAGATCCTGGAAGGTGCACATCCTGAGCGCGTTGTCGTTCAGGCCGTTAAGCGCATGTTGCCGGGCAACCGTCTGGCGCGTCAGCAAATGACCAACCTGCGCGTTTATGCCGGTGCCGAGCATCCCCACGAGGCGCAAGCGCCCGAAGTTCTGGACGTTAAGTCCATGAACAAGAAAAACACCCGGAGCTAATGACCGATGGCTGATCAGATCAATACTCTCGAAGAGCTGAGCGCCGTCGCAGGCGTTGAAACCGTGGCCGAAGAAGTCATCGTACGTGAACCCGTACGTGATGAGCTGGGCCGCTCCTACGCCACCGGCAAGCGTAAAGACGCTGTTGCCCGCGTTTGGATCAAGCCGGGTTCCGGCAAAGTCACCGTGAACGGCAAAGACCAGGACAAGTACTTCGCGCGTCCGGTTCTGCAGCTGATCCTGCGCCAGCCGTTCCAGGTTGCCGGTGTGGAAGGTGAATTCGACGTTGTTGCAACCGTCAAAGGCGGTGGCCTGACCGGTCAGGCCGGTGCGGTCAAGCACGGCATCTCGAAAGCGCTGCAACTTTACGATCCGTCGCTGCGTGGCGCTCTGAAAGCCGCTGGCTTCCTGACCCGCGACAGCCGCGTTGTGGAACGTAAGAAATACGGTAAGCGCAAAGCGCGTCGTTCGTTCCAGTTCTCGAAGCGTTAATCGCTGCGAACAACGAATTTCAAAAGGGCTCGCAATCGCGGGCCCTTTATTCTTTTCAAAGGGTTAGGGCGTGATCATCACCTTCCCTTCGCTCGTTTTCAAAGCGTCCGCTAGGTTGGTGATCAGATCGCCCAGTGTCAGACGCTCTGATACATCCGTTTTCCAACGACCGTCCGCGAAACGCGCTTGAACCTCGGTCACAACGCGCATCTGGTCGGCCGGAGGGGTGGTCATCATCCAGTTTGTTAGCCAGAATCCATCGATCCGTTTGCCCATGAAGATCAGTTGCCCGGTTTGGGTCAGGGTCGGGGCGTCGCTGCCGAGTTTGCCATAACAAATCCAGCGCGCGCGATTGGGCATGGCGCAGAATATCTGCTCGGACAGAGGGTCCATAACAGCGTCGAGAAAGACGCGGGGCTTCAACTTGGCGCTCAGTTCGGCAAATTGGTGCGCAACGTCAGGGTCCGTTGTGACCAGAACTTCCGCAGCCCCAAGCTCTTTCAGCATCGGAGCAGCCTCAGCGCGCCGCACCATGGCGATGGGTTTCAAGCCCAGATCCCGCCCAAGGCTGCACATCAGCTTGCCCAACTGGCTGGTTGCGGCTGAAACAACAAACGCATCGCCGTCTACCTTGGCCATATCGACCATGGCCATCGCTGTCAGCGGATTGACGATCTGCGCAGCCCCGTCATCGTCCGAGATGTCGGGGCGCAGAGGGATGCACATTTGCATCTGGGTCACGACATATTCGGCCCACGCTCCTGATCCGGCGGCAACAAAGGCGACGCGCAGGCCTTGTAGACCTTCCGCACCCTTGCCCGTTTCCACAACATCTCCGCACCCTTCAAAGCCCGCAGCGGCACCTTTGACGCGGGGTTGGCCGTATTCGCCTTTGATGAAGTGAATGTCTGACGGATTGACCGAAGCGGTGCGGAGCCGGATCAAAACCTGTCCGGGGCCGGGGGTAGGGACGGGCAATTCGGCGTCTGCCAACCACTCAGACGCGTCTTTGATCATGGGGCCTGTCATGGTGCCGGAATAGCCGTCATGTTTCAGGACAACGGCGCGCATGGTAGAGGGCAAGTCGGTCATTGGTCAGTCCTTGAGTGGCGCCAGGGTCACCGGATCAGACTTAAGCCTGATGGCAAAGAAAAGCGGCGCGGGGTTCTTGTTGGGTCAAGCCAAACAAAAGCCCCGCGCCGCGTCAATTCAGCCGCGATCTAACGTCACGGCATGTGGATAAGGCCGCCCGTGGACAGCCTGATCCTTATTGGCTCATCGCATTTTGCAGGTCCTGAAGCTTGGTCAGAACAGCCTCGGGCGAGGCTTTGATCTCATCCAGGATCTTGATCACCTGATCTTTGACACCCTGTGCCATCTCGCTGTTCTGGACAGAGTCGACCATGGCGTCATAGTCGAAGTTCTGAGCTGTCAGCAAGCCCTCTTCAACCCAAGAGTTGAACAACTCCTGACCTTGGTTCGCTAGAGAGGCAACCTGATCACCGGCTTGGTCTGCAGCCTCGGAGGCCTGATCTGCGATCGAATTGGCTGCCTCAGTGGCCTGATCCGCCACAGATGACGCGGCCTCAGAGGCCTGTTCGGTCAGAGATGACGCCGCTTCGCTGGCTTGTTCCGTGGCCGATTCCAGCGCTTCGCTTGCGGCGTCCTGCACGGCCGAGGCCGCTTCGCTGACGGCATCGCTCGCATCCTCGGCTGCGGCTTCAAGTCTTTCGGCCGGCGTCGGTTCAGGTTGGTTGAGATAGAAATACCCGCCTGCGCCAAGACCGACGAGGACGATGATGATAAGAAGAGTACGCGACATTATGTGTCTCCTTTGGAAATTTGTGCCGCTGGGATGATCCAAATCTAGGACGACTCAAAGGGGAATTCTTGTGATTTCTCAGCAGAATACGGGTTTGGGCCAAGCTACGCTGATTGGGCGACTTGATCCGGCGACAAAGCGCCCACCGCTTTGCGCTTTGCATTGAATTTTGATGATATCGCATTACCGCGTTGAGCCCGGCGTTTGAGGTATAAGCGTTGTAAGAGAACGTGGTGCCGAGCGAAACCTGCGACGATGCTCGCACTTTACTGTTCGGTCGAATTTTTGGTCTTATGTGAAGGACTTCACTGCCTTTGACCCCAAAATGACCGACACTGCCGTCAGACGGGGTAAAAGAGGCATTGTGGGGGTCGCGCTCGGGTTCGGTCCCCAAATTAACGAGTAACGTCTTTTGTTTGAATAGGCCTATTGGGCCAAAAGGGGCACTGATCTCTCACTTTGTGGTTGAATGTGAGGGGCGGTGTGAGGGGGGCTGGATGAGGGGGTCTTGGCCAGCCCCTCTCTTTGCGCGAAAAGATAGACCTGTCGGCCTGAGAAAGCAAAGAAGCCAATTGGAATTTATGGCGGAGAGTCTTTTCGGTGCCCAAAAAAGTCAATGAGCTATCATCAGCCAAGGCTCGGAAACTCACTCATCCCGGCGAAAAAGACTAACCCTTCTTTCATGCGGTGGGCAGTGTTGGCCGTCCAATCTACGGATCAAACCTGAGAACGCCAAAAGCAGGATGGTTCGTTACGCCAGACCATTGGCGGGCAAGTTGCGGAAGACGCGCCTCGGTCCCTTCCTGAAATTGGGTTTTCTGATGCTCGCAACGCCGCCCGCGAGGTCAAGGCGCAGGTCCGCGTCGGCATTGATCAAATAGATCAGGTGAACACGTGAGGGCGGAGGCCAAGGCAGAGGCGCAAGAAAATGCGTTGCAGGCAATCGAAGTGCTAGGCGTAAGTGTCAGTGTCTTGACTCCAGAAGGCCGCCACGCCTCAAAACTACCATTAAATTTAGACCCTTATGTAGCCGCTGAGCGGACGAAGCTGCCTTTACTCTTGGTTCCACATAGCGGAAAGTTGAGATAGAACATTCAGTCGCGCGCGGCCTTGAAGGACACGTAACCGGCCAATAAAACACAGGCGTCAATGATCAACTTAGGCACATTCTGGCACAACGATTTCTACAGATACCGAAATGGCGCACACCCGCTGGTGTGCTCGTTTATCAAGGACGCCAAAAGGTTCAACACAGTAAAGATAGATGCAGTAGTACCAGGAAGAGTCAAAAGACTAATAAGAAAGCGCATGGAGCCTTTGACTGAATTGGGAAGGCAGAAGAAACGCTTGCACTCTCACCTCGAGCAATACGGCCTGGCATCATATTATGGGCAGTTTTCATATTATTTTGGTGAGTGTTTGGCGGATTTTGACGATTTTCCGGCCGTGGTCACCTTTGATCATACTAGTCCTCCAGTTCTACGAAATCGCCCCTATGTTTTTCATTTTGAGAGTTTTCCTACACTTTTCACCCCGATACGCCCGACGGGAACACGCAGCATTCCAATAGAGTTGCAGCACAAAGTTATCTCCATGTTGGCGGATAGTTTCAGGCAGGACACTTGCATCCTTATCTTCAGTCACCTGAAGTCATCAGTGGATATTTTTCATCGTGTTTTCCATGATTATCCGGACATTTGCAGGAAATGCATATATATTCCACTTGGAATAGAAGCGCCGTCCATGACGCAAGACGAGCTTGATCAAAAGTTTTCGCCCGATCAAAAGATACGGATTCTATTCACGAATTCCCTACACAATCAACCGGCATCGTTTTTCAAAAGAGGTGGGCATCTATTGCTGTCGGCGCTCGAAAATCTTGGAAACTGGCAAGATCGTTTTGAGCTGACAATCGTTTCTTCCATTGACGACGAAATCAAACACCGGTTTTCACCCGAGCTTTTGCGGCAAATCACCTGGTACGACACGTTTGTGCCCTTTGAGAAGATGAAAGCCCTCAAGGATCAGGCTCACATCTTTGCTATGCCAGCAATTGGCCTACACTCCTACAGCCTGCTTGAAGCAATACGTTCCTATAGCATCCCGATCATTTCGGACGCGCTTGGATACGAAGAGTTCTTTCGGGAAAAGGATGCGAATCTTTGGCTGTATCAGATGAAAGGGGTCCGCGATCGACACTATTTTGAGGAGGAAACCGGTTGGGTTAGTGAAGACTATACCTCATATGATCTACTCAATGACGATTACATAGAACAGGTCAGTAGCTTCCTCGAATCGCTTTCGGGGGTCGAGAGTCTACGATCGCACGCAGAGGCCAACGCGGAGGTAATCCATCGCAATCACGACCTGAAATCATCTCAAACCACCTTTGCGAGAGCCCTCGAAGAAGCATTCAAGTGACCCACCAGGAAGGTATCGGTCGGGAACGGAAAATCCATCCAACTCAACTGTTCATATTTTTCAGGCCACCTATGTCATGTACTGGATTGTCGCCGGTACCCAGGTGGACGGTATAAGAGCCTTGAAACCCTAACGGCTCGATAACTAGTGAACCGCGAGGGATACTGCTGAAACCCAGTACTGCCGTAAATTGGGCGTGTTAGGATCGCAGCAAAATCAGGACCAAGCGGGCCGGGGGTGTTGCCGTGCCTCAGGGTCTTGAGCTTGGGCAAAGCCGCCGAGCCGGTGCAATCCATGCCCCTGATAACCCAGCCAAAACCGCATCAAAATCGGTTGATAGGCGCGAAAAACAGGGCGAAAAATCACCGTTTCCACGTTGACACCTATTTTGGCGCATAGGGCCGAACTTGGGGAAAGAAAGTAAAATGAATGGTTTCTGGCGGAGAGACAGGGATTCGAACCCTGGGTGGGCTTGCACCCACAACGGTTTTCGAGACCGCCCCGTTCGACCACTCCGGCACCTCTCCGCGGGGGTCTGTGAGGGGGGGATTTAGTGAGGAACGCGCAGGGGTGCAAGCAGAAAATTCCCAGAATTCACATTCCTTGGATTTTCCATTGCCTGCCGCAACAAAACACCTAGGCTGATAGGCATGAAAAATCGAGTTGAGCGTTCTGTTGTCCCATTGCTCGCGCTGCTTGTCGCGCTTGTTTGGATCCCTGTTTCTTCGGTTGCGGCCAACCGCGACCGGATCGAAGCCTTCCTCAATACCACCGGGTTTGATGTGGCGCTGGAGAGTATCGCGCTGGCGTCCGGCTCTGCCCCTGAAATGCTGGGCATTGATCCTGATGGGTTCGGATCAGACTGGACCCGCCTTACCGAAGAGGTTTTCGATACCCAGCTTATGCATGAAACGGCGGTCTCGATTCTCGAAGAGACGTTGAGCGATGAGGCGTTGGCTCATGCGGTTGAGTTTTATGCCTCGGATCTCGGTCAAAGGCTGGTCGAGGTCGAAAACGCTGCGCATCTGAATGACGACGAAGAGGCCAAACAGCAGGAGGGGCAGGAAATCGTGGCCGGTCTTGTGCAGGATGGCTCGCCCCGGGTGGAGCAGCTCAAGCGGATGAACAATGCGATTGATGCCAGCGGGACTTCGTTGCGCGCTTTGCAGGAGATCCAATTGCGGTTTCTTCTGGCGGCCAGCGCGTCTGGCGTGATTGACCTGCAGTTGGACGCGGATGAGCTGCGGTTGATGCTGAGGCA
The DNA here is from genome assembly GCF_056536565.1 of Ruegeria sp. CK3. Lineage (NCBI taxonomy): Bacteria > Pseudomonadati > Pseudomonadota > Alphaproteobacteria > Rhodobacterales > Roseobacteraceae > Ruegeria > Ruegeria sp. CK3. Next base: position 243,292 of record NZ_JBQFPV010000001.1, read on the forward strand.
GAATGAGGCCGGGATGCGCCAGGCACTGCAACTTTCGGCGCTGGCAGGGGCGGCCTATACCTATCAGGATTTCTCGGACGCGGAGGTCGAGGCCTATGCCGAGGCGCTTGAACAGCCATTGATGCAAGAGGTCTATGAGCTTCTGAACGCTATCCAATATGAAATCATGGCCATGCGGTTTGAGGTTCTGGCTGTCCGGATGGCAGACCTTCATCCGGCTCAGGATATCTGATGCGTCTGGCACTAGCCTTTGCGGTGACATTGCTTTGGGCGCTGCCAGCTGTCGCGAATGAACGGGCCAATCGGCTAGCGCATGCCATGAAGCTGGATCAGGTTGTGGGAATTCTGATCGAAGAAGGCATGGTTCATCAGCAGGAACTCGAAGAGAGCCTGTTGGACGGTGACGGAGGCCCTCTCTTTCACGATGAGGTTGAGGAGATCTACAATCACTCCTGGATGAAGTCCCGTCTGACCGAAGCCTTCGCCGAGGGAATGACGAAAGAGCAGATGGACCAGGCAATCGTTTTCTTCGAAAGCGATCTGGGGCAGACGATCGTAACGCTGGAGAACTCGGCCCGCAAAGCCTTTGCCGATGAGGCGATCGAAGAGATGGCGAATGAGGCCTATGAGGGCACGGAACCCGACTCGCCGCGGTTCGAACTGGTCGAAGAATACATCCGTGCAAATGACCTGATTGACCAGAACGTCCAAGGCTCGCTGAGTGCGGATTACAACTTTTTCCTGGGGCTCTACGGCGACAGTTTAGCCGAATACGAAGAGGTTCTGGATGGGTTGCTGGCGCAGAAAGACACGGTGACGGCCGAAACGACCACATGGTTGTACTCCTTTCTGCTTCTGGCCTATCAGCCGCTGAACGAGGTCGAGATGCGCGAGAATATTGCGTTTTCCAGAACCGAGACCGGGCAGGCCTTGAACGCGGCCCTTTTCAAAGGGTTTGACGAGATGTTTGATGGGATTTCGTACCGTCTGGGCGCGGCGGTGGCGCAGGTTTGGCAATCCTCTGATCTCTGACCAGTCTTGGGTGTTGACTTTGCCTTTCATTATGTGGATAAGCGCGCATCCCGGCCGGTTCTCCGCGCCGGGTGTCGTTATTATATGACCCTTCGAAACTTCGCGGGGTCTTCCACACAGCCCAAACAGGGCGCGCTGTTCGAGGTGGCTTTCAAGCCAAAAACGCCCGGTAGGGGACCACAGAACGCGGGTTAGAAAAGGAAAGACGCATGTTTGCGGTCCTCAAGACTGGCGGCAAGCAGTACAAGGTTCAGGCGGGCGACGTGCTCCGCGTTGAAAAACTGGCTGCCGACGCAGGTGAAAAAGTTCAATTCAACGATGTTCTGATGCTGGGCGGCGACGCTCCGGTTGTTGGTGCACCTTTCGTTGAAGGCGCAGGCGTACAGGCCGAAGTGATCGAACAGATCAAAGGTGACAAGGTCATCAAATTCGTTAAGCGCCGTCGTAAGCACAGCTCGAAGCGCACCGTTGGCCACCGTCAGAAGCTGACACTGGTCAAAATCACCGACATCCTGTCGTCGGGCGCTGACAAGTCGGGCATCAAAGCTGCAACCGGATCTGCTCCGGCTGGCGAAGCGGCACCTGCTGTAAAGCCTGCCAAGAAAGCAGAAGCCAAAGCAGAGGCACCCGCCGCTGCTGCCGCTGACGATCTGACCAAGCTGAACGGTGTTGGCCCTGCCGCTGCCAAAAAGCTGGTTGAAGCCGGTATCGAGAGCTTTGCCGCTCTGGCCGCCTTGTCGGACGAGCAGATTGCTGCTATCGACACCATCAAAGTGAAACCCGAATGGGTTGAGCAAGCCAAAGAGCTGGCTCAAGGCTAAGGAGAGAGAGAATGGCACATAAAAAAGCTGGCGGTTCCTCCCGTAACGGTCGCGACTCAGCTGGTCGCCGCCTTGGCGTGAAACTGTATGGTGGCCAGGCGGCCATCGCAGGCAACATCATCGTACGTCAGCGCGGCACCAAGTTCTGGCCGGGCGAAGGCGTAGGCATGGGCAAAGACCACACAATCTTTGCAACCACCGATGGCGCCGTAAAGTTCCATAAGGGACTCAAAAACCGCACCTTCATTTCGGTCCTGCCAGTGGCGGAGGCCGCAGAGTAAGCCGAAACCCAGAAGGTTTAATAAAAAATTCATGGGGGACCGGCAGAAAATGCCGGTCCCTTTTTCGTTTTAACGCAGTCGTGATCCAGAACAACAATGCCCGTCGCAACCACTAGCTTTCTCATCTTTGCCGCCTCACAGGTCGGCACGCCGGGACCGGCCAACATGGTTCTGATGGGAACAGGTGCGCGCTATGGCTTTCGCGCCGCTTTGCCCTTTGTGGCCGGGGTCGTTTTGGGCAAGCAGTTGATCATTTGGCCCGTGGGCTTTGGTCTGATGCGGGTTGCCGATCAGGCTCCGCTGGCGTTTGAGGTGCTGAAATACGCTTCTGCCGCCTATATTTGCTGGCTGGCTTGGAAGATTGCCAATCTCAGGCTGTCTCGTGCAGCGGCGGATGGGAAAGCACCGGGCTTTATGTCCGGGCTCATCGTGCATCCGCTGAACCCCAAGGCCTGGGCGATGATCATTGCAGGGTTCACGGGGTTTGTTGCGGCGGGGACGTCCAGTTTTGAGGCGACACTCACGATCGCTCTTTGTTTGTTGTTCTGCCAGATGGTTTTGCACCCGATCTGGACATTTGCAGGGGACCGGATCGCCCATGTGGTTGAAGGTCGGCCTGCGGAAAAATATCTGATGTGGACGCTCGCCAGTCTGACTGTTGCGTCCGTACTTTTTGTGTTGTTCGGAGGAGGAACGCACTCATGAAACTTGAAGCAATCATAAATCAGCCGGTCATCGAAACCGAGCGGTTCGACCTGCGCCCTCTGCGCCGGTCGGATATGGGGCTTATCGAACACTATGCAGGCGATGAGCGTGTGGCGCGTATGACCACATCGATCCCGCACCCGCTGCCGCCGGGCTCGATTGAGGCTTTCGTGACTCGCTCGATGGCGGAAGACCGGGATGAGGACGTCTGGGCGATGGATGCCACCAAGGACGGCGGACCCGAGCTGATTGGCCTGATCTCTCTGCAGCGGCTCGATCGCAACCAGTCCGAGGTTGGCTATTGGGTCGCGCCTGTCTATTGGAACACGGGCATTGCCTCGATGGCAGTTGAGGCCCTGGTCGGTGCCAATCCGCTTGAGAACGCCAATATGTTCGCCAGCGTGTTTCAGGACAACCCAGCCTCGGCGCGGGTACTGACCCATTGCGGGTTCCAGTATCTGGGCGATGCAGAAAGCTATTCGGTGGCGCGCGACGCGAATGTGCCCACCTGGACCTATACAAAGAAACTCTGACTTGTGGCCGATGGGGCCTTTGCAGTAGGGGACACTCATGAAATTTCTCGATCTAGCAAAGGTCTACATCCGGTCCGGGGCCGGAGGTGGCGGCTGCGTCAGCTTCCGACGCGAAAAGTACATTGAATACGGCGGCCCTGATGGCGGGGACGGCGGCAAGGGCGGCTCTGTCTGGGCCGAGGTCGTGGACGGGCTGAACACCCTGATCGACTTCCGCTATCAGCAGCACTTCTTTGCCAAGAACGGACAACCGGGCCGCGGTCAGCAGCGTACCGGTAAGGATGGTGACGACATCATCCTGCGCGTTCCCGTCGGGACTGAGATCCTTGATGAGGACGAAGAGACCGTGATCTGCGACCTGACCGAGGTCGGGCAGCGGGTTCTGTTGGCCAAAGGTGGCAATGGTGGTTTTGGCAACCTCCACTTCAAATCGGCCACCAACCAGGCACCACGTCGGGCCAATCCGGGGCAGGCGGGTATTGACCGCACCATCTGGCTGCGGCTGAAACTGATTGCGGATGTTGGCCTGTTGGGCATGCCCAATGCAGGCAAATCGACCTTTCTGGCCGCAACTTCGAACGCGCGGCCCAAGATTGCAGACTATCCGTTTACCACGCTGCACCCCAATCTGGGCGTGGTCGGCGTAGACAATGTGGAATTTGTAGTGGCCGACATTCCCGGCCTGATTGAAGGGGCTCATGAAGGGCGCGGGATCGGTGACCGCTTTCTCGGTCACGTTGAACGCTGTGCCGTGTTGCTGCATCTGGTCGATGGCACTTCGGAAACCGTGGCGGATGACTACCGCACCATCATCCATGAGCTTGAGGCTTATGGAGGAGAACTGGCCGAGAAACCTCGGATCACGGTGCTGAACAAGGTCGACGCGCTGGATGACGAAGAACGTGATCTGGCCAAGGCCGAGCTGGAAGAGGCCGTTGGCGGCCCCGTCATGACCATGTCCGGCGTCGCGCATCTGGGCGTGACCGAGGTGCTGCGCGCCCTACGTGCTCAGATCGACGAAAACCGCCTGCGCCAGAAACCCGCCGAGGAGGCCGCGCCGTGGCAACCCTGACCGCAGCCCGTCGGCTGGTGGTCAAGATCGGGTCTGCTTTGTTGGTGGATCGGAACACGGGACAGCTACGCTCAGATTGGCTGAAATCACTGGCTCAGGATGTGGCCTGGCTGAAAGGGCAGGGCACGGACGTGATTCTGGTGTCTTCTGGCTCGATCGCTTTGGGGCGCGGTGTTTTGGGCCTGCCCGCAGCGGCGTTGGCTCTGGAGCAGTCACAGGCTGCAGCTGCTGTTGGTCAGATCCGTCTGGCGCGTGCCTATGAAGAGGCGCTGACCCCGCATCAGATCACCACGGCCCAAGTGCTGGTGACGCTCGAGGATAGCGAGGATCGTCGCCGCTATCTGAACTCGCGCGCGACACTTGAGACGCTTTTGGGCCTTGGCGTGGTGCCTATCGTAAACGAGAACGATACAGTCGCCACGGATGAAATCCGATACGGCGACAATGATCGGCTGGCAGCACAGATCGCGGTAACCGTTGGTGCGGACCAGTTGATCCTTCTGTCGGATGTGGACGGGTTTTATACCGGCAATCCGAACGAGGATGCCTCGGCCACGCGCTACGACACGATCGACCAAATCACGCCCGAGATTGAGTCGATGGCCGGAGACGCCGGTTCAGGCCTCTCAAAGGGTGGCATGAAGACCAAGCTAATGGCTGCCAAAATGGCCACGGCCGCAGGTTGCGATATGGCGATCACCGAAGGTTCGAAGCTCAATCCTTTGCAATCGCTTGAGAATGGCGCGAACAGCACGTGGTTCACTGCAACGCTTGATCCGCATGCAGCGCGCAAGCGCTGGATCTCGGCGATGAAACCGCGCGGAGAGATCACGATCGACGACGGCGCCGCAAAGGCGCTTTCAAATGGCAAAAGCCTGTTGCCTGCGGGTATCGTCGAAGTGACCGGTGATTTCGGACGCGGCGATCCGGTTGCCATTCTTGATCTGCAAGAGCGTCGACTGGCGCAGGGCATCAGCCGCTATACCGCGCAAGAGGCTGACGCAATCAAAGGACGAAAATCCTCAGAGATTGAGGCAACGCTGGGCTACCCTGGTCGTGCAGCGCTGATCCACAGGGACGATTTGGCGCTATAAGGGCGCAGAAAGGCTTAGATTATGAAGGATCTCGACAATATTCCCGCTCTGATGGCCGATCTGGGTAAACGCGCCAAAGCTGCCGCGCGCGAGCTGGCCTTTGCCTCGGCGGAGCGTAAACATGCAGCCCTGATCGCAGCGGCTGAGGCCGTCTGGGCCAATCGCGCTCAGATCATCGAAGCCAACAAGAAAGATCTGGAGTTCGGACGCGAAAAGGGCCTGAGCCCTGCCATGATGGACCGTCTGATGCTGGATGAGGACCGTATTCAGGGTATGGTCGATGGCCTACGCACGGTGGCTGATCAAACCGATCCGGTCGGCGAGGTGATGACCGAATGGGACATGCCCTCGGGCCTCAACATTCAGCGGGTGCGCACGCCGTTGGGTGTCATTGGGGTGATTTACGAAAGCCGGCCCAATGTGACGGCGGATGCGGGGGCGTTATGCCTGAAGTCTGGCAACGCCGTAATTCTGCGAGGTGGGTCTGAGAGCTTTCATTCCTCCACCGCCATTCACGCCTGCCTGGTCGAGGGTTTGAAGGCCGCGAACTTGCCTGAGGATTCTATTCAACTCGTGCCGACTCGCGACCGCGCGGCGGTGCAGGAATTGCTGACCATGACCGACTATGTCGACGTCATTGTTCCGCGTGGCGGCAAAGGGCTGGTAGGGCTGGTTCAGCGTGAGGCGCGTGTACCGGTCTTCGCCCATCTAGAAGGCATCGTGCATATCTACATCGACAAGGCCGCCGACCCGCAAAAGACCTTGGACGTGGTGCTGAACGCCAAGACCCGGCGTACCGGTATTTGTGGCGCGGCAGAGTGTCTGTTGATCCATCAGGGTGTGGCCGAAACCCTCGGGCGCGACGTGATTGCCGCGCTTTTGGCCGCAGGGGTCGAGGTTCATGCCGAAGGTGTTCTGGCCGTCGATGGAACCACCCAAGCCACCTCTGAGGATTGGGGCAAAGAGTTTCTGGACAGCATCATTGCTGCCAAACCTGTTGCCGACATCGACGCCGCCATTGCGCATATCCAGCAATATGGCTCGAACCACACCGATTGCATCATGACCGAGGATGACGCGGCGGCTGACCGCTTCTTTGAACGGCTGGACAGCGCTATCCTGATGCACAACGCCTCAACGCAGTTTGCGGATGGCGGTGAGTTCGGAATGGGCGCTGAGATCGGCATTGCCACGGGCAAAATGCATGCACGTGGTCCTGTCGGTGCAGCACAACTGACCAGTTTTCAATATCTGGTGCGCGGGAACGGTACGACCCGAGCCTAGAACCTCAGGGTGACGCGGGTTGTGCCGGTCTCGACCGCAACCCGCCGCCCCATGGCCGCCGCCGTTTCCGGCAGCAAGGCAAACTGAACCTGCGCAGGGGTGAGTTTGTTGGCGAAGTTGCCCGTGGCAGCATTCTTCCACAAGTCATTGTCAATGTTGAGTTTATCGGCCGTCCCAGTCACCTGCCAACTGGTGTCAGAGGTCGAGATATCGACCTGCCCACCAAACGGCATCGCGCTCTCGCAGCACATAAGGGCCAGAAAGGCCAGTTTGACCTGATTGCGTGGCACAGCCTCGGTCAGGTTCCAGTTGACCCACACACGACCTGCTCGTTCCACGTCTTTTAGCAACTCGGCGACCTCGCTGCGCCCCAATGGCTGGTCGCTGGCCGAGCCAAAGGCCACGCGAAAAAACCGAATGCGCGCGCCAGCACTGCCGACACTGCCCGAGATCAGCTCCATCTCGGGGCCTTGCACCGCGCCGACCATATCCAACAACTCCAGCCCGTTGGTGATGGCCCCGATCGGGCTGATCACATCGTGACAAATGCGCGAGCCAATCAGCTCGGCCAGGTTGACGTCTGTGGCGCCCATGCGTACCTCCTGCTGTATCTGCCACCGGACCGGAGCCCCAATGACAGACCTCAATGCCATTCTTGCACCGGGCATGTTTGTCCGCCACCCCGATTTCCCCGATTGGGGCGTTGGACAGGTGCAGTCCAATATCGGGGGCAAGATTACCGTGAACTTCCGCGAGCAGGGGAAAGTGGTAATCGACGGTACGCGTATCGCCTTGATGCCGGTCCTTGATCCGTGAAACTGGTTTAGGAAAGGTTAACGCCAGACGCCAGATGGGACCCGTATTGCCTTTGGGGGAACAGCTGCGGTATCAGCCGGAGGCAACTTCAAGGAACGATATGCCGGATTCAGGCCCTTCTTTCACCATCCGACTCGCTGAAACCGAACAGGACCTGCGCGCCGCGCAGCGCCTGCGCTACGACGTGTTTGTACGCGAATTAGGTGGTAGCGGAGAGATGGTTGATCACGATGCAGGACTGGAGCAGGACAAGTTCGATCCGTATTTCGATCACATGTTGGCGATAGATGATCAAACTGGGGAAACTGTCGGCGTTTACAGGCTGTTACCGGGCGAACGTGCAGCAGAGTTGGGCCAGTTTTACTCCGAAGATGAGTATGATCTGACCGTTCTGAAGCAAAGCGGTCGCAAGCTACTGGAGCTTGGCCGGTCTTGCCTGCATCCGGACTATCGCGGCGGCACGGCCATGTATCACCTGTGGAACGGTTTGGCGGCCTATGTCAACGAGCGTGAGATCGAGGTTTTGTTCGGTGTTGCCAGCTTTCACGGCACCGATGTCACAGCGCTCGCCCAGCCCTTGTCGATGCTGCATCACAACCACCTGGCGCCCGAAGATCTGCGGGTGCGCGCGCAGCCAGATGTGTTTCAATCCATGAACCTCGTGGCACCCGAAGACCTCGACCGCCGGGTGGCCATGGTGCAGGTGCCTGCGCTGATCAAAGCCTATCTGCGTTTGGGCGGTTTCGTGGGCGAGGGGGCCTTTATCGACCACAGCTTTAACACCACAGATGTCTGCTTGATCCTAGATACCGCTCGGATGAACGAGCGGCAAAAGCGCATCTATGGCGGAGCCTAATCCCGTGAGTGATCCGCTTTGGAACAGTGAAGACGCGCCGGATGCGATTCACCTTGGCGTTCTGGGGTGGGTATTGGTTTTCTTGCGCGGTGTGCCGTTGGCGCTGCTGGTCTTTGGTGGCTTGATCATCTTGCTGGCGATACGCCTGATCGAACTCCCCTTATTCGGTATTCGCCGACCAATAACTCCGTTCATCACCCAATTTGTTTGCCGCAACGCCTTTCGCATTCTGGGCATAGGTTTTCGCACTTCCGGAGATCTGATGGCTGAGCGTGGTGCAGTGGTGGCCAACCACACCTCCTGGCTGGATATTTTTGCGCTGAACGCGCGCAAAAGGGTGTATTTCGTTTCCAAGGCCGAAGTGGCGAATTGGCCCGGTATCGGCTGGTTGGCGCGCGCGACCGGAACGGTTTTTATCGAACGGGACCGGAAGAAGGCAAGAGAACAAACGCAGGTGTTCGAAACCCGCCTGAAAGCGGGGCATAAGCTGCTGTTTTTTCCTGAGGGAACCTCGACCGACGGCCTCAGGGTTTTGCAATTTAAAACAACGCTCTTTGCCGCGTTCTTCGCGGATGAGTTGAGAGATTTCATGTATGTGCAGCCGGTCTCGGTGGTGTTTCACGCTCCTGTGGGTGAACCGGACCGGTTTTACGGTTGGTGGGGCGACATGGATTTCGGCCCGCATTTGCTGAAGACGCTCGGCGCGCGCAGGCAGGGGGCGGTCGAGCTGATTTATCATGCACCTGCCAAGGTCAGCGACTTTGAAAACCGCAAGGCGCTGGCCGCGCATTGCGAAGAGGCTGTCCGTCACGCGCACAGCTTGGCGCGGCTTGAAAAATAAGGGCGATAGGCCCTTGCGCTGCATCCCAACCTGCCGTATACGCGCGCCATTCAAACCCGCAGGCGGGGTTTGGGCTTTTTGAGGGAGACATCCTCATCAAGACCGCCGGTTGGAGCATCCGCTTCTTTCACCCCCGCCAAGGCGTAAACCGGAAAAGGAAAATAGCATGGCTCTTCCCGAGTTCTCCATGCGTCAGCTGCTGGAAGCTGGCGTTCACTTTGGTCACCAGACACAGCGTTGGAATCCCCGCATGGGCCCGTTCATCTACGGCTCGCGCAATGGCATCCACATCATGGACCTGACCCAGACTGTTCCGATGCTGGATCAGGCTCTGCAGGCTGTTCGTGACACCGTCGCAAAAGGTGGCCGCGTTCTGTTCGTTGGTACCAAGCGTCAGGCTGCTGGCCCGATCGCTGAAGCGGCTGAAAAGTCGGCTCAGTACTACATGAACCACCGCTGGCTGGGCGGCACTCTGACCAACTGGAAAACCGTTTCCCAGTCGATCAACCGTCTGAACCAGATCGACGAAGCCATGGAATCGGGCGCAGAAGGCCTGACCAAGAAAGAGCGTCTGGGCATGGAGCGTGACCAGCAGAAGCTGCAGGCTTCGCTGGGCGGTATCCGTGAGATGGGCGGCGTTCCTGACCTGCTGTTCGTCATCGACGTCAAAAAAGAAGCACTGGCCATCGCAGAAGCCAACAAACTGGGTATCCCGGTTGTGGCTGTTGTCGACACCAACTGCTCGCCCGACGGCGTTGACTACATCATCCCTGGCAACGACGACGCAGCCCGCGCGATCTCGCTGTACTGTGACCTGGCGGCTCGTGCCGCTCTGGACGGTATGACCGCTCAGATGGGTGCTGCAGGCGTTGACCTGGGTGCCTTCGAAGAAGCACCGGTTGAAGAAGTCGTTGCAGAAGAAGCCGCTGAAGCTCCGGCCGAAGCGTAAGCTGCCCGTCACGTAAATGACACATGGGGCAGGGTATGACCTGCCCCAATTCCGTTTGAATTGAGGAGAGCCAAAAGATGGCAATCACAGCAGCAATGGTTAAAGAACTGCGCGACGCAACCGGCGCAGGCATGATGGACGCGAAAAAAGCCCTGACCGAAACCGGCGGCAACATGGACGAGGCCGTTGACTGGCTGCGCACCAAGGGCCTGGCCAAAGCGGCCAAGAAATCGGGCCGTACCGCAGCAGAAGGTCTGGTTGCTGTTCACGTCAACGGTGGCAACGGTGTTGCTGTCGAAGTGAACTCGGAAACCGACTTCGTTGCGAAGAACGCTGAGTTCCAGGAAATGGTCGGCAAGATCACCTACGCTGCTGAAGGCGTCGACAATGTCGAAGCTCTGCTGGCTGCTGATCTGGGCGGCAAATCCGTTGCGGACACTATCACTGACAAGATCGCCACCATTGGCGAAAACATGTCTGTGCGCCGCATGTCGAAACTGTCGGGCGATACCGTTGTGTCCTACGTTCACAACGCAGCCACCAACGGCATGGGCAAAATCGGCGTTCTGGTTGCTCTGACCGGTGGCGACGAAGCAATCGGCAAGCAGGTTGCGATGCACATCGCTGCTGTGAACCCGGCAGCTCTGTCCGAGGCCGACATGGATCCGGCTGTTGTCGAGAAAGAAAAGCAGGTTCAGATGGACATCGCCCGCGAGTCCGGCAAGCCGGAGCAGGTGATCGAGAAGATGATCGAAGGTCGCATGAAGAAATTCGTGGCTGAATCGACTCTGTTGAACCAGTCCTTCGTTGTTAACCCTGACCTGACCGTTGAAGCAGCGGCCAAAGAAGCAGGCGCAACCATCACCGGCTTCATCCGTCTGGAAGTTGGCGAAGGCATCGTGGTCGAAAAAGAAGACTTCGCTGCAGAAGTTGCTAAAGCGGCACAAGGCTAAGCCTTTGCTCTAGGCCCCGGTTGCGGGGCCTAACGACATTCAGAACCGGTCACGTCGAACGTGGCCGGTTTTTTTGTGCCAGAGATGGATTTGTCTGTTCAAGCAGAAGGTGAATGGAGGGCCCCGCATGATGGGGATGGTCGGGACCCTCCAAAATTCCGACGTCGGTACGCGGACGAATAGGCGCTCCAAAAGTCAGAGTGATTGGAGAGCTCTGGTATTGCAAAGATCCAATCGAATGTTCCTTGGCTAAAGCCACCACTCACGGAACGGTATCAATCTGCAATTTTCCCGTGAAGATGGGAAGTCATGATTTCCTTACCTAAGGTAAATTGACGCGGTTTGGCGTCAATCTCTTGTGGTCAGGCTTCCATCACATACATCTGGTTGTGTAGGGCGGCTTTCAGAACGGCCTGGGCTGTCGTTTCGACTGAAAGCGATTCGCGTGCCAGCCTCAGGTGTTTTTCCACTGTCGCCGCCGTCAGCCCCATCAGCAGGGCTATATCCTGAGTCGTTTTGCCGTCACCGACCCATTGCAGCGCCTCTCGCTGGCGTTTGGTTAGCGACCGATTCGGAGGTGTATAGGGCAGCGTCAGGATCTTGAGATGAGCGATGTTGTTCATAAGAAGGATATCCTCGCCATGCTCTTCCCACATGTCGTCAATCTCGTCCTGGTTGCGGTTTTCTTCTGCCGATAGCGAGATCGCACCCTTGGACCGCACCGAGACCGAGTTGAAGCTGACAGTATATCCAGCAAGCACGTTGTGCGACTTGTTGAAATCCACAACCTTTTGCTGCTCGGGCGTGAGTTCCCCGTTCGAGGCCAAATCCTGAATCAACCCCCAGCTTGCCGCGCCATCGTTGTTCAAAGCCCATTGCAGCATCGGAGCGTTGGAATACCTGCTGTCACCGAGAAAGCCGTCAACATATTCACGCCGATGATTGCTGAGGATGACAAAATCCTCAGGGTCGCCCAAGGACGTGGCAGTACGATATTGAGTGTAGCCATAAATTAGCCGGTCAAACCCGTATATGGCCATCTGTCGGCAATGGGCATCCCAAAGCTCTTCCAGGGTTCTGGCATAGCTGACAAAGCGAAGATATTCCTTCAGCTTCATGCAACGTCCCCTGATTTTAGATGAGCTGCCAAGGCATCCAGCGCCAAAACATAGCTCTGCGCACCAAAACCGCAGATCTGCCCAAGGGCAACCGACGCGATGTAGGACTTGTGGCGGAAGCTTTCCCGCGCGTGGATGTTCGACAAGTGAACCTCGACCAAAGGCAGCTCTACCGAGGCAATCGCATCCATCAGGGCAATCGACGTATGGGTATAAGCGCCTGCGTTCAGAACCAAACCGTTCTGCGTGCCACGGGCCTGATGGATGGCATCAATCAGCGCACCTTCGTGATTGGATTGAAATGTCGAAACCTCAAGCCCGATAGACGTGCCATGAGCAACGCATTGCTCCTCCACCATTTTCAAGGTGGTGCTGCCGTAGACCTCAGGCTGTCGGGTGCCCAAAAGATTGAGGTTCGGGCCATTCAACACAAGAATTTTATTCATAAATCTCCGTCCCCATATTCGTTTCTTAAACGGCATTTGGTGGGGATGTCTACCGGACAATGCTCCAATGAGGCGAGTGGGCTGACAAAGATGCCTTTGATGCAACCCGTTCCAGTTAGGTATCGTCCATTGTGACCACAACCTTTCCGAGAACGGAGCGCTGAGAAAGCAGTTCGATTGCCACCGCGCCCTCGGAAAGGGGGAAGCGCGCCGCGATGCGGGGTTTGACTTTACCTGCGGCGTATAAGTTAAACAATTCGCTTAGGTTTTCGGCATGAGCGTCAGGTTCCCGAAAGACGGAGGCACCCCAGAAGACGCCGACGATCTGGCATCCTTTAAGTAGCGCAAGATTGAGCGGTACGCTGGGGATGCCAGCCGGAAACCCGACAACCAGATATCGACCCTTCCACGCAATGCTGCGCAAGGCGGGTTCAGCATAGGCTCCGCCAACCGCATCATAAATAACGTCGACACCGCCGGCGCCCGCCAATGCCTTGATATCTTTCGAGAACGCCTTTTGCGCGTCTTTGTCAGGATCCTTGGGGTACAGGATCGTCTCAGCCGCACCGATCGAGCGGCAGAATTCAGCTTTGTCTGGCGTGGAAACCGCAGCGATGACTCGCGCGCCCATGGCTTTGCCCAACTCGATCGCCGCCGATCCGACACCACCCGCGGCCCCCAGAACCAACAGCGTCTCACCCGGTTGGAGGGCCGCTCGATCCTTCAAGGCATGGTAGGAGGTGCCATAGGTGAAGATAAAACACGCCGCCTCATCAAAGGGCATGGTATCGGAAAACTTGATTGCGTCCTTGGCTTTGATCGCAAGATGCGTGGCAAAGCCGCCATGACCGGTCAGCGCCAGAACGCGATCTCCGATCGCGAACCCCTCTACGCCGTCGCCAAGCGCAAGCACCTCACCTGCGATTTCACCACCAGGGGCGAAGGGCCGCGGTGGCTTCATCTGATAGAGGTCGCGGATCATCAGCGTATCGGGAAAGTTCACCCCGGCGGCCTTTATTCCAACCAGAATCTCTCCGCGGCCCGGGGTCGGATCGGGCAGGGTGGTCAGTTCCAGAGTCTCCGGTCCACCCGCTGCGACGCTGAGTAATGCTTGCATGTTGCCCTCATTGTTCCTGTTATTCTTGCAGATGGAATTTTGGGGCGGGATCGCGCGCTGTCAACGGCGCACCCTCTTTCCCCTACGACAAGCGAGGAGTGTGGCATGACCCCGGAAACCCTGTTTTCTTTGGATGGAAAGGTGGCTCTGGTCACGGGCGGTGCCACCGGAATTGGCCGCATGGCCGCCGAAGCGCTTGTTCGGGCCGGAGCGCATGTGCTGATCGCCTCCCGCAAAGGTGACGCCTGCGAAGCCGTCGCGGCGGAGCTGAACGCGTTGGATGCCACCGGCAGTGCCGAGGGGTTTGCCGGGGATCTGGGCAGTAAAGACGGAATCGACGAAGTCGTTGCCAAGATCAATAAACGGACAGAACGCCTTGATATTTTGATGAATAATTCGGGTGTGTCCTGGGGTGCGCCTTTAGGTCAGTTCCCTCATGACGCATGGGACAAAGTGATGTCCGTCAACGTCGCGGGTGTATTTGAGCTGACGCAGAAACTACTGCCCTTGCTTATGAAGTCCGGCACCGCCGAAGACCCGGCGCGGGTGGTCAATGTCGGCTCGGTCATGGGTGAGGTTCCCATGGGGGACGGGGCATACAGCTATTCGGCCTCCAAGGCGGCCGTCCTGCATCTAACCAAAATCCTGGCCAAGGAACTGTCGCCTTACCACGTCACCGTCAACGCTCTGGCGCCCGGCCCGTTCGTCTCACGCATGACCGCTTTTGCAACTGCGGATGAGACGACGCGCGAGAAGGTGGGCAAATCGGTTCCTCTGGGCCGAGTTGGGCGTGACGATGACATCGCGGGCTGCATGTTGTTTTTGTGTGGGCGAGGGGGCAGCTACGTGACCGGAGCCGTCATCCCCGTGTCCGGAGGCATCAACGTGGTTACTGCGGGCAACATCTTTGCCGAAGCGTTTTGACGATGAATACGAAAAGCCCATTGGATCTGGACGCCGTCGATACCTACCTTGCCGCAAACCTCTCGGGGTATCGCGGCCCTCTGAAGGCCCGCAAGTTCGATACCGGGCAATCCAACCCGACTTTCGCACTTGAGACGCCGGATCACACTTACGTTCTGCGTCGTAAGCCAATGGGAAAGCTTCTGAAATCTGCGCATGCAGTGGAGCGCGAATTTCGCGTGCAACAGGCGCTTGCAGGCAGCGATGTCCCTGTGCCTGAGATGTTTCTTCTATGCGAAGATACGTCAGTCATAGGGTCCGCTTTCTACGTGATGGAACACCTGGAGGGCCGTGTTTTCCTGGAACCAACCTTGACCGGTGAAAGCAACGAGACGCGCACCGCCGTCATGGACGAAATGAACCGGGTACTGGCCGCGCTGCATTCCGTCGATATCGACGCAGCGGGCCTCGCCGACTATGGCCCCAGCGGGAATTATTTCGAACGTCAGATCGCGCGCTGGACAAAGCAGTACCGCGCCTCTGAGACAAACAAGATCGCTCAGATGGATGCGCTGATCGCGGGGTTGGAGGGGGCTTTGCCCGAAGACGATGGTCAGCGCAGTCTTGTGCATGGCGATTATCGGATCGACAACTTGATGTTTGAACGCAGCGGCACGCGGTGCATCGGCGTGCTGGATTGGGAGTTGTCGACGATCGGCCATCCTTACGCCGACCTCGCCGCAGTGATCATGCAATGGCAGCTGCCTCCGGGTCCAGAAGGGCGGGGGCTGGCTGGGATTGACCGCAAAACCCTCGGATTGCCCAGTGATAGAGACTATATCGAACAATATTGCGCGCGGCGTGGGCTGCCGGAAATCAGGTATTTTGGCTTCTATCTGGCCTTTAACTTCTTTCGAATGGCCGCCATTCTGCAGGGCGTCTACAAACGCGCGCTGGACGGCAACGCCTCGGACCCGGGCCGGGCGAAACTGTTCGGTGACTACGTGTCGCTGTTTGCGCAGCATGGTTTGTCGGCTTTGGACGCCTAGGGCAGAGGGAACTTTGGAATGCCGGTTGCGTGGGATAAAAACAGGTTGGATCGCATTCGCCCGTGGATGCAACTCTATGTAGATCAACGAAAATATCCCGGCAGCTCGCTTCTTCTGAAACACAAAGGGCAGGAGGTCTTCTTCCACGCCTGCGGCCAGCGCAACGTCGAATCCGAACTGCCTTTCGAGCGTGACACGCTGGTCCGTATCTACTCGATGACCAAACCGATTACCTCAGTTGCGGTGATGATGCTGGTCGAGCGCGGATTGATCCACCTTGGCGCGCCATTGTCCGAGTATCTACCCGAATTTGCCGCGCCTCAGGCGTTGGTTCCAAATGCCGAACGGTTGGATCAGACCGAAGCTGCGCCGCCGCCGACTCTGCATCAGCTACTGACCCACACGAGCGGGTTCAGCTACCCATTTAATCCCGGCCTCCTACCATCGGCGATGGACGAGCGGGATATGATCTTCAAGCCCAATCAGGGGCTTCTGAAGGATAGAGTAAGTGATCTCGCCGCTCTGCCTCTGGCGTTTCAACCGGGCAGCCGGTGGGAGTATTCGGTCAGCACCGACGTCCTAGGTCGCGTTGTTGAGGTCGTCTCAGGAAAGACGTTGGACCAGTTCTTCCAACAGGAGATCTTTGAGCCGCTCGGCATGCAAGAGACCAGCTTTTCGGTCCCGAAACATGCTGGCGATAGATTTGCTTCGCTCTATACGCCTCTGGCCGGCGATGCGATGGATCTAAACTCGGCCGAACAGTCCGAGGATACGCTCAGGCTGGTGGATCAAGCGGGATCTTCTCCGTTCGAATCCACCACTACATTCTCGGGCGGTGGCGGCCTGGTCGGAACGATAGATGACTATAGCCGGTTTGCTGAAATGCTGCGGAACCGAGGGCAGGCCGGTGGCGAACGGCTATTGGGTCCGAAGACAGTAGATTTCATGATGATCAATCACTTACCCGGCGATATTGCCTCAATGGGCCCCAGTAGTTTTGCGGAACAACCGATGGAAGGTATGGGGTTTGGATTGGGCGGCTCTGTCGTGCTGAACCCGGGTCGTACCGGAGTGCCGGGATCTGTCGGGGACTTCAGCTGGGGCGGTATGGCCTCGACCTATTTCTGGATTGACCGGTCCTTGGATTTGACGGCTGTGTTCTTCACTCAATTGTCGCCGTCCAGCTCTTATCCGTCCCGCGCGGAACTTAAAGCTCTGGTCTTGGGTGCGGTGATTGATTGATGGCGCGGGTGTTGGTACCTCACCCCCCAAATGAACAAGATCGAGCAACCCATGACCGAAGCTGAGCGTATTCTTCTGGACCTTCTGAACATTGAACGGCTTGAGGTTGACCTGTTCAGGGGTACTGGGTCCGGCGGTGAGACACCGACGCGTATCTTTGGCGGTCAGGTCATCGCGCAGGCGCTAGCAGCGGCTTACAGAACGGTTGATGACAGGCTCTGCCATTCCTTGCATGCTTATTTCATTCGTCCGGGAGACCCCAGTATTCCCGTTGTTTATCAAGTGGATCGTGCCAGAGACGGCGGTTCTTTCACCACGCGGCGCGTGGTTGCGATTCAACATGGTAAGCAGATCCTCAATATGTCTGCATCCTTTCATGTTGAGGATGAGGGGTGGTCTCATCAGCATCCGATGCCGTTCTCTGAGAGCCCAGAAACCCATCCATCGCGCAGCGAACTGCGCCACAAGTATGTGGACCAAGTCCCCGAAAAGATGAAAAAAGAGCTTTTGCGCGAGCGGCCAATCGAAGTGCGCGAAGTGGATCATCTGGACCCATTTCGACCTGAAATTTCCGACGATCAGAACAAGATCTGGTTCCGAATGCCCGGAGCGGCGTCAACTGATGCCCGTACACAGCATCTGATACTGGCCTATGCCTCAGACATGAGCCTGATGAGCTCCGGCATGCGGCCCCATGGGCTGAGCTGGTTCACGGGTCAGGTAAACGCGGCAAGCCTAGATCACGCGCTGTGGTTTCATGCGCCGGTGCGTTTTGAAAACTGGCATCTCTATGTGATGGAATCACCGTGGACGGGGCAGGGGCGGTCTTTCAATCGCGGCTCCATCTATTCCGAGGATGGCGTTCTGGTGGCGTCAGTTGCGCAAGAGGGATTGATGCGGCGACCAAATGGCTAAGGGTCGCCTATAAACTGTTGATTTAATTTATTCATGCCGAGCAGCCATCGGTCATAGTCGGCCGTTTTGTGACGTATGTATTGAAGGACTTCGGGATGCGGCAGGATCAGGAATTGCTCGGCTCGAATACCTTCCACACAGGCCTGTGCGACATCCTCCGGCTCGAGCATTCCGTCAATAGCCGCTACCGAGGTTTCATGACCGCGTGTCATCTCGGATCTGACAGCTTGTGGGCATAGTGCCGAAACCTTCAAACCTTTATGGCCGTAGGTCAACGCCAACCATTCTGCAAAACCGATGGCCGCGTGTTTGGTGACGCCATACGGCACCGCGCCGGGTTGGTTCAAAAGCCCGGCAGCCGACGCCGTGATCATGATGTAGCCACGGCCGCGCTCGACGAACCGTGGAACAAGGTGACGCGCCAACCAGACATGAGACATCACGTTGATGTCCCAAATGCGGTTCCAGTCTTCATCTGGCACGTCCAAACCGCCGAGTGTCAGAATTCCGGCATTTGCACAAAACAGATCGATCGGAGCAATCTCGTCCTCGACATGCTCGATAAGCGCTTTGATCTGCGCTTCGCTGGCGACGTCGCACGGAAGCGCGTGCCCGCCGATCTCGTCCGCCAAGGCTTGCGCATTTGCTTCGTCGATGTCGGAACAGACAACGGTGGCGCCATCTGCACAGAACCTCTCGGCGAGACCTTTGCCAATACCGCCAGCTGCACCGGTTATGACAACTGTCTTTCCGCTGAGTTCCAAATCGTTATCCTTGGTGGTTAGGTTTGATTAGCAGTCAAAATATTTACCATAATACCAATTACACGTATTACAGATTAGTGTCGCCCTAGATCAAAACCTACACCTAACCGCCTTTAAGACCTAGAAAAAAGCCTGCAGCCCAGTTTGCGCACGCCCAAGGATAAGAGCGTGAACGTCATGAGTGCCCTCGTAGGTGTTCACAGTCTCCAGATTGACCATGTGGCGGATAACCTGGAACTCCAGCGAGATACCGTTGCCGCCGTGCATGTCACGGGCCATGCGCGCGATGTCCAGCGCTTTGCCGCAGTTGTTGCGTTTGACGATTGAGACCATCTCGGGCGCTGCTTCGGCCTGATCCATCAGGCGACCGACGCGCAGGCTTGCTTGTAGAGCCAAAGCGATCTCGGTCTGCATGTCGGCCAGTTTGCGTTGGTATAGCTGCGTTTGCGCCAGCGGTTTGTTGAACTGCTTACGGTCCAAACCGTATTGCAGCGCTGCATGCCAGCAATGTTCGGCTGCACCCATCACGCCCCAGCTGATCCCATAGCGCGCGCGGTTCAGACAGCCGAACGGGCCTTTTAGACCTTGCACATGAGGTAGCAAAGCGCCCTCGCCCACCTCGATGCCATCCAGCACGATCTCTCCGGTAATCGAGGCCCGCAGGCTGAGTTTGTTTTCGATCTTCGGTGCAGAAAGACCCGGCTGACCCTTGTCCAAAACGAACCCGCGGATCTTACCGTCATGCGCGTCCGACTTGGCCCAGACCACGAAGACATCCGCAATTGGCGCGTTCGAGATCCACATCTTGGTGCCGGTCAGGCGGTACCCACCGTCGATCTTTTCGGCCCGTGTTTTCATGCCAGCCGGGTCCGACCCTGCATCCGCTTCGGTCAAGCCGAAACAGCCGATCCATTCGCCCGAAGCCAGTTTTGGGAGGTATTTGCGGCGCTGTTCCTCGGAACCGTAGGCATAGATTGGGTACATCACCAGCGAGCTTTGCACCGACATCATCGAGCGATAGCCCGAGTCCACGCGCTCAACCTCGCGCGCGACCAAGCCGTAGGACACGTAGCCGCTGCCAAGACCGCCATATTCCTCGGGTATCGTGGTGCCCAGAAGGCCCATTTCGCCCATTTCACGGAAGATCTCGGGGTCGGTTTCTTCCTTCTGGAATGCGGCGGTAACGCGCGGCTGCAGCTTTTCCTGCGCGTACGCGCGCGCGCTATCTGCGATCATGCGCTCGTCTTCGGACAGCTGGTCGGACAGACGGAACGGATCGTCCCAGGCAAACTTACCCAGATCCGGCGCATCTTTTGCGCGCAAAGTCGGTTTGGTGGCAGGGGCGTTCATCGGGTATCTCCGCTCTGTCTGAAGTTGCTGCACAGTAACGTGGCACTTCGCGGAAAAACAGCAAGAGTTTGACACCCGATTATGAGTAAATGTCATAGGTAGGGGGCCGGAACCCCATTCCCTTTTTACCCCAAGGCGTACCCTGCCCCGCGCACGGTCCGCACTGGATCATTGCCGCCATGCTGGGTCAGCGCTTTGCGCAAACGGCCGATATGCACATCGACCGTCCTTGTGTCTACATAGATGTCGCGGCCCCAGACACGGTCCAGCAATTGCTCACGGCTCCAGACTCGGCCGGGTTTTTCCATGAAAGTGCTGAGAAGGCGGAATTCGGTCGGCCCCAGTTTCAGCGAATGGCTGCCACGGCTGACCTTATGGGTTTCGGAATCCAGTACGATATCGTCGAATTCCAGGCGAATACCCACGGTGGCCGGACGCACGCGGCGCAGTTGGGTCCGCACCCGAGCCATGAGTTCCACGACTGAGTACGGCTTGACCACATAGTCATCCGCGCCGGTCTCAAGACCGCGCACCTTGTCGACCTCTTCCGAACGTGCCGAGAGCATGATGATCGGAATAGAACGGGTGTCTGGCCGTGTTTTCAGGCGTCGGCAGACCTCGATCCCGCTGAGATTGGGCATCATCCAGTCCAGAACGATGATATCCGGGCTGTCCTCGTCCACCAGCAACAGCGCCTCGTCACCGCTGGCCGCCTTCGAGACGCGAAAGCCTTCGGCCTCGAGGTTATAGGCCAGCACTTCACGCTGGGCGAGCTCATCTTCGACCACCAGAACCGTTGGTTGATCTGCAGACATGAGAGGCGTCTCCTAGACGGTTTGCGACGTTGTGTCGGCCTTGGGGCGCGACTCGGTCGGGCGCTCGCCGGTGACCAGATACACGACCTGCTCGGCAATGGCGGTCACGTGGTCGCCCATACGCTCGATGTTCTTTGCGATGAAATGCAGGTGCATGCAGGAGGAAATGCTACGCGGATCCTCGGCCATGAAGGTCAGGAATTCGCG
The DNA here is from genome assembly GCF_056536565.1 of Ruegeria sp. CK3. Lineage (NCBI taxonomy): Bacteria > Pseudomonadati > Pseudomonadota > Alphaproteobacteria > Rhodobacterales > Roseobacteraceae > Ruegeria > Ruegeria sp. CK3. The sequence continues at coordinate 264,455 of NZ_JBQFPV010000001.1, forward strand.
GAACAGGCCGTTATACATCTGGTCCACCTCCTCATCGCGGTCGATGACATCGGCGGCCAGTTCGGCATCCCGTTGAATATAGGCATCCAGCGCGTCGCGCAGCATGACCTCAACCTCGCGCGCCATCCGGCGCAGCGCCGAGGCACTGCCGTTGATCTCGCCCGAGTTCACCAGCACAGTGGTCCGCTTGGCGATATTCTTGGAATAGTCGCCAATCCGTTCCAGGTTGGCCGAGACCTTCAGCACCGACAGCACCAACCGCAGGTCACTTGCCGTTGGTGCGCGTAAGGCGATCAGGCGGGCGGTTTCCTCGTTGATGATGTCCTCGAGCGCGTCGATGGCTTTGTCGCCCTGGCGCACCTGCTGGGCGAGTTCCTCGTCCCGCGTTTCTAGCGAGCGGGCGGCGCCCATGATCGCGGCTTCGACCAGACCGCCCATCTTCATGATATGTGCCTGGATCGCTTCGAGATCGCGGTCGAAGACAGAGGCGATATGTTGTTCTGAATCGTTCATGTCGGAATACCTGTGCTCAGCCGATCCGGCCAGTGATGTAGCTTTCGGTGCGCGGGTCCACCGGGTTGGTGAAAATCTGTCCTGTTTCGCCGAACTCGACGAGGTTACCCAAGTGGAAAAAGGCCGTTTTCTGGCTGACACGCGCGGCCTGCTGCATCGAGTGGGTCACGATGACCACCGAATACTGAGCGCGCAGTTCGTCAATCAACTCTTCGACCTGGGCAGTCGCAATCGGGTCCAGCGCCGAGCAAGGCTCGTCCATCAGCAGAACTTCCGGTTCTGTCGCCACGGCGCGGGCAATGCACAAGCGCTGCTGCTGACCGCCAGACAAGCCGGTGCCCGGAGCGTCCAGACGATCCTTGACCTCTTCCCAGATCGCACCGCGACGCAAGGATTTCTCGACGATCTCATCCAGTTCCGCTTTGTTCTTGGCAAGACCGTGGATTCGCGGGCCATAGGCCACATTGTCATAGATCGACTTCGGGAACGGGTTGGGTTTCTGGAACACCATCCCGACCTTGGCGCGCAGTTGAACCGGATCAACGCGTTTGTCGTAGATGTCTTCGCCGTCCAGTTTAAAGCTGCCTTCAACCCGCGCAACATCAATTGTGTCGTTCATCCTGTTCAAACAGCGCAGGAACGTGGATTTACCGCAGCCCGAAGGACCGATGAAGGCTGTGACAGTCTTGTCTTCGATATCGACATTCACATCTTTGATGGCGTGAGTGTCACCGTAAAAGACTTGGCAGTCCCGGCACTCCAGCTTGATTTCATTGGTATCCACTTGTCTCTCCACTCGTGACATGTCGTTCATGGGTCTGCCCTTCTTACCAGCGGCGTTCAAAGCGGCGGCGCAGAATGATTGCGATGATGTTCATTGTCAGCAGGAAAATCAAAAGGATGATGATCCCGCCCCAAGCTTTTTCGTAGAACCCAACATCTGCGCGCGCAGCCCAAGTGTAGATTTGCGCGGGCATAGCTGAGTTTGGTTCGGTGAACCCGGCAAGGAATCCGTCTGGGTAACCACGGGCAACAAAGCCCACCATCCCGATCAGCAACAGCGGAGCGGTTTCCCCCAGCGCCTGCGCCAGACCAATGATTGTGCCGGTCAGGATACCGGGCGCGGCTAGCGGCAGAACGTGATGGAACACCGCCTGCATTTTGGAAGCCCCCACCCCAAGCGCGGCATCACGGATCGACGGCGGAACTGCTTTCAGCGACGCCCGAGTCGAGATGATGATCGTCGGCAAGGTCATCAAGGTCAGCACCAGACCACCGACCAGCGGGGCCGATTGCGGCAAGTGCATGAACTGAATGAAGACAGCCAGACCAAGGATACCAAACACGATCGAAGGAACCGCAGCCAGGTTCGAGATATTGACCTCAATCAGATCGGTGAACCTATTTTGCGGCGCGAATTCTTCCAGATAGATCGACGCGGCTACGCCAATTGGCAGCGAAAGCGCCAGAACCACCAGCATCATGAAGAACGATCCGACAACCGAAGCACCGATGCCGGCACCGCCAGGGTTGTCCACGCCCGAGTCTGCCCCGGTGATGAACGGCCAGTTGAAGACCTGTTTGATGATACCCGCTTCCTTAAGTGCATCGACCAGATCCAGATCGCTTTTCTGGAGGAAACGACTATCCTGTATGGTGTCGCGCGACACGCGACCCTTAAAGTATCCATCAACGCGGCTTGAGGCCGCCAGATCAAACTCGATAGGCTCGCCCAGTTTGTCCGGGTTTTCTGTGTAGAATGTTCGAATGGTTCCGCCAACTTTACCCAGCAGACGCTCAATTGCCGCCTCGTCGAAATCGACTTGGAGACCGCTTTCATCGAGCTCTTTGTTCAGTGCCGCGATGAATAGGTCCGAATAGGCTTTGGTTTTGAACAGCGTGCCTTCGGCCTCTTCCTGCTCTTGCTGGGTCAGGGTGAAATCAACGCTGACGACGGTCCGGGTGAAGGCCGGAATACCCTCGGACAGGATCGAGGCGAACAGGACGATCAGGAAGAACAGCCCGGTCGCGATGGCAACGATACCATAGGCACGGAAGCGTTTTTCTGCCTTTGCGCGTTTTCGGGTCCGCGCATCGTACGCAGTCAGGGAAACAGCGTGGCGACCCGTTTCTGGGTTTTGCATGCTTGCGTCGGTCATTCGTACTGCTCCCGGTACTTGCGCACGATGTAAAGGGCAAAGACGTTCAGGCCCAGCGTGACAACGAACAGTGTCATGCCAAGCGCAAAGGCAACCAGCGCTTCTGGCGAGGCAAAGTCTGCGTCGCCGGTCAGCTGGCTTACGATTTTTGCGGTGACGGTTGTCATCGCCTCAAACGGGTTCAGGCTAAGCCGAGCGGCTGCCCCTGCCCCCAGAACCACGATCATGGTCTCACCAATAGCACGTGAGGCTGCCAGCAGGATCGCACCCACGATTCCCGGTAGCGCGGCAGGCAGAACCACCTGGCGGATGGTTTCGGACTGCGTCGCACCCAGGCCATAGGACCCGTCGCGCATCGCTTGTGGCACGGCGTTGATGATATCGTCGGACAGCGACGACACAAAGGGGATCAGCATGATGCCCATCACCAGACCGGCTGTCATCACGGCCGTACCCGCCTTCATCCAGCCCAATCCGTTATCACCAAAGACGTCCAACAAAAGAGGACCGACCGTCAGCAGAGCGAACAAGCCGTAGACGATGGTTGGGATACCAGCGAGAACCTCCAGCAACGGCTTGGCAACAGAGCGCACGGCGGGCGACGCATATTCGCTGAGGTAGATCGCGGCAAACAGCCCAATCGGCACAGCCACCAGCAGAGCAACGATAGAGATATAGAGCGTGCCCCAAAGCAGCGGGATGATCCCAAGTTCCGACAACCCGCCCCGGCCCGAAAAGCTGGGCGACCAGGTCAGGCCAAAAAAGAACTCTGGCGCGGGGTAAAGCTTGAAAAACTCCCACGTATTGAAAACCAGTGACAGAACAATGCCAACGGTGGTCAGAATAGCAATCGAGGCCGCCGCTAGGAGCAAAAAGCGCACACCCTGCTCAACAACGTTGCGGGCGCGATAGTCCGCGTTGGTTTGCATCCAGCCTGCCCCGGCGCCAATCAGCGCCACCACCAGAACCACGACGGTCATGATTCCATATCCGGTTGCATTTAACGCGCGATGGCTCTGTGCCGCGTTCAGCACCGGTTGGGTGATATCGGATGTAACCACCTGACCCGCATCTTTAAGATTCTGAGTCACTTCGGTCAGATCGGCTTGGGGGTCACTAGCGGTTGCTTCGGTCATATTCCCCTGCGACACGGCGGCTTGAAGTCCGCTTGCCGTGCGACGCACCTCGGCCATGACCAAACTTAGGGAAGAACCCTCTTTGACGCTTGTATCCGGGATCATGCCAGATACCTTGGAATTCACATACAACGGCTGAACCAACAGCCAGATAATGAGAAGGCCAAAGGCTGGGACAATCGTCTTCAAAAGAACATTTGCGCCGTAATATGCTGGCAGCGAATGCAAGTCTCGCGGTTCGCCTCCTGCGCTTTGAATTGCGCGGGCCCGTCCCAGAACATAGCCGAGCACAGCGATCGCCAAAACGATCAGAACAAGCCAAAATATCGGCATCATATCCCCACTATTCTTGACTGGGCCAAAGTCGCAGAAAGGGACGGCGAATTCCGCCGCCCCAAACATTCATCCATAGATCGGCTTAGCTGCCCGAACCCATGGTCACTTCGTTGTTGATCGCTTCCTGAGTTTTTGCCAGCTCAGGGTCGGCGACCAGACCATAGTTGGCCAGCGGGCTCGAGGGGCCAGCGATTTCGTCAGCGACGAAGAACTGAGCGTATTCTTTCAGGCCGGGGATCACGCCGATATGAGCTTTCTTCACGTAGAAGAACAGCGGACGCGATACAGGGTATTCACCGGTCGAGATGGTCTCGGTCGATGGTGCGATACCCGACATGGTCGCAACTTTAAGCTTGTCGGTGTTGTTCTCGTAGAACGCCAGACCGAAGACGCCGATGCCGTTCGGGTTGGTGTCGATACGGGCCAGGGTCTCGGTGTAGTCACCGTCGATGTCGACCGATTTGCCATCGGTACGAACAGCCAAGCATGCATCTTCCGCGTCATCTTCGCTCATGCCGCCAGCGATCATCGCTTCCATGGCGCCAGTTGCTTCACAGCCAATCAGCAGAACTTTCTCTTCGAACACTTCACGGGTGCCGTGCTTGGTACCGGGGATGAAGCCCGCGATTTCAACGTCAGGCAGGTCGCCGTTGAACTCGGCCCATGTGTTGTAAGGATTGTCGACGATCTCGCCATCTTTCAGAACCTTCGCGCCCAGAGCGTTGAAGATGTCCGAAGGCTCAAACGCGTTGAAGGCAGGGCCAGACTGCTGGCTTGCAAAGACGATGCCGTCATAGCCGATACGGACTTCCATGATGTCGGTCACGCCGTTTTCGGCACAGGCTTTGATTTCTTTCTCGCGGATAGCGCGCGACGCGTTTGCAACGTCGATGGTGTTTTCGCCAACGCCTTCGCAGAAACGTTTCAGGCCGGCCGACGAACCACCCGATTCAACAACCGGTGTCGGGAAGTCGGTGTTCTCGCCAAACAGTTCTGCGACGATCGAAGCGTAAGGCAGAACGGTTGACGAACCAGCAACCTGAACGTTGTCACGAGCTGCAGCAGTGGTTGCCGAAACGGCAGCAATTGCCAGCGCAGAAGCCGACAGTTTTACAAAGGACATTTCAGTCTCCTTGAGAATTGGGTTTTTGATCACCCCCATGATGATCTTGCGCGAACCACTAGGCCCCGTGCGTAAGGCTTTTGTGACAGGTACGTAACAGTTTTATGACAAGACGGGTTTTTCTTGCGTCTTGCTGTCATACATCTTTTGGCACGGCCATGTCGGCTTTGCGGAAACCCGCTCTCTAGCGCGGTAAAATCACCGTAAAAACAGTGCCTTTTCCTAAATCGCTTTCAACCCGAAGACGCCCGCGGTGACGGTTGACGATATGCTTCACAATCGCGAGTCCAAGCCCGGTTCCGCCCAATTGGCGCGATCTGTGACTGTCGGCGCGATAGAACCGCTCGGTGAGTCGCGGCAGGTGAACGGAATCAATGCCAGGCCCTCGATCGATGATCTGCACCCGGACTGCCGGGCCACGCATGGCCGTATCCCTCTCTGAGGTGGTCACGCGCAACTCGACACTGCCGCCGCTGCCGCCATATTTGATGCCGTTCTCGACCAGATTGGTAAACACCTGACGCAACTGATCGCTGTCGCCGGTCATAGTCACCGGATCCTCAGGCGCATCAAGCGTCAGCACCACCTCTGCGTCATCCGCCAGAGGGCGCATTGAGTTCAGCGTGGAATGCAGCAGGCCCGTCAGTTCCACTTCCTCTTTCGGGCGTACGCGTTCCTCGCTTTCGACCCGGTTGAGCGACAGCAGATCGCCGACAAGGCGGTTCATGCGGTTTGCCTCATCCGTCATGATCTGTAAAAATCGCTCACGCGCGGCGTCGTCATCTCGGGCCGGACCCCGCAGGGTTTCGATGAAGCCCATAAGGGCGGTCAGAGGGGTGCGGAGTTCATGACTGACATTGGCGACGAAATCGCGACGCATCTGGCTGGCTTGTTCCAGATGCGTGATGTCCTGAAAGATCGTCAGCACCGCTCCGCCCGACACCGCGCCGATCCCGTTCATATAGCGGCAAATCACCTCGAAGGTCGTATCCTGCGCGCCATCATTTGAAAGGTGCCGCGTTTTGGCCGGACCCTTGCTGCGGAGGCTTTGTTCAATCGCTTCAATAACCTGAGGCTGCCTGAGGATCGTCGCAAAGTGGCGGCCTGTGATGTTCTGGCTTAGCAGGGTTTTGGCGTCGGTATTGGCGGCGATGATCCGTTCGGTCTGGTCGACCAGAAGCGCGGGCATCGGAATGGCCGATACATATTCTTCTAGAAGGTTTTCAGCCATGTCCGATTGGTTTCCTGCCGCTTAAGCCAACGGTTTCAGGGTGTCCCTGAATTTGCGCATGTTCTGCTGGTAATGCAGCGCACTGAGCGTGTTCCGCTGGGCTGCGGCCTCATCCAAGTGCCGCACCACTTTGCCCGGAGACCCCATGACCAGCGAGTTGTCGGGGATCTCTTTGTTTTCCGTGATCAGCGCCCCTGCCCCGATCAGGCAGTTCTTGCCGATCTTTGCCCCGTTCAGAATGATGGCCCCCATCCCGATGAGAGAGTTCTCACCGATCGTGCAGCCATGCAGCATGACCTTGTGCCCGATCGTGCAGTTCGCCTCGATGGTCAGCGGAAAACCAGGGTCGACATGCATGACGCAGTGCTCTTGAACATTACTGCCCGCACAGACGCGGATTTCTTCGTGTTCCGCCCGGATCGTGCAGCCAAACCAGACCGAGGCGCCCTCTTCCAATACCACTTTGCCGATCAGATTGGCGTCCGGCGCGACCCAGGTGTCTTCGTGGATTTGGGGCGTGTGATCTCCAAGTGCGTAGATCGTCATGACTGCTCCTCGAATTCCATCTGCAGGGTGCGGACGTGGTTTTGCAGTTTCGGTTGCTGTATGCGACGCATCCGTTCGGCGCTGACGATGGTCTTCAGCTTTTCCTCTGTCGAAGCCAGATCGTCATTCACCAGCACATAGTCGTAATAGCCCCAGTGGCTGATCTCATCCCAGCTTTTCAACATGCGCTTGCCGATGACATCGGCGCTGTCCTGAGCCCGGCTTTCCAACCGGCGGCGTAATTCTGGGATCGAAGGCGGCAGGATGAAGATCGACAGCGCGTGTTTGCCGAGGTCCGAGTTGCGGATCTGCACCTCGCCCTGCCAGTCCACGTCGAACAGCACATCCTTGCCGGATTCGATGGACTCGCGCACCGGGCCGGCGGGTGAGCCATAGAAGTTGCCGAAGACATGCGCGTGTTCCAGCATTTGCCCATCGGCCACCTGCTGTTTGAACTCGTCTTCCGACAAGAAGTAGTATTCGCGGCCATGTTCTTCACCCGGACGTGGTTCGCGGGTTGTGGCCGAGATCGAGAATTCAAGGTCAGTATCCCAGGCCATCAGCCTTCGGGCCAAGGTGGACTTACCCGCGCCCGAAGGGGATGACAGGATGATAAGGAGGCCGCGGCGATCTGCCATGTCAGTTCTTCCTATTGTTATTCAACGTTTTGTGCCTGCTCGCGCATCTGGTCGATCACCGCTTTCAACTCCAACCCGACCGAGGTCAGATCGGCGCTTTGCGCCTTGGAGCAGAGAGTGTTGGCCTCCCGGTTGAACTCCTGCATAAGGAAATCCAACTTGCGACCAACCGCGCCATCCTGCGCCAGAAGGTCCCGCGCGGCGGTGACATGGGCGCTGAGACGGTCGATTTCTTCGGTTATATCGGCCTTGACGGCGATCAGGGCGAGTTCTTGCGCCACTCTCTCAGGTTCGACCCCTTGGGCGTTGTCCAGCACGCGGGCGAGGTTTTCGCGCAGCGCCTCGGCCATCTTGTCCTTGCGCTGTTCGGCCAGTTCGGCGGCCTTCGACGTCAATGCCGCAACCTGATCTAGCTGAGACGCCAGGATCGCGGCCAGAGCCTCGCCTTCTGTCTGACGCATGTCGAGAAACGCCGCCAAAAGTGGAGTGAATTCGGTGGTCATCTGCGCTACCAGCGGCGCCGGATCGTCGGCCTCGGCACCTGCATCCAGCATGCCTTTAAGGGTTAGCAGATCACTTGCTTTGGAGGGGGCCAGTGCAATCCCCCTTGCCTCGGCCATGGCCTGTGTCTGTTGCAAGGCATCCAAGGCCGCCGTCATGGCAACCATATTCAAGGCCAGATCCGGCTGGGATTCGTCCCGGCTGATCCGCAACGACAGGGTCACATTGCCTCGGCTCAGCGATTTGGACAGAACGGCCCGCAACGCGGCCTCAAGGCCCGTCAGCCAGTCGGGGACGCGAATGCGCATGTCCAGCCCCTTGCCGTTCACGCTGCGCAGTTCCCATGTCCAGCTATGGGGGCCGAACTCTCCCTTGCCCGAGGCGAACCCGGTCATGGATTTGATCATCACTGCCCTTTCCATCGCTGTCAGTCTTCGTGTCTGCCGCACCTAATGCCATTGCCCGGTGCAGGGCAAGAGTTTGCTGAGACCGCCTCTGTCCGACAGAAGTTAACCATTCGTTAAAGAATTACTCCAAAATTGACTCAACCCGTGTCAATCATGTCTCTAGCTCGGTCGTTCGGCCGAAAATGCCTCCGATATGTTGCATTTTATGAAAATGACGGTGATTAGGCGCTAGGGTAATGAAAATGGGAACCTTTTTCGGGACTGGCTCGAAGTCCAAACTTGGAAAGATTGTCGCAATGGATCGCTTTGACAGCGGGCGCAGCCTCTCACCGATCCGTCAGGCCGAGGCCTACTGGACCGCGTTGCTTGACGGGAATGGCGTGCCCATGCGGTCGCAGATTGATCCGCGCGGGCTTGAGAATATTCTGGAATACACCTTCATTCTCGAGCGGATTGCCTCCGGTCTGGCCCGGTTTCGCCTTGCGGGCAGCCACCTGAACAAGCTGGCCGGGATGGAAGTGCGGGGCATGCCTCTGACCGCGTTTTTCGATCCCGAGGCGCGTAAGGCAGCCACGAATGCTCTAGAGCAGGTCTTTGCCAACCCCGCAATTGCCGAATTGGATATGGTGTCCAGGGGCGCGTTCGGGCGCGCCCGGATGCAGGCGCGTATGCTGCTTTTGCCGCTGAAAAGCGATCTGGGGGATGTCAGCCGCGTTATGGGCGTCATGGTCAGTGACGGCGCGATCGGAGCGACCCCGCGCCGCTTCTCGATCCAAGACAGCCGGATCAAACCGGTGAGCGAGGTTCAGGCGCCGGCCAAGCCAAAGCTGGAAGTCACGGACGGTTTTGCTGAGGGCTTTGCCGAGGGCAAGGCAGAGTTCAAACGCCCCAAAGGGCACCTCAGGCTGGTTGCATCGCGCGACGACTGATCCAAAGAAAAACGGCGGGCTAAGGACCCGCCGTTTTCTTTGATTGATTGAACCTTAGCTTGCTTCGCGCTTGGTGCGGTCGCGGCGCAGGTTGGTCAGTTCTTCGGCGACCAGGAAGGCCAGTTCCAACGATTGCGACGCGTTCAAACGCGGGTCGCACGCCGTGTGGTACCGGTCCGAGAGGTCCTCTTCGGTCACGGCACGCACGCCGCCGGTGCATTCGGTGACGTCCAGACCGGTCATCTCGAAATGCACACCACCGGGGATGGTGCCTTCGGCCTGATGCACGCCAAAGAAGTCGCGCACTTCGCGCAGGACCGAATCGAACGGGCGAGTTTTGTACCCGGTGGCCGATTTGATCGTATTGCCGTGCATCGGGTCGCAGACCCAAGTGACCTTGGCGCCCTCTTCCTTGACCGCTTTGACCAGACGCGGCAGATGCTCACCTGCCTTGCCTGCACCGAAGCGGGCGATCAGGGTCAGACGACCCTCTTCGTTTTCGGGGTTCAGCTTGGACATCAGAACCTTGAGGTCTTCGGCCGTTGTGGTCGGGCCACATTTCAGACCGATCGGGTTCTGAACGCCACGGCAGAATTCCACATGCGCGCCGTCGGGCTGACGGGTGCGGTCGCCGATCCAGATCATGTGACCGGAACCTGCCAGCCAGTTGCCCGAAGTCGAATCCAGACGGGTCAGCGCCTCTTCATATTCCAGCAGCAGCCCTTCGTGGCTGGTGTAGAACTCAACGGTCGAGAACTCATGCGTTGTCTCAGCCGTGATGCCCGCCGCGCCCATGAAGTCGATCGTGTCCTGAATGCGGTCGGCGATCTCGGAGTATTTCTGAACGTCCTGTTCATCCGTGAAGCCCAGCGTCCAAGAATGCACACGGCTCATGTCGGCGAAACCACCGGTCGAGAACGCGCGCAGCAGGTTCAGCGTGGCGGCGGCCTGTGTGTAGGCCTGCAGCATCTTGGACGGATTCGGAATCCGCGCCTCGGGCGTGAAGTCCAGCTCGTTGATGATGTCGCCACGGTAGCTGGGCAGCTCAACGCCATCCACAACCTCGGTCGGTGCGCTACGCGGTTTGGCAAACTGCCCAGCCATACGGCCCACTTTGACCACCGGCACCTTGGCGCCATAGGTCAAAACCATCGCCATTTGCAGCATCACTTTGAACGTGTCACGGATCGCATCCGCGCTGAATTGTTCAAAGCTTTCAGCACAATCCCCGCCCTGCAACAGGAAAGCCTCGCCGCGACCGGCGGCACCCAGATGTTGCTTGAGACGCCGCGCCTCACCGGCAAAGACCAGCGGGGGATACTGCGAAAGCTGCGCCTCGACTTTGGCCAGCGCGGCCGCGTCGGTATAGTCTGGCATCTGAACCCGGGGCTTGTTGCGCCAGTTCGATTTTTGCCATTCGGTCATAGCCTTGATCTCCGCTGATAGTATTCAGGTGGTCTCTATACAAAAAGCCGGGAAGAGAGACCATATCCGATTTGCGGCTCTTGACGTCGTAAACAAGCTTTGATCATGGTATCTGTCAAATCATGCGCGCCCAAGGCGCATCGGCCACCGAATCAAGGACAAAAACCCATGCAAGAACAACGCCAAGTTGTCAAAGTCGACGGTAACGTCGACAAGCCGATCAATTTTGTATTCGTCTTATTGGATGGATTTTCGCTTTTGTCCTTTGCGTCGGCTCTGGACAGCCTGCGCATTGCCAATCGTATGGCTGATAAGCCTGTCTATACGTGGTCTTTGATCGGTGAAGGTGGCGATACAATTACCTGCTCGGCAGGCACGACTTTCAAGCTGGATCAGGACCTGATTGAGCTGCAGCGTGATGACATCGTTCTGATCTGCGGCGGGGTCGAGGTAAAAACCGCAACCACCAAAAAGATTCTGAACTGGATGCGGCGCGAGGCCCGCAAGGGGCTGCGGATCGGTGGTTTGTGTACGGCAGCCTATTCGCTTGCCAAGGCGGGGCTGCTGGAGGGTAAGCGTGCGACGATCCACTGGGAGAACTCGGACAGCTTCATTGAAGAGTTCGACAATGTGGAACTGACCAAATCCGTGTTTCAGGTCGACGGCAACCGGATGACCACCGCGGGGGGCACCTCATCCATCGATCTTATGCTGAAGCTGATCGCGAATGACTATGGCGAGGGTCTGGCCAGCGCGGTGGCCGATCAGATGATCTATTCTTCGATCCGCACAGATCAGGACACACAGCGCTTGTCTACGCCCACCCGAATTGGGGTCCGGCATCCAAAGCTGAGCCAGGTCATTCTGATGATGGAAAAGAACATTGAAGAGCCGATCTCGCCTTCGATTCTGGCCAAGGATGTCGGCATGTCGACCCGTCAACTGGAGCGTCTGTTCCGTCGCTACCTGAGCCGCTCACCCAAGCGGTACTACATGGAGTTGCGGTTGCACAAAGCCCGCAACCTGCTGATGCAGACGGATATGAGCGTGATCAACGTAGCTCTGGCCTGCGGATTTGCCTCTCCGAGCCATTTCTCGAAATGCTACCGGGCGCATTACAACACCACGCCTTACCGTGAGCGTGGGGCTCAATCGGGGCGGCTGTCCGTCTGACGCGGGCTAAAGAGTTTTTGCAAAATAGTGCAGATGGGGCCTGAGCATGGGCTGATCCAGATAGGTCGTCGTCTCAATGGGTTCGGACATTTCGACAAATCCCAGTTTCGGATACAGGTCCCTCATTTCGACATTCGGAGTAAGCGTGTCAGCTACAAGGCGCTTTAACCCCAACGTGCGGGCTGCGTCTTCTCGGGCTTGTATCATGGCACGCCCCGCACCTGTGCCGCGGGCGGCTTCGGTCACGAACACGCGTTTCAATTCGCCGGTGTCCTGATTCAGGCGTTTCATCATGCCACAGCCGATGATCTTGCCCGCGCTGTCTCGCGCCAGAACCAGGCAACCGTTTGGCGGCAGATAGTCTTCTGAGTGTGCCCAAAACTCGGCCAGCGCGCTTTGCGGCGCAGCCGGATCGATGTTAAACCCCATGGCCGTCATGCGCTCTACGATCAACGCATAATATTGGGACAGGATGCCGTTCAACTCATCCTGATCTGGCAGCGTGTCACACATTTCAATCGAAAAGTCGCACAATGGACCGCACCCTCAGATGGTTTCTTGGCACAGGATCAAGCTCGGTTTCGCGGCAACAGTCAAGGAGGGCGAGTACAGATCTACCGATCCGGGGAAAGCCGGAAAACTGCGCCATTGCCTACGGAAATGAACCAGATCGACCCGTCTGGGGCCTCAACGATGTCCCGGACGCGTTCTGTTTCGGGACCTTTGATCTGCTCGACCTCGCGCAGTGAGTTGCCCTCCAGCCGCGCGATATAGTCAAACTTGAGCGATCCCACGAAGATGTCGCCCCTCCATTCCGGCCAGAGCGCACCGGAATAGACCATCAAGCCCGAGGGCGCGATGGAGGGGTCCCAATAGTGGCGCGGCTGTTCCATCCCTTCTTTGGCAGTGCCTTCGCCTATCGTCTTGCCCGAGTAGTGCTTGCCATAGGAAATGACGGGCCAACCGTAATTTAGCCCCGGTTGCACGAGGTTAACCTCGTCCCCTCCGCGCGCGCCATGCTCGGATGTCCAAAGACGCCCTTGCGCGTCCAGATCGGCACCCTGAGGGTTGCGGTGCCCGTAGGACCAGATCTCGGGCCGAATATCCGCCTGCCCGACAAACGGGTTGTCTGCAGGAACCGAGCCATCGCGGTTGATGCGGATAATCGACCCGATAGGGTTTGAGCGGTTCTGAGCCTCCGGTTGATCCCCCCGATCCCCGATGGTGACAAACAAACTGCCGTCCGCGGCCTCGACCACCCGAGAGCCAAAGTGACGCCCGCCCGACCCTCCGGGCGTGGCCTCGAACAGGATGCGCGTGTTGGTCAGGCGTTTGCCGTTCTCTGACAGGCGCGCGACGGCCAGTGCGGTGCCAGCCCCAGTGCTCTGAGGTTTCGAGAAGGTCAGAAAAAGCTCGCGCGTCTGTGGGAAATCCCTCGCGATGGTCACGTCCAGCAAGCCGCCCTGCCCTCTGGCGGCCACTTTCGGAACCCCCTTCACTTTTTGAGATTTCCCGTCCGACACATAAAGCACATCGCCATCCCGTTCGGTCACCAAAAACGATCCATCGGGCAGGATGCCTACGGCCCAGGGCGTATCCAGTCCCTCGATCAACGGCTCGATCTGAACCGGGCCTTGGGATGTCTCAAGCTCCTCAGCGCAGGCGAGACCTGCGCTGATCATCAAGGCAAGAATCGCAAAGGGTCTGGGCGTCATGGGGCTTCCTTTCGGACTGACAGCGTTATCACCATGAGAACAAATAGGATTATGGAGCGTAAAAACACGATTGCGTTAGGACTTTTCTTTTCCGGATTGCTTGCCTAGGGTCATGCGCAGAACGAATACGTTCACAATAGGGAGTAACCATATGAAAAAGCTGCTGACTGCAACTGCAGCCTCCGCTCTGCTGGCGGGTACCGCAATGGCCGAAGACGTCAAGCTGGGCGTTCTGTTCGGCTTCACCGGCCCGATTGAATCGCTGGCACCTGCCATGGGTTCGGGCGCCGAGATGGCGATGGCCGAAGTCACCGAATCCGGCAAGCTGCTGGACGGAGCAACCGTGACCGCAACTCGTGCAGACACCGGCTGCATCGACAACGGCCTGTCCACGTCGAACGGCGAGCGCATGATCGCTGACGGCGTAGCTGGCATCATCGGCGGTGACTGCTCGGGCGTCACCGGCGCGATCCTGCAGAACGTCGCGATCCCGAACGGCATGGTGATGATCTCGCCGTCGGCCACCTCGCCCGGTCTGTCGACCATGGAAGACAATGGCCTGTTCTTCCGCACCGCGCCGTCGGATGCGCGTGAAGGTCAAGTGATGGCCGACATCCTGAACGATCGCGGCATCAGCTCGATCGCTCTGACCTATACCAACAATGACTACGGCAAGGGTCTGGCGGATGCGATCCAGTCCTCGTTCGAGGCTTCGGGTGGCGAAGTGACCATCGTCGCAGCACACGAAGACGGCAAGGCCGACTACTCAGCTGAAGTTGGCGCGCTGGCCTCGGCCGGTGGCGACATTCTGGTCGTTGCGGGCTATCTCGACCAAGGCGGTCTGGGCATCATCCAGTCGGCTCTGGACAGCGGCGCGTTTGATACGTTCGGTCTGCCCGGCGGCATGATTGGTGACTCGCTGCCTGCCAATGTCGGTCCGGACCTAAACGGCTCGTTCGGTCAGATCGCTGGTTCGGGTGGTGAAGGTGCTGAAAAGTACTTTGCTATGGCCGAAGCTGCAGGTTTCGACGGCTCGTCGCCCTATTCCCCTGAATCCTATGACGCTGCTGCCCTGTTCATGCTGGCCATGCAGGCCGCAGGTTCCACCAACCCGGCGGACTATGGTTCCAAGATCATGGATGTCGCCAATGAGCCTGGTGAGAAGATCTATCCGGGTGAGCTGGCCAAGGGCCTAGAACTGCTCGCTGCCGGTCAGGAGATCGACTATGTCGGTGCCTCCGGTGTTGAGCTGATTGGCCCCGGTGAAAGCGCGGGTTCCTACCGTGAGATCGAAGTCACCGACGGCGAGAACAAAACCGTCAACTTCCGTTGATCCAAGGTTAACAGTCATAAAAACAAGCAGCCCGGGCCTTGTGTCCGGGCTGTTTCAATGACAAAAGCCCGCACCATTCGTACAGGGATGTGGCAACAACGCCGGAAAACGGCGGCTAGGGGAAAAGATGATCGTCGTCGAAGACGTGCATAAGCATTTCGGCGGGTTTCATGCGGTGGACGGGGCATCGCTGGAAATCCAAAAGGGCTCGATCACCGGTCTGATCGGACCGAACGGGGCCGGAAAAACCACTTTGTTCAATGTGATCGCGGGTGTCTTGCCTCCAACCAGCGGCAAGGTGGTGATGGATGGTGAGGATATCACCGGCCTGCCCCCGCATGAGCTGTTTCACAAGGGCCTGCTGCGTACCTTCCAGATCGCGCATGAGTTCTCGTCAATGACCTGCCGCGAGAACCTGATGATGGTGCCCGGCGCGCAATCCGGGGAATCGCTTTGGAACACATGGTTCGGTCGCAAACGGATTGCTGATGAGGAACGCGCGCTTCGGGCCAAGGCTGATGAGGTACTGGAGTTCCTGACAATCGAGCATTTGGCCGACCATAAGGCGGGTCAGGTCTCGGGTGGACAGAAGAAGTTGCTGGAGCTTGGTCGCACCATGATGGTCGACGCCAAGATCGTGTTTCTGGATGAGGTTGGCGCGGGTGTGAACCGTACCCTGCTGATGACCATTGGCGACACGATCCTGCGTCTGAACAAGGAACGTGGCTATACTTTCGTCGTCATCGAGCATGACATGGATTTCATCGGCAAAATCTGCGACCCGGTCATCTGTATGGCCGAGGGCAAGGTGCTGGCCGAGGGAACCCTGGACGAGATCAAAGCCAATGAACACGTGATCGAGGCCTATCTGGGCACCGGCCTGAAAAACAAAGACAAGCTGGAGGTCGGGGCGTGAGCGATAATCCTTATCATGACGACAAAGGCAACAAGGACGCGTCGATCACGAACACGCATGGCGTCGGCACCATGACCCCGGCACATCGCAAAAGCGGCGCGACACAAAAGGTCGATGGTGGGCCATTTCTGATCGGCGACACGATGACGGGTGGCTACGGCAAAGGGCCGGACATTCTGCACGACTGCACCATCGCCGTCGACCGGGGCGAGATTGCGGTCATCGTCGGACCCAATGGTGCGGGCAAGTCCACTGCGATGAAGGCCGTATTCGGCATGCTGGATGTGCGCTCGGGCGCGGTTCGGTTGGACGGCGAGGATATCACCGCGCTTACGCCGCAGGATCGGGTAATGCGTGGTATGGGTTTTGTGCCGCAGACCTCGAATATCTTTACCTCGATGACGGTGGAAGAGAACCTTGAGATGGGTGCCTTTATCCGCCGGGATGATTTTTCGGATACGATGGAGCAGGTCTATGATCTGTTCCCGATCCTACGCGACAAACGCCATCAGGCGGCTGGAGAACTGTCGGGCGGTCAGCGCCAGCAGGTCGCCGTAGGCCGCGCGCTGATGACTCAGCCGAAAGTGCTGATGCTGGATGAGCCGACTGCCGGTGTATCGCCCATCGTGATGGATGAGCTGTTTGACCGGATCATCGAGGTCTCGCGCACCGGTTTGCCAATCCTGATGGTCGAACAGAACGCCCGTCAGGCTCTGGAGATCGCAGACAAGGGATACGTGCTGGTTCAGGGGCGGAACGCCTATACCGGCACGGGCAAGGAACTGCTGGCCGATCCCGAAGTGCGTAAGAGTTTCTTGGGGGGCTGAGGATGAAAGTTCTGTTTATCGCAGCAGTTCTGTCTGCCGTTACCGGTGCGTCCGCCGCACAAAAAGTCACGAAGTGTAAGCTGGAATACGCGTGTGCCAATATCAATGCCTGCCAGTCAACCAAGACGGGTCACGGCGTTGATTTCACGTTTGTACTCTTGCCCGACAACGAGCTTCGTCTTGACCTCGGAGGCGATGAATTGCCTTTACTGAAAGCCCAGCAAGTGACTGACGACCTGATGACAGCACATGGCTGGGATTCTGATCGCTCAGCTTCTTACACCTTCAGCTTGTTCGCTGATGGGATTGTCGCTTACGCGACCCACGCCTTTGTGGGAAAAGGTATAAGCCTGACTGGCCTTGGTAGCTGTGAGGTGAACAACTAATGGACTTCCTCAACGCCCTTGTGGCGCTTTCCAACTTCGTTCTTGTTCCCGCAATCGCCTATGGCAGCCAGCTGGCGCTGGGCGCTTTGGGGGTGACGCTGATCTACGGCATCCTGCGGTTTTCGAACTTTGCCCATGGCGACACCATGGCCTTTGGCGCGATGATCGCCGTTCTGGTTACATGGGGCTTGCAGGCCGCAGGGGTCAGTTTCGGGCCGTTGCCGACGGCTCTGCTTGCCCTGCCCTTCGCCATTCTGGGCTGTATCATTCTGGTGCTGATCACCGACCGGCTGGTCTATCGCTTCTACCGTGAACAAAAGGCCAAACCGGTTATTCTGGTGATCGTGTCCATGGGCGTGATGTTCATCATGAACGGCATCGTCCGCTTCATCATCGGGCCGGACGATCAGAGGTTCTCGGACGGTGCGCGGTTTCTGATCAAGGCGCGGGACTTCAAGGCCTGGACCGGGCTGAACGAAGGGCTCGCGATCAAGACCTCTCAGGCCATCACGGTCGTTGTGGCGGTGATCGCCGTGGCCGCCCTGTTCTGGTTTTTGAACAAAACCCGCACCGGTAAGTCGATGCGTGCCTATTCGGATAACGAGGATTTGGCGCTGCTGTCTGGCATCAACCCCGAACGCGTGGTGATGATCACCTGGATCATCGTGGCTGCACTGGCGACCACGGCGGGCGTGCTTTATGGCCTCGATAAGAGCTTCAAGCCCTTTGTCTATTTCCAGCTTCTGCTGCCGATCTTTGCCTCGGCCATTGTCGGAGGCTTGGGCAACCCTCTCGGCGCCATCGCGGGTGGGTTCATCATCGCTTTTTCCGAGGTGACCATCACATACGCCTGGAAGAAGGTGCTGACCTATCTGGCTCCGGAAAATCTGGAACCGTCGGGATTGGTTCAGTTCCTCTCTACCGATTACAAATTCGCCGTCAGCTTTGCCATCCTGCTGATCGTGCTTCTGTTTAAGCCCACGGGCCTGTTCAAAGGAAAATCGGTATGAGCGAGGTTACCAAGAACGCCCTGCTTTTCGTCACAGTTGGCGCGCTGATCCTTTTGACCGGCTTCACCCAAAGCTGGAACGCCGCGATCCTGATCCTGAACATGGGGTTGATTTCGGCCATCATGTCGATCGGTGTGAACCTGCAATGGGGCTTTGCGGGCCTCTTCAACGTCGGCGTCATGGGCTTTGTGGCTTTGGGCGGGCTGGCGGTTGTCCTGATCTCGACCCCACCAACGCCCGGAGCATGGTCCGAGGGCGGCTATGGCGTCATTCTGGCGCTTCTTTTGGGGGCCGCGACAGTTGTTGCAACCGTCATGGTTGCGCAGAAGATGCCCAAAGGACGCGCACGGACGCTGGCTATCGTCGGAATCCTCATCGTCGGTTTCTTTGTTTACCGCGCGATCTTTGACCCGAACGTCGCGGCGATCGAGGCAATTGATCCGGCCGTTGCCGGCAATATTGGCGGTCTGAACCTGCCGGTCTTGCTTGCCTGGCCTGCCGGAGGGTTACTGGCCGCAGGGGCCGCATGGCTGATCGGCAAGACTGCTCTGGGTTTGCGCTCGGACTATCTGGCGATTGCGACCCTTGGTATTGCCGAGATCATCATTGCCGTCATGAAGAACGAGGACTGGCTGGCCCGTGGTGTCAAGAACGTCTATGGCATCCCGCGCCCCTCGCCCGTGGTGGGCTATGAGGTTGAGCTGCAGCAAGACCCCTCGTTCCTTGCGCGGGCGGATTGGCTGGGGCTTGATCCGGTGATCGCCTCGACCCTTTCGGTCAAGCTGGGCTATTCGCTGCTGTTCCTGATCGTTCTGCTCGTGCTGCTGTGGATGGCGCAGATGGCGCTCAAAAGCCCTTGGGGCCGGATGATGCGCGCCATTCGCGACAATGAGGTCGCGGCTGAGGCGATGGGTAAAGATGTCACCCGCCGCCACCTGCAGATCTTTGTACTTGGCTCTGCCATTTGCGGTATCGCGGGCGCGATGATGACGACGCTGGACGGTCAGCTGACGCCAGGTACCTACAACCCACTGCGGTTCACCTTCCTTGTCTGGGTGATGGTAATTGTCGGTGGGTCGGGCAACAATTTTGGCGCCGTGCTGGGTGCGTTCCTGATTTGGTTCCTGTGGGTCCAGGTCGAACCGATGGGCCTTTGGCTGATGAACCTGATTACCTCGGGCATGCCCGATGGCAGCGCGCTGAAGGCACATCTGATCGAAAGCGCTGCGCATATGCGGTTGTTCACCATGGGACTGGTCTTGCTGATTGTCCTCAGATTCAGCCCCCGAGGGCTGATCCCCGAGAAATAGACGCATCACGATCACAATACAGAAGCGGCGCCTCTCATCCGGCGCGGCTTCTTGATTTCTAAAGAGGTTTCCGCGTACACGAGACTACCGCTCGTTGTTCGGACTTTTGGGGTCCGGCCTATGCTCAGAAGAAACCCGACCGATCTCTACGATCATTCGCACTCAATTGATGAGAGTATCCGACGTGACCAAGAAAACACTGATCACCAAAGCCGTAGTCATGCTGCCGGTTCTGGCTGCGCTGACGGCTTGTATTCCGTCGCCCGAAGACCTTGAGACCACTCCTGTTCAGGTTAACACTCCGCAGGGCGTCGTGACCTGTCAGCTTTACCGACATGATCGTGTGACCTGGGACCGAGCAATTGATTTCCCGGCCACAAAGATGTCGGTTAAACAAGCTGACGCCTATTGCCGTCAGGAAGGCCAGCGCCGCCTGAAGTAAGCCGGTTGGCGCCCTGTGCTGGGCGCCTCCGATCATCGATTTCGGAACAACCCGCCCAGAATACCCCGCACGATGCGGCGGCCGGTTGTTCCCTTCAGCTCTTTGATGACGGCCTCACTCATCGCCGTTGCAAATGTGTCTTTCTTACGCACCACCCGAGACGTTGAACGCCCAACCCGGTTACCTGAATACCGGCGCGCCGAGCCGTATTCGCGCTCCATCGGGGATTGTTGTTCGATGATCTCTTCCGCCTCCGCGGCCTCGGCCTCTTGGGCGGCAGCTTCAGCGCGGGCTTGCAGGATCTCAAAGGCCGATTTGCGATCGACCGGCGTGTCATATTTGGTCGCCATGGGTGAGGCTTGCAGGATACCCTGGCGCTCAGATCCTGAAATCGGCCCAAGCTGCGACCCGGGAGGGCGAATCAACGTCCGCTCGACAATCCCCGGCACGCCTTTCTTCTGCAGCATTGAGGTTACGGCCTCACCAACGCCCACCTCTCGGATCGCGGCCTCGGTGTCGAAGGCGGGATTCTCGCGATAGGTTTCCGCCGCCATACGCAGATTCTTGCGGTCACGCGCGGTGAAGGCGCGCAGCGCGTGTTGTACCCGGTTGCCCAACTGTCCCAAAATGTCTTCGGGAATATCGGCGGGGTTCTGCGTAATGAAGTAAACCCCAACCCCTTTGGAACGGATCAGGCGCGCGACCTGCTCGACCTTGTCGACCAGAATCTTGGGCGCATCATCAAACAGAAGGTGCGCTTCGTCGAAAAAGAAGACCAGCTTGGGCTTCTCCGGATCGCCGACCTCGGGCAGTTCTTCGAACAGTTCGCTTAGTAGCCACAACAGGAACGTGGCATAAAGCCGAGGCGCACCCATCAGCTTGTCCGAGGCCAGTATGTTCACCATCCCCTGCCCGTTTTCATCCGTTCGCATCAGATCGGCCAGATCCAGAGCGGGTTCTCCAAACAATTTAGTGCCGCCTTGGTTTTCCAACACCAAAAGACGGCGTTGAATGGCTCCTATAGAGGCCGTTGAGACATTGCCATAGCGCAGAGACAGCTGCGCCCTGTTCTCACCAATCCACACAAGAAGCGCCTGCAGGTCCTTGAGATCCAGCAGAGGCATCCCTTCTTCATCAGCTACCCGGAACGCGATGTTGAGAATCCCCTCCTGTGCCTCGCTTAGCTCCATAAGGCGCGACAACAGCAGAGGGCCCATTTCGGTTACGGTGGTACGGACCGGGTGCCCCTGTTCACCGAACAGGTCCCAGAACGTGACCGGGCATGCGGCGTAGGAGAAATCAGTAAAGCCAATCCGTTCGGCGCGTTCGGTAAACGCTTGATGCAACCTATGGGTTTCGCTGCCTGCCAGAGCCAAGCCGGACAGGTCTCCTTTGACGTCCGACAGGAAAACAGGCACGCCCGCTTGCGAAAAACCTTCGGCCAGGATCTGGAGAGTGACCGTCTTGCCCGTCCCCGTAGCCCCCGCGATCAGCCCGTGGCGGTTCGCATATTTCAGCGTCAGACCCTGCGGAGTTGCGTATCCATCGCCCGCACCGCCCAGAAAAATCTCTTTACCCATGTAATTGCAGCCTTTTTTCACTGATCCGCAACCAGCATACAAACTTAACCTTTGGCTGCCATAGTCTATTCGTTCCCTTTGTGGCCTCGGGTTGCGAAGGAGACACTTCCTCCCTGTCGACTGGCCGTGCCTTCGGGCACGGCTTTTTTCACGGAAGTGGGCGATTAAAACTGTGCTGATTAGTGCATTAAATTTTTCTGTTAGCGGTTGACCCCTGCTCCCCCCTTTCGTAACGTCTGCGCATAACTAAGTCGGCCAGTCCGACGGGGAGAAAAATTTTGGGAAGAGGGCTGCTCCACCAGCCCTCTTTTCTTTTGCCTGTATTGGTTCTTGAGCGGGGTTTGGCCCAAGAAAACGCTCACATTGATCTCAGCCATTCGGTTAACGACTGACAGCCGCAGCGAAGGATGCTAGATGAGGCAAAACAAACAGCAAACCGAGGCATTCATGTTCAAGAAACTCCTCTCGTTTAATACTCTGGCAGCCGTTCTGATGTGTGGAGCGGTTAGCGCGCAGGAAACGACTTCCGAAGGCACGACCACTGAAGGCACTGGGGCCGATGCGGGCGCGGGCCTCGATTTGGGCCAATCCGGCCCACGTGTGGGTGAGCAATTTGTCAAAGAAGAATCCGGCGATTGGGATGTCTCCTGCATCAAGGCACCGGAAGGCGAAGATCCTTGTGCAATCGTTCAGGTTCTGAACGGCCCTCAGGGTGATCCGATTGCAGAAGTGTCCATCGGCAAGCTGCCCGAAGGCGGAGCGGCTGTTGCATGGGCCAATGTGATCGTACCGTTGGAGACCCTGCTACAAGCGCAATTGGCCTTGTCGATCGACGGTGCACCGCGCAAGCTCTACAACTACCACCATTGTCTGCCTGTTGGCTGTGTCGCGCAGCTGGGCCTCAGCCAGGGTGACATTGACGCGATGAAAGCGGGCAGCAAAGCGACCTTTTCGCTGGTTCCCGCGCGCTTCCCCGATCAGGTTATAACAATGGAAATGTCCCTGTCGGGCTTCACTTCGGGCTTTGACGGGCTGGCCGTTAACGTCAACTAAGTCAGCTGCGAATAGAGATCGCCGCGGCAGCTTTGTGGCGGCGGTTTTCTTTGCAGCTCAGACGCTTTTGAGCGCTAAGACCGCATTCAACCCGCCAAACGCAAACGCATTGCTGAGCGCCACGTCGACCTTGGCTTCACGCGCGACGTTTGGCACCACGTCCAGCGCACATTCCGGGTCAGGTTCTTCATAACCGATGGTGGGCGCGATAACGCCGTCCCGCAGCGCCATGATGCAGGCCAAAAGCTCCACCGCTCCGGTGCCTCCGATCAGGTGACCGTGCATGGATTTCGTCGATGAGATCATCAGATCATCCGCATGCGGTCCAAACACATCCGCCACGGCGGCGCATTCTGTTTTGTCATTCGCCGCAGTGCCTGTGCCATGCGCATTGATATAGCACACATCGCTGGCGTTCAGCTTGGCATCCGCCAACGCGCCCGCCATCGCTCGTGCGGCCCCCTGCTTGCTGGGCATCACGATATCCGAGGCGTCCGAAGACATGGCGAAGCCAACAACCTCGCACAGGATATCTGCGCCCCGCGCGCGGGCATGTTCGTATTCCTCGAACACAAAGACACCAGCACCCTCGCCCTGCACCATCCCGTTGCGGTTGGCGCTGAAGGGGCGGCAGGCATCCTTGGACATCACGCGCAGACCTTCCCAGGCCTTCACACCGCCGAAACACAGCATGGATTCGGAACCACCCGTGATCATCGCAGGGGCGGCACCGCTGCGCACCATCTGAAACGCTTGCGCCATTGCATGGTTCGAGGATGCACAAGCCGTCGAAACCGTAAAGCTGGGGCCTTTCAGGTTATGCTCCATTGAGACATGGCTGGCCGCCGCGTTGTTCATCAGCTTGGGCACAACAAAGGGATGCACCCGGTTCTTACCGTCCTCATAGACCGAGCGGTAATTGTCATCCCAGGTCGAGACACCTCCGCCCGCCGTGCCCAGAACCACGCCGGATCGTGCCGCGAGCTCGCCGTGGAACTGAATGCCCGACTGGTCGATCGCCTCTTTCGCGGCTGTCAGGGTGAACTGCGTGAACCGATCGTAGAGAGACATCTGCTGTCGGTTAAAGCGCCCTTCGGCCTCGAACCCCCGTACCTGACCGCCGATCTTAATCGCCAGACGGTCAACATCGCGGAATTCAAGATCCGAGATACCGCAACGCCCTTCGCGCATGGCCTCGAGCGTGTCGGGGACCGAATGACCCAGCGAGTTGATGGTGCCCGCCCCGGTAATGACAACCCGTTTCATTGTTTCGGGTCAGACCTTTTCCGACACAAGCTGTTCGATGCCCGCAATGATCGCGGCCACGTTCGAGATGTCGAAATCATTCGCCTCGGGCTCATTGGCGTTGAAGGGAACCGAGATGTCGAACTCTTCCTCGATGGCAAAGATGCTTTCGACCAAACCCAAGCTGTCGATGCCCAGATCTGCAAGTGTGCTGTCGGGTGTGACATCCGATGGCTCCAGAACGGCCTGCTCTGCAATGATTGCGATGACGCGGTCGCTGATGCTCATGTTGATCCCCTGGCTATCAATCTGAGGATGATTTAATCGCTCGGAGACTGTTTGAAAACAGCCTTTTTCAATGCCTCGACGTCGCGAGCCATGCGCGGCAAGCGGCGTTGAGCCTTGTAGATCTCGGTATGGGTTTCCATCTTGACGCCCGGATAGCCCATGACCACACGTCCGGCTGGTACGTTGGACAGGATCTTGGTGGCGCCCCCCGCGATCACGCCATCGCCAATGAAGATATTGTCAGCCACGCCGGTTTGACCGCCAAGAACCACGTTGTTTCCCACATCGACTGAGCCGGACAATCCACTTTGACCGCACAGCAGACAATCGCGCCCTATGCGCGCGTTGTGCCCCACATGCACAAGGTTATCGAGCTTCGAACCATCGCCAATCCGCGTGTTTCGGATCGTACCATTGTCGATCGTACAGTTGGAACCTACCTCGACATCATCGCCGATTTCCACCGCGCCCAGAGAATGGATACGCAGCCAGCTTTGCGCTTTTGCATCGCCTTGATCGCCCAACGTCTTGCGCGCGTTTTCAACACCTGAAATCTCAGGAGTAACAAAGCTGAACCCGTCGGAACCGATACGCGCGCCGGGTTGGGCGATGAAGCGGTCTCCGATTTGCGCACGCGCACCGATGCTGACCATTTCGCGCAGATGGGCTTGCTCACCCAACACCACGTCCATTCCGATTGTACAGTGCGGACCGATCACCGATCCCGAGCCAATCTTCGCCCGCGCGCCGATAACGGCCAACGGACCGATCGAGACATCCTCAGCAATTTCAGCCGTCGGGTCGATCACAGCCGAGGGGTGGACACCTGGCTCAACGCCCTGCCCCCGGTCCAGCATTGTCGTGATACCAGCCATCGCCATTCGGGGGCGCGTAACAAAGATCGCAGCGCGCAGGCCCATTGCTTGCCAATCCGCGCCTTCCCACAGCATTGCCGCGCGGGCCTCACCGTTCGAAAGCGTTTCGGCATATTTGGGGGACATTGCCATCGCCAGATCGGTTGGTCCGGCATCACCCGGTTCAGCGGCCCGCAGAATTGTCAGGTCTGTTTCACCCTGACACTCGGCCCCAAGGCTGTCGGCGATCTGTTGGATGGTGAACTGCATAGCGGGCGTCCTCTTGGGCAGGATTTACCCTGAGTGCTTACCCCTGAACGTCCGGCAGGGCCACCCCTGCCTTTTGCAGCGCGTCCCAAATTTTGGCATCGCGGTTATAGACGTCGCGGCGATACTGAACCTCACCTTTCGGGCCAATATAGGCGGTGCGGTAGATCAGGTGGACAGGTACTTTCTTGTCCAACTTCACCGTCGTTTCCTTGCCGGTATTCAACACTCGGTGGAAGAACGCCTTGGGGTCTTCCTCCTGTTTGGCCAGCAGCGCATAGGCGAACTCGAAAGGTTGCGCCAGTCGGATGCACCCGTGCGAGAACGCCCGCACTTCACGCGCAAACAGAGATTTCTGAGGCGTATCATGTAGATAGATGTTGTACTTGTTAGGGAACATGAACTTCACCAGCCCTAGCGCATTGCTTTTGCTGGGCGGCTGACGCATCGCGAACGGGAAGTTGCGTGCGGTAAACTGGGTGAAGTCGACTGCTCCTCGATTGACCTGGCGACCACTGCGGTCCGTGATCTGGATATGGCCCACCGCGTTCGGGTTCGATTTCAGTTTCGGCAGGTATTCCTTGGTGATGATCGAGCGTGGTACATACCAGCTGGGATTGATCACCATATGCTCCATCTCATCCGAGAATTCGGGGCTGCGGCGATCATGCACGTTCTTGCCGATCACGGCGCGGGTCTCGAACGTGACCAGCCCGTCGTCCACGATCTTTGCCGAGAAGTCGGCCTGATTGACCAGAATATGCCGCTCGCCCCGATCGCGCGGCAGCCAACGTTCCCGCTCCAAGGCAACATAGACGGCTTTCAACCGGTCCGATGCCGGTCGGTTCAGCTCGGTGATTGTACCTTGTCCGACCACACCGTCCGATTCGAGTCCATGTGCTTTTTGGAATGCCTGAACGGCCCCAAGCAGGGCATCATCAAATTCCGGGCTGGCAGTGGGTTTAAGGTAACCCATCGCAACTAGCCGGTTGCGCAGTTTGACTACATTCGGACCGGTATCGCCGTATTCCAGTTTAGAGACCGGAACAGTCGGCCCCCACCCGCCCTGGCGGATCAGGTTCTCCAACGCGATCTTTTGCTTCATCAAGGCGCGATATTGGGCGGTCTGCGGGATCAGAGTTTCAAAATACGCCGCACCTTGGGTATTGAGTGCCTCAAGATGCTGGTTTGCATCACGGCGTTTAACCTCGCGCACAAGGCCGTCGTCAATACTGGCTGGCCGCAAGGCGCCAGAATAGATGTCATTTGCATAGGTCAGGAAGACGCGGGACAGCTCAGCCTCGACCGTGCCCAAATCGCGAACTGATCGCGCCTCAGCCATCTGATCAACCAGGGCCTGCACGTCAAATGCTGCAGGCAATCCATGGCGCTCCATCTCGGATAGGGCTTTGATCAACGCCGTACGGCGTTTGGCGTGTTCTGCTGTATCGCCGACCCACAAAGGGACAAAGCTATTGCTGCGGTAAAATTCAGCTATCTGATCAGAAGGCGAGGTATTCTCAGCAACCGCCATCCGAAATGCCGTGTTCGAACCCTCGCCTGATGACGTGTTCGCCATAGATGCCGTCGCCAAAAAACAAGCGGTGAAAACAAAACTGGTACTGGTCCGTAACACTGAGAGCATGGGATGGCCTTGGTTCTTCAATAACTTATGCGATGTCTGCCGAAGCTTTATTTTATATATGGTTTTCAGCCATTGGGCTTGTCTATTCACAAATACCTTACCTTTTTTCTTCTCTTGCACCCTGATGCGCGTTTGCATCTACCCGATGCCGAAAACACTCAGTTGCTCAATAAAATGACTCATTTGCATCACCTGCGCAAAAAACTGCCGAAAATTCCCCCTAACAAAGGTGCATTCCAAAGACTTCTTGGCCGACGATTCCAACTGTGCCATACATTCGCCATCTGGGATGGGAAAATATTAATACAGCGCGCGTAACATCGTGCGCAGGCAGGAACAGTACGGGACGAAACAAAAATGACCAAGAGCAGTACTTCGGGTATTACCCGTCGTGCCCTTCTGGGCGCATTCGCGGCAACTGCCGTGGCGGCAGCACCGACCTATTCCAACGCAGCAGGTTTCCTTCGTGGTGGTGGTGATATTCGCCGTATCCGCATGTATTCCGGTCGCACGGGTGAGCGGATTGATATGGTTTACTGGGTCGACGGCAGATACATCAAAGACGCCGTGAAAGAAGTGAACCACTTCATGCGCGACTGGCGCACCGATCAGTCGAAAGCGATGGATTTGCGCACAATCGACATCATGGCGGCGTCTCACAACCTTCTGGACGCCGATGAGCCCTATATGCTCCTGTCGGGGTATCGCTCGCCGCAAACCAACGCGATGTTGAGGTCGAAATCGCGCCGGGTGGCGCGGAACTCGCTCCATATGCAGGGACAAGCGGCTGACCTGCGCCTCGCATCCCGTTCGGTTTCACAGATGGCCAAAGCGGCCATGTCCTGTCGTGCTGGCGGTGTTGGACAATACTACCGTTCGAACTTCGTCCACATGGATTGCGGCGTCGTTCGCAGTTGGCGCGGCTAAGCGTACTGTCGTTTACTGAGATGTATATGGCAGGCCACTAGGTCTGCCTAAGTGTTGTTGCAAAACTCGAATTTTGCTGGAACGGGCTGCTGCAATTGGCGCCCTTTGGTCGTTGCAGAGCCAATCCCCCAACGATTCTCTAGCTTGTTCAGGCTAAAGATATTTTCCAAATCAAACATCTAGCGGATGCAACGACCACGACGGTCGGACTGAACAAATCATCAAGACTGTGAGAAGTGGCGCACCTGAGAGGATTCGAACCTCTGGCCTCTGCCTTCGGAGGGCAGCGCTCTATCCAGCTGAGCTACAGGTGCCTTGGCCGTTAGCTAACCTTGTTCCGAGCCGGGTGCAACTGGAAAACGGATCGGCTCGGCCGAGATTTAGGCAAAGAGATCATGCGCCAGTTCAAGCGCGTCGATCAGGGTGTCGACCTCATCCGTGGTGTTATAGAGGCCAAAGCTGGCGCGACAGGTGGCCGTCACCCCAAGGTGATCCATCAAAGGACCAGCGCAATGGTGACCGGCGCGAACCGCAACGCCTTTCTTGTCCAGAATCGTCGAGACATCATGTGCATGCCCTGCCCCATCCAGCGTGAAGCTGAAGATCGCGGCCTTGTCCGGCCGCGTGCCCTGAACCTGTAGCCAGTTCAGACCAGTCAGACGCTGCATGGCATAGTCGCGAAGACCCGCTTCATGGTTGGCAATGTTCGCCATCCCCAGATCCATCATGTAGTCCAGAGCCACCCCGAGACCGATGGTTTGTACGATGCCCGGCGTACCGGCCTCAAACTTCATTGGCGGATCATTGTAGATGACCTGATCCTTGCTGACCTCTTTGATCATGTCACCACCGCCAATGAAGGGGCGCATTTCGGCCATTCGCTCGGATTTGATATAGATCGCACCGGAACCGGATGGGCCATAGAGTTTGTGCCCGGTAATGGCATAGAAATCGCAGCCGATATCCTGCACGTTAACCGGCATGTGAACCGCACCCTGACTACCATCAACCAAGACCGGCACGCCCTTGATATGCGCGCCTTCGGTGATGGCCTTCACGTCGACCACGGTGCCCAAAACGTTCGAACACTGCGTGACCGCGACCAGTTTGGATTTGGGGCCGATCGCGTCAATCACGGCCTGCGGATCAAGCCCGCCATCCGCATCAACATCGACCCATTTCAGGACCACGCCCTGACGCTCACGCAGGAAATGCCAGGGCACGATGTTGGCGTGATGCTCCATCACGCTGAGGACGATCTCATCCCCCGCTTCAAGCCGCGGCATGGCCCAGCCATAGGCGACCAGATTGATCCCCTCGGTCGTGCCGGAGTTCAGAACAATCTCATCCTCATCCGCAACACCTAGAAAGCGCGCAACGGTGCCGCGCACGGACTCATATTTCTCGGTCGCGAGGTTCGAGAGGTAGTGAAGCCCGCGATGCACGTTGGAGTATTCCTCGGCATAGGCGCGCGTAACGGCATCAATCACGACCTGAGGTTTCTGCGCCGACGCGCCATTGTCCAGATATGTCAGGGGTTTGCCGTTCACCTGCCGCGACAGGATCGGGAAATCAGACCGGATTTTCTGCACATCATACATGAGAGATCTTTCTAGACAGGACCCAACGGGTTGAGAAATAGGACAAAAGGTACCGCCAGCAACGCCGTCAACAAAATGACACCAAAGGATTTGCCCAGAGATCCAAACTTGTGCGCCTCATTCAGAAAATGAAGCGTTATGTAGAGGCTGTAGATGGCCGTTGCCAGGATCAGAGGGGCCATAAAAGCTACCGCGATCAAGCTCAGCGCGAGGGTCGCGACCAGTGCTGCAATTTGCAGAAACTGCAGCCAGATCGTCAGGATCATCAGATCTTCAAAACGCCCCGTTCCGCCCAGAAAACGCCCGACATAGAGAAAGGCCAGAATGCTGAACAACATCGTTCCGGCGGATCGGATCAGCACAACCGGGATCGATTGGGATACGGTCGGGCCACCCGATGCGGCGATGGACAGATCTATGCCCATCTGCGCGATGCAATTGAGGACAACGGCCAGAAAGAATGCCAACCACAGAACCTCTCGCCCTGGGTTGAGGGCCAAAATCTGTCGCGCCGCTTCGGCAGGTTTTCTGAGCGTCAGGCTCGCCAGCGGGCCCAGGGGGGGTATAGTCATTCAGCCGACCTTTGTGCTTGTCGCAATCCGGATAACCAGAACCAGACAAAAACGGCAACCCAAATCAATCCGACCAAAGTTTGAGTCGGACCAGGGCCTATGAACCCAGCGACCAGTCCGTTTAGCAAAACCAAAGGCGCCGAGGACAAGAGCGCCCAGAACAATGCCAGTCTGGCGCCATAGGCACTGCCCTGCCCGCCCACCAGTCGCGCGACCCAATGAGACACCAAAGCCAGCGTGTAGAAGAACAGCGGCAGGATGAAGACCGAGCCCAAAAGCGCTCCACCCAGAAGCATGTTCAACTCGACCTGCTCAAGATGCGCGCGGCGGGCTAAGCTGGGCATTTGCGCGATGAACGCCACCACGCAGAAACCCATGACGAAGATCAGCGCCCGGTCTTCGCGCGGCCCCATATCCAGAAGTCGGCGCACAACGCGCCCCGGCCCCCGGTATGTGGCAACGATATCTGATGAGACCGGCATATTAACTGTGACGCGAAAGCCAGCCTTCCAGACGGGTCACGATCTCTTCGGCCAGTGTCTCGTCCTCGATCTCATCCACCGCCTCGGCAAGAAAAGCCAGCGTCAGCATATTGGTGGCGTCCTTCGTCGGGACTCCGCGCGAGCGCAGGTAGAACAAGGCGGTCTCATCAATCGCGCCCGAGGTCGACCCGTGCGAACAGGCAACGTCATCGGCGTAGATTTCAAGCTCGGGTTTGGCGAGGAACTGGCTGTCATCGTCCAGCAAAAGCGACTGGCTGATCTGGTAGCCATCGGTCTTCTGCGCGCCTTCCTTCACAAGGATCTTGCCTTGGAACACGCCCGTCGCGCCGTTGCGCAGGACCTTCTTGAACACCTGACGGCTTTCGCAATTTACCGCGTCATGGGTGACAAAAACGGTGTCGTCGTGGTGAAAATCACCGTCCCCGACGCAAGCACCGGCCACATGGGCAACCGCATCGTCACCGGTAAGTTCAACCACCTGCTCGTTGCGAGTCAGTACGCCGTTAGCCGTCAAAGTGAACGATTTGTAGGTCGATTCCTGACCAAGACGTGTGAACATATGGGTCGCGGCCCTGCGTTCATGATCGCGGCCCTGTGCCCGGACATGGTGCAAGGTCCCGTTGTCGGCGATGTCGATCTCCATGCATTTGTTGAAGCGCGACGCGGCCGGACCATTCTCGAGGATCGTGGCCTCAGCATCGCTTTCAACACGGATTACGTGGTGCAGGATCGCGTCCGAGTCTTCCGCCTCGTGACGGTACACCAGATTGATCGGCTTCGACGGTTTGCCGGTTACATGTATGGCAACGCCGTCGGTCGCGAATGCGGTGTTCAAAGCAGCCAGAGGACGCTGAACAGGGTTTTGACCACGCTCCTCGAGCTTGCCGTAAAGATCCTTGGCCCAGTGGATATCCTTGCAGCAGATATCCTCCAGCCGGTCGATCTTGACACCTTCTAAGCTCAGATCGTCCGAGGCTTCGGCATCGAACACACCATCGACGAACACGATCTGCAGCCGATCGACATCGTTGAACACCATCGGCTCGCCCGAGTCGAAAATGGCAGCCTTGGGCGCATCGGTCGAGACTAGAGTATCCGGACGCGTGTATTTCCAGTATTCATCGCGACGGCTTGGAAGACCCATTTCACGTACCCGGGCCAAAGCCCCTTGGCGCGCGGCCTTGGTACAGCCGGGATCAGGCATCGTCAGTGAGGCCAGACGCTCTTCGGTTGCGGTCTGTTTTGCTTGCGGAAAGGCCATCAGTTCACCTCGGCAAGAATGTCGGAGTAACCGTTGTTTTCAACTTCCAGTGCCAGCTCAGGACCACCCGATTTTACGATGCGGCCATCGGCCATGATGTGAACAACATCAGGTTTGATGTGGTCCAGCAGGCGCTGGTAGTGGGTGATGACCAGGAAACCACGCCCCTCATCCCGCAGCGCGTTCACGCCTTCGGAGACCAGCTTCATCGCATCCACGTCGAGGCCCGAGTCGGTCTCGTCGAGAATGCACATTTTGGGTTCCAGCATCGCCATCTGTAGGATTTCATTGCGCTTTTTCTCACCGCCCGAGAAGCCGACATTGACCGGACGCTTCAGCATATCCGCGTCGATCTTCAGCGACTTCGCCTTTTCGCGAACGAGTTTCAGGAAGTCAGCGGCCGACAGTTCCTCCTCCCCGCGCGCCTTGCGCTGCGCGTTCACTGCGGTGCGCAGAAAAGTCATGTTGCCGACGCCCGGGATCTCAACCGGGTATTGGAACGCGAGGAACACACCAGCTGCGGCGCGCTCTTCCGGCTCCATCTCCAACAGGTCTTCACCGTCCAGAGTGGCCGAGCCTTCGGTAACCTCATAGCCATCGCGCCCCGACAGCACATAGCTGAGCGTCGACTTGCCCGAACCGTTCGGCCCCATGATCGCATGCACCTTGCCAGCCTCAACCGTCAGGTCCACACCTTTGAGAATTTGCTTGTCTTCTTCTTCAAGCTGTACGTGCAGGTTCTTGATTTCCAGCATGTTTTCCTCGTTTCGCGCCAGCATTATAGACTGTCGCATTGTTAGAATTTCCAATTTTGGTCCGTTGTTAGGCGGATTGAGCGATCTCCGGTGCCTTTGGTACAGGTCTGATCAGGTAGTTTTCATTTCGTCTGTAGCGCCTGTATTGATCTGCGATTTCATACCCATGGGCCGCAATGAGTGTTTTGAAGGCCTCGGCGTTTGAATTGTCCACCTCAACAAACAGAACTGGACGACTCTCAGCCAATTCTGGTAGGAGGCTTTCCAAAACGGCAATTTCCATTCCTTCAACGTCAATCTTGATGAAGTCGAACGAGCGACCCTCAATCAAGCTTGCCGCGGGAACAACCTGTATTGAGCCTTGCTGGTCAATCAGTTTAGCCCCGCCAAGGTTTTGCGGTTTCCAATGCAAACTTAGATCTGATCGCGTTTCGTTGGAAACACCGACCCCGACCCAGTTGAAATCAACCTTGTTCTCAACCCCGTTCAGGTGCAGATTGCTCACCAAAAGTTCCGCAGCCACTGGGTTGGGCTCAACCGGAACAACGAGTGAAGCATGTAAGAACAACGCCAAGTACAGACTGTGGTTTCCGACGTTGGCCCCAATGTCCAGGAACCGTCCGCCCACCGGAAAATGCTCCGATATCATTCTTAGTTCTTCAACCTCGTAGAACGAGCCCGCGAAGTGGTATTTTTGAATCGCATCGAGCGGGTTGGCGACAGAGAAGAATACGTTGCGGTCATGAACACGAGCGCGCACCACCTGTGCTTGGGCGGCTCGAAAAACCCCAGAACGCCGGGATTTCTTGATCCATCTTTTTATTTCCGCAGGTGTTTCCAACTTCAACGACCCTCTCGTCCCGCAAGAATTGGTTAGCCAACCGACCCTTCAAGCGAGATTGCCACCAACTGCTGGGCCTCCATCGCAAATTCCATCGGCAGCGCCTGCAGCACGTCTTTGCAGAACCCGTTGACGACCAGCGCCACGGCCTCTTCCTCGTCCATTCCACGTTGACGGCAGTAAAACAGCTGGTCGTCGTCCACTTTCGAGGTCGTTGCCTCATGCTCGACGCGGCTCGAGTTGTTCTTAACCTCGATATACGGCACTGTATGAGCGCCGCATTTGTCGCCAATCAGCAAGCTGTCACACTGGGTGTAGTTGCGGCTGTCTTTGGCTTTCGGGTGCATCGAGACCAGTCCACGATAGGTGTTCTGTGCCTTACCCGCGCTGATGCCCTTAGAAACGATGCGCGATTTGGTGTTCTTGCCGAGGTGAACCATCTTGGTGCCGGTATCGGCCTGCTGATAGTTGTTGGCAATCGCGATCGAGTAGAACTCACCCTGGCTTTCCTCGCCGCGCAGGATGCAGGACGGGTACTTCCACGTCACGGCCGAGCCGGTCTCAACCTGCGTCCACATCACCTTGGAGCGATCTCCACGGCAATCAGCACGCTTGGTCACGAAGTTATAGATACCGCCTTTGCCGTTCTCGTCTCCGGGGAACCAGTTCTGAACGGTCGAGTATTTCACCTCAGCGTCTTCTTCGACGATGATCTCGACCACGGCCGCGTGCAGCTGCGCGGTGTC
Source organism: Ruegeria sp. CK3 (assembly GCF_056536565.1). Classification (NCBI taxonomy): domain Bacteria; kingdom Pseudomonadati; phylum Pseudomonadota; class Alphaproteobacteria; order Rhodobacterales; family Roseobacteraceae; genus Ruegeria; species Ruegeria sp. CK3. The sequence continues at coordinate 298,649 of NZ_JBQFPV010000001.1, forward strand.
GCGCTGAGGTGCGGTGCATCCTTCCAGGTAAGATACGTAAGAGCCCTTGTCAGCGATGATCAAAGTACGCTCAAACTGGCCGGTGTTTTCCGCGTTAATGCGGAAATATGTGCTCAGCTCCATCGGGCAGCGGACGCCTGGCGGGATGTAGACGAACGAGCCATCCGAGAACACAGCCGAGTTCAGCGTGGCATAGAAGTTGTCCGACACCGGAACCACGGTGCCCAGATATTTCTTCACCAGTTCAGGATGCTCTTTGATCGCTTCCGAGATCGAGCAGAAGATAACGCCGGCCTTCTTCAGCTCGGCTTGGAAGGTCGTGCCCACAGAAACCGAGTCAAACACGGCGTCGACGGCCACTTTGCGGCCTTCGGCGGGCATATCCTCTGCGCCTTCAACGCCAGCCAGAATCATCTGTTCTTTCAGAGGGATACCGAGCTTTTCGTAAGTCGCCAAAAGTTTGGGGTCAACCTCATCCAGAGATTTGGGTTTCTCTTCCATGGATTTCGGACGGGCATAGTAATACTGGTCCTGAAAGTTGATCTCAGGGTAGTTGACCATGGCCCATTTAGGCTCTTCCATCTTGGTCCAGCGTTCGAAGGCCGACAGACGCCATTCGGTCATCCATTCGGGCTCTTCGTTCTTCTCCGAGATCAGTCGAACGATATCTGGATTCACGCCTTTGGGCGCGTATTCCATCTCGATCTCGGTTTCCCAGCCGTATTTATAAGTGCTGACCTCGCGTACCGCATCCACGGTTTCCTGATCGACACCCTCTTTTACCTGGGTCTGGTCCAAAGCGGCCATTGTTTACCCTCCGTCAGATCACGCGGCCCGCGCGCGATGCTTTTTCTCTTTCTCAAGCCACGTTTCGGCGAAACGCAGCACATCTTCCTTGGTAGTCCGAGGTCCCAGCGACACGCGGATTGCGCTGGCTGCTGTCCCCTCATCAAATCCCATCGCAGTCAGAACAGCGCTGGCGCGGACCTTTCCGCTTGAGCAGGCCGAGCCCGCACTGACCGCAAAACCAGACAGGTCCATCTGCATGACCTGCGTTTCACCCTTCCAACCGGGCGATGCGAAACATGACGTGTTCGGCAGGCGTGTCTGGTCTTTCCCGACAAAAATAGGTGATCTTTCACCAGCCTCAAGGGCGTTTTCTAGAATATTTCTAAATTCTTCGACCTGCTCCCAAACACCATTGGCGAGATCTTGGGCTGCTGCTTCAGCAGCGGCCCCGAACCCCACGATCCCAATGACATTTTCGGTTCCAGAGCGCCGGCCCATCTCTTGCCCGCCGCCCTTGATCTGAGCAGGCAGGTCCGTGCCGCGTTTCATAACGACAGCTCCGATCCCTTTCGGCCCGCCCAGTTTATGCGCAGACACTAGCGCCATCTGAACGTCCATCCAATTGAACGCAATCGGCAGCTTGCCAAACGCCTGGGTCGCATCAGTCACCGACAGCCCCTTGGGCAGTGTCTGCACGATACCCGTTTCCGAGTTGGCAACCTGCAGCGTCGCATTCGCTGGATCGCTCACAGTGGCCATCCCGTCCGAAGAAACCAAGATATCCTCGGCAATCCATGCTCTTACCGCGTCATGCTCAATTGATGCACCGTGCAGATTTCGACCCGCCAAAGCCAAAGCGGCCCCCTCGGTCGAGCCTGAGGTAAATACGATATCCGCACCATCAGCCCCAAAAGCCGATGCAACCTGCGCCCGTGCGCGTTCGATCAAAGCCTTCGCCGCGCGCCCCTCGGCATGGACCGACGATGGGTTCCCGCAGACATCCATTGCCGCGATCATCGCGTCCCGCGCTTCGGGCCGCAAAGGCGTGGTGGCGTTATGATCGAGATAAACACGATTCATGGAGTCATCTTTTCCCAGATATTTCTGAAACTTGTACTCAGAGGCTACGGATCACTCATCCACAACGGCAAACAGGTTCGGAACCGCGGGACAGGGCGCGAGGTCATTCTTGATCACGTCAGACAGGCGGGTCTGATGCAGGAACACATAGACATGTGCGCTGAGGCTTTCCCAAAGCCGGTTCGTCAGGGATTGCGCCCGGCTGCCCGAGGACGCACCCGAGGCCCCGGCCCCCTTGGCCATTGCATCCACCGTCTCATCTACGGCAGACAAAATCTCGACAACGCGGATCTCCGACGGCTGCCGTGCGAGGCGATACCCACCACCCGGACCTCGGGTCGAGGTCACCAGCTCGGCCCGGCGCAGTTTGACGAACAACTGCTCAAGATACGGCAGCGAGATATCCTGCCGTTCCGAAATTTCACCCAGTGTCACGATCTTGTCCGAGGGCTGCAGCGCAATGTCCGCCAGCGCCACCATGGCATACCGGCCCTTTGTCGACAGCTTCATTGTCATTTCCCTTCGGCAAGTTGGACGCGAAATCATTGACGCCGCCGCCGCCAGTGCGTATCTCCGACTGACAGCGCGTTGCGCAGGATATCACATTTAGAACCGTTCTAAGGTGCCCAACGAATACAGTCAAGTATTTCCCGGCGCCCAAGATAAAGACAGGACCAAAGCACACATGCCCGAGGTGATTTTTCCCGGACCCGAAGGCCGCCTGGAAGGCCGCTACCACCCGCAAAAGGAAAAAGACGCACCGATCGCCATCGTGCTTCACCCGCATCCTCAGTTCGGCGGGACCATGAACAACAAGGTGGTCTATAATCTGCACTACGCGTTCTACAACATGGGCTTCACCGTGTTGCGCTTCAACTTCCGCGGCGTGGGCCGCAGCCAGGGCGAATATGATCAAGGCGTAGGCGAGTTGAGCGATGCGGCATCGGCGCTGGATTACCTGCAGTCGATGAACAACAACTCCAAGCATTGCTGGGTTGCTGGCTTCTCTTTCGGTGCTTGGATCGGAATGCAGTTGTTGATGCGCCGCCCGGAAATCACCGGTTTCATCAGTGTGTCGCCCCCGGCGAATATGTACGACTTCTCGTTCCTCGCGCCCTGCCCGTCTTCGGGCCTGATCATCAACGGCTCGTCCGACCGCGTGGCGCCTCCGGCGGATACAACTGCGCTGGTCAACAAGCTGCATGAGCAGAAGGGCATCACCATCACGCACAATGAGGTCGAAGGCGCCGATCACTTCTTCCAGGATCAGCACATGGACACGCTCATCACTGATGTCAGCGACTATGTGAAACGCCGCCTGACCGAGAACACGCGCTGATGACAGACACCATCAATACCCTCGCTGCCAAATTGGCCGAGGATACATTGAAGGTCATGGACGAAACCGGCGATGACCGGTTTTACATGGAGGTCGGCAACCTGCTGGCGGCCTCCTCCCAATCTCTGGAAGAGGCCTTTCTGACCGAGATCCGCGTGCGCCTGTCCGAACGTCAAGCCCGCCAATTCGTGATCAAACGCCTGACAGATCACCGCTCCAAGCTGAAAGCGATTGAAAAACAATGAATGATCGACTGTCCGCGCAAATCGCGTTTTTGAAACAGGCGGACAGGTTGAAGACGGTGGATCGGGCAAACACCCTGCTGGATCAATCCCGGCCTGAGAATTCCGCAGAACATAGCTGGCATCTGGCGCTTTGGGCGCTGGTCATGGGGCCTCTGGCCGGGCCGGATGTGTCAATTGATCGGGTCATCCGCATGTTGTTGCTGCATGATCTGGTCGAGATCATTGTGGGCGACCATCCAATCCATCTCGAGACCGATTGGCAGAGCGTCGCCAAGGCCGAACACGCCGCGGCTTTGGATTTGTTCGGTCTGTTGCCGCCGGACCAGACCCAGAGTTTTCTGGACCTATGGAACGAATTCGAAGCCGATCAGACGCCTGACGCCAAGTTCGCCAAGATGCTCGACCGGTGTCAGCCCCTGTTTCAGGTGCTGTACGCATCGCCTAAACGGCCCGACCATATGGAGATCGCCCGTGAGAACCTCGCGACCGGGCGCGCGGCTTATCTGAGTGAGGCGCTGCCTCAGGCCTATGAGCACGCAGTTGCGTTATTGGCGGATGCGCCGACCGAGGACAACAGCTTTACCCAACGGCTGGCTTTTCTGGTTGAGGCAGATCAGTTGAAATCCGTCATGCGCGCTTCGCGCCTGATGGCGGTCGATCGGTTCGAAAACTCGGCCGAGCACTCGTGGCACATCATGCTGTACGCGTGGGTTCTGGCCGAACATTCCCACGCTGAGGTCCAGTTGAACCGCGTCCTGTACATGCTGCTGCTTCACGATATTGTCGAGATCGACGCGGGAGATCACCCGATCCACGGTCAGGTCGATCACGCCGCCCAAGCCGAAAAGGAAGAGGCCGCAGCGCGACGCCTGTTCGGACTATTGCCTCAGGATCAAACGCAGGCGTTTTCGGATCTCTGGCATGAGTTTGAGAGCGCCAACTCGGTAGATGCGCGGTTCGCCAAGGCTGTTGACCGGTTTCAAACCCCAATTGCCAATCTTGAAACGGGCGGCGGCTCGTGGGTGGACTATGCCGTGACCTACCCTCAGATCGAAGCGCGGGTCCGGCCCGCCATCGAACGCGGTGCGCCCGGTCTTTGGGATTGGTTGCAACCGTATTTGGCAGATTACTTCACGGTTTCAGCGAGGGGCTAGGCAAAAGAAAAAGGGCCAATAAGGCCCTTTTCCCTGCTTGGATCTTGATTAACGCCAAAACTACAAAACAAAGAAACCAACTAACATTTGGGCTGCATCAGAACTGACGGACCCCCCGTCTGCAAGCCACCCTAGCGCCGCAATAAGAGTCGAAGCAAAAACGACGTATTTAATAAACACAGTCATTGAAAAACTCGAAAACAAATCAACAAATACTGTTCTGTTATTTGCATAAATTGTGATCAGATCGTAGTCAGGTATACCCGACCTTTATCTTGTGGTGTCACGCACCCAAGCAACCGAATGTGCTTGCCGGGGCGGCCTGTTTCATGTTGAGAATTCGCGCGTGATTTGCATGCAAAAGGTTGAGATCATGCCCAAAGCCTACCTGATCCTGCTGATGGCCGTCTTTGCCGAAACCGTAGGCACAACGGCCTTGCAGGCCAGTCAGCAATTCTCGCGCTTCTGGCCTTCGGTTCTGGTCGTAGTTGCTTACGGAGTGGCGTTCTACCTGTTGGGATTGACGTTGAAATACATGCCAGTGGGCATCGTCTATGCGATCTGGTCCGGGCTTGGGATTTTTTTCATCGCAATCATCGGCTTTGTGGTGTTTGGGCAAAAGCTCGACCTTTGGGCGGTTCTGGGGCTGGCCCTGATATTGGCCGGAATCCTGATCATTCATCTGTTTTCAAAGACCGCAGGTCACTGAACGCCGGTTTGGGCTGGTATATTGCGTCAAGCCGCGCTATGCGCCGGGCAACTTCCCGTTCAAAGGCTGACCTCTCATGGACCTGCGCAATATCGCAATCATCGCTCACGTGGACCACGGTAAAACGACCCTGGTGGATGAGCTGCTCAAACAATCCGGCGCGTTCCGGGAAAATCAGGCCGTGGCGGAACGCGCCATGGACAGCAACGATCTGGAACGCGAGCGCGGCATTACCATTCTGGCCAAAGCGACCTCGGTCGAATGGAAAGGCACGCGCATCAATATCGTCGACACCCCCGGCCACGCCGATTTCGGCGGCGAGGTTGAGCGTATCCTCAGCATGGTGGACGGTGTTGTCCTGCTGGTTGACGCGGCTGAAGGTCCGATGCCTCAGACCAAATTCGTGACTTCCAAAGCACTGGCACTGGGCCTACGCCCCATTGTGGTCCTGAACAAGGTCGACAAACCCGATGCCGAACCCGACCGTGCGCTGGATGAGTGCTTCGATCTCTTCGCAAACCTCGGCGCAGATGACGATCAGCTAGACTTCCCTGCCATGTATGCCTCGGGCCGTTCGGGCTGGGCGGATATGGAGTTGGACGGGCCGCGCAAGGACCTGACCGCGCTGTTTGATCTGGTCGTCGATCACGTACCTGCCCCCAAACAGGCCGAAAAGAAGGACGAGCCGTTCCGCATGCTGGCTACTACCTTGGGCAGCGATCCGTTCATCGGTCGTATTCTTACGGGCCGTGTGGAAAGCGGTACTCTGAAAGCAGGCGACAGCCTCAAGGCGCTCAGCCGCGATGGCTCGCTAATCGAGAACTTCCGCGCATCGAAAATCCTGGCCTTCCGTGGTTTGGCGCAACAACCGATCGATGTGGCCGAGGCCGGTGACATCGTGACCATCGCAGGTATGAGCAAAGCCACCGTCGCGGACTCGCTGGTCGCACCGCAGGTTGAAGAGGCCCTGCCCGCTCAGCCCATCGACCCGCCAACCATCACCGTGACTTTCGGCATCAACGACTCGCCTCTAGCTGGTCGTGACGGCAAAAAGGTGCAATCCCGAGTCATCCGTGACCGCCTGATGAAAGAGGCGGAATCCAACGTTGCGATCCGTATCACCGACACCCCGGGCGGCGAGGCGTTCGAAGTGGCCGGTCGTGGCGAATTGCAGATGGGTGTTCTGATCGAGAACATGCGCCGCGAAGGGTTCGAACTCAGCATCTCTCGCCCGCAGGTTCTGTTCCGCGAGGAAGACGGTCAACGGCTGGAGCCCGTCGAAGAAGTCACGATCGACGTGGATGACGAATACTCGGGCGCAGTCATCGAAAAGATCACCGGTGCACGTAAGGGCGAACTGGTCGAGATGCGCCCCGCCGGCGCCGGCAAGACCCGGATCATCGCGCATGTGCCGTCCCGTGGCCTGATCGGCTATCATGGAGAGTTCCTGACCGATACCCGCGGGACCGGCGTTCTGAACCGCGTGTTCCATGGCTGGGCCCCACATAAAGGTCAGATCCCAGGCCGTCGCGCAGGCGTTCTGATCTCGATGGAGAATGGCCAGGCCGTTGCTTACGCTCTGTGGAACCTCGAAGAGCGTGGCCGCATGTTCGTTGGACCTCAGACCGATGTCTATCAGGGCATGGTGATTGGTGAACATTCCCGCGACAACGATCTGGAAGTGAACCCGCTGAAAGGCAAGAAGCTGACCAACGTGCGGGCCAGCGGCTCGGACGACGCGGTGCGTCTGACACCCCACATCCAGTTCTCGCTTGAAGAAGCCATCGCCTATATTGATGACGACGAACTGGTCGAGGTGACGCCCAACGCGATCCGTCTTCGCAAGCGATTCCTTGATCCGCATGAGCGGAAACGGATGGCGAAAGCCGGATAAATCGCCGTTCTCGATTGGGAAACAATGCCATTTTTGTGACATTATTTCCTCAATCCTAAAAAATGGCATTCTAGGAAAGGCCAGCCATCGGCTGGCCTTTCTTATTGGTTTTACATGATTTTTGATATTTTTCCGGTCTTTTGGCAATCTCGCCAAGTGGGCGGCAACTTGCAAGTTCGACCTTAAAAAGGTGTAATCTTGTCCAAAGTGTGACGTCGTTCATACAAGCCTATTTGGTTTTGGTGCATAAGTTCGACGCAGAGATTAACGAGTACCGAGGAGTTCCATCATGGGCATCCATTCCAGCAAACTAAAAGTAATCGCCGCAGCTGTTGCCGTTCAAATGGTAGGCGTTACAGCCGCACAAGCCGCATGTACCGTCTCAACGGCACGTCAGGCTGCAAGCTCGCCCGAGATCCTCTGCGAATGTGACGCCGTCACATCGGGTATGATCCGCTACATTCAGCGTCGCGCCGATTTCGGCAACTTCCTGGCCCGTACGGGTGCGGAATGCCCGCAACTGGCCGCGTTGCTTTCGGACTTGCCGACCGCATCCACAGGGTTCGCTGATCAAAGATCCGGAGATGGCAAACCTGATGGCAATCCCGGTACTACGGGTGGTCCGTCTGGAAATCCTCCGGGTGACGACGGCGGTCCCGATGACAATGGCGGCGACGACGGCAAAGGCGGCGACGACGGCAAAGGTGGCGACGACGGTAAAGGCGGCGACGACGGTAAAGGCGGCGACGACGGCAAAGGCGGCGACGACGGCAAAGGCGGCGACGACGGCAAAGGCGGCGACGACGGCAAAGGCGGAGACGTCACATAACAAAGTTCTGAGGTTTCTGATCCTGCTTAGAACATAATTCCAGCTGCAGGTTTGTTGTGCACTGCGAGAATCAAAAAGGGCGCCCAAGCTGGCGCCCTTACCTCTTCAGATTGTAGATTGCGTCAACTATTCCCGTAAACCCCAACCCAACGGCGCGGCTGCTTTGGATCTTGCATCCTCAGAAACAGATACCGGGTCGCTTTCCACGGTTTGATGCTGTTGGTCAAGTTGTCCAGAACCAGATCACCCTGAGCTGATCGGTAGACCAACACAGCGTGCGCGTTCCGACGCGTATCCAGTACCGTGGCAATCAAAAGCTTGCTGGGATCAATTCCCGCTTTGATCAGATTGCGCTTTTTCAACAAGGCAAAGTCTTCGCAATCACCGCCCCGTGTCGTCGGCAAGGCCCAAAACTCACGCTGTCGGTATTGAGATTGGTCTGTAATTGCACGGGTGGACGCGTTGACTTGCAAGTTCACTTTCTTGACGATCTGCATTTCCTGCTTGCTCGTCAACGACGCCGCTCGTTGGCCTGAACAGGCCCAGCTGTACTGACGGCAAAGTTGTTGTGCTCCAGACGGTGGCGGAGAGGTTGAAATCGCAGTGATGAACGCCCCCTCGGACGCCTGTGCCGCAGAGGCGGTGAAGAACGACGTCAGGACCAAAGCGCAAATCCCAACGGAGCGCCCTGAAAATTTGGCGACCGACCGAAGACCCGCCGAAAAACCTACTGCCGAATATTTCATACCCGTTCCTCAATCCAAGTTGCCCGCGTGAGTCCGGCCAATCAGGGTGTCGAAGTTTTCCGACTTTAACCGCAACTGGCTTTGGTGACGCAATCAATGTTGAGGATCAGGGGTAAAAAAGGCGGAAATTCGTCACAATCCGCGGCAATTTCGGGCAAGAATTGAGGGCAATCCGCCACATTTATGACTGGGTCAGAATGTTGAATAGCTGCAATATATTGTTTTTAATATACTTTAAAGGCGAACACGGCCTCCAAGAAAGAAATGGAGGCCGCGCAGCGATTCTTGTGCTGATATTCGCCCAGACCGCCAAACCGACCCGGCTGAAACAGCTGATTCTCAGTCGGTGATTTCAACAACGACCAATTCGCGCTCGCTTGCCCCGCGGGCATGATCGAGCGCTTCTTGGTATGCGGCGGAGTTATAGCACTCGACCGCGGCCTCGACTGAGGGGAAACGTGCGACCACATTGCGCGGACGCTCCTTCCCTTCTAGCTGAACGTAACGCGCCGCACGCGCAATGAATTCTCCGCCATGCGCAGCGATCGCAGGCCCCGCCAGCTCAGCGTATTTTCCATAAGCTTCGGTGTCAGTCACCGTGACATGCGCAATCCAAAGAGCAGCCATCTTACCCCTCCAAAACCTGTTCGGCGGCCTTGATCGCCGCAACTGCGTTGGTCGCGTCCTTGCCGCCACCTTGGGCCATATCCGGGCGACCACCGCCGCCCTTGCCGCCCAGCTCAACCACTGCGGCTTTGACCAGATCAACGGCCGAAACCGTATCGGTCAGATCCGCGGTGACCCCAGCCGCGACAGCCGCTTTGCCGCCTGTGTCCGCGATCAACAGAACCGCGCCAGATCCCAGTCGGCTTTTGTGTTCGTCGATCAATGCAGGAAGATCTTTGCCGGACACACCGCTGAGTGTCTGGGCCAGAAACTTGACGCCGTTGACTTCGGTCGCTTCCGCGCCGCCGCCCTGCCCGGCCCCTCCGGCCATAGCGAGATCCCGGCGCAGTTGAGCAACTTCGTTTTGCAGGGCTTTCCGCTCATCCAAAAGTGATTTCACGCGGGCCACCACATCATCCGGCTGCGCTTTTAGCTCCAACGCGACCTGTGCCAAACGGTGATCCTGAGCGGACAGATAGCGGAAGGCTTCATCGCCCGTCAGCGCCTCAATCCGCCGGACACCCGCACTGCTTGCACTGTCGCCAAGCACAACAAACGTACCGATATCGCCGGTCTGACGGACATGCGTGCCACCGCAAAGTTCAATGGACCAGGTCTCGCCATCCTGGCCCTTGCCAGTTGGAGCCTTGCCCATCGAAACAACACGAACCTCGTCGCCATATTTCTCGCCAAACAAAGCCTGAGCGCCCAGCTCACGCGCGTCGCCCGGCGTCATGATCCGGGTTTCAACGCTCGAGTTCTGGCGGATGAAGTCGTTCACCTCACTCTCGACCTTTTGGATTTCCTCCAGCGTCAAGGCTTTGGAATGGCTGAAATCGAACCGCAAACGATCCGAGGCATTCAGCGAACCCCGCTGTGCCACGTGGTCGCCCAGAGTCTCGCGCAGGGCCTCATGCAAAAGGTGCGTGGCCGAGTGGTTGGCACGAATGGCCGAACGGCGCGCGTGATCCACCTCCAGCTCAACCGCGTCACCTTTGGATAGGGTGCCGTGGTCCACAGTCACCTTGTGTGCGTAGACTTTGCCATCGGCGAATTTCTTGGTGTCTTCAACGCGGGAAACATCTTCGCGCGCATCGAGACGGCGCAGCTCTCCACTGTCGCCGACCTGACCACCAGCCTCGCCATAGAACGGGGTTTGGTTCACAACGACCCAGCCAGTGCCGCCCTGTTCGATCCTGTCGACCAGAGCGCCATCGACGATCAGCGCCGCGACCTGAGCCTCAGCCTTTTCGGTGTCGTAGCCTAGGAAATCGGTTGCGCCAGCGCTGTCAGCCACGTCAAACCAGACCGCCTGATCCGCAGCCTCGCCCGACCCGGCCCATGCCGCGCGGGCTTTGGCTTTCTGTTCTGCCATGGCCGCATCGAACCCGTCGGTATCGACAGTTCGGCCTTTTTCCCGCAGGGCATCCTGGGTCAAATCGAGTGGGAACCCATAGGTGTCATAGAGCTTGAACGCCGCATCTCCGGACAGGGCCGCGCCTTCGGGCAGGCTGGCTACCTCGTCATCCAACAGTTTCAGGCCGCGATCCAGCGTTTGTTTGAACCGCGTTTCTTCCAGCAGCAGAGTCTCTTCGATCAACGCCTGCGCCTGCCCTAGTTCCGAATATTGAGTGCCCATCAGTTGTACGAGCGAGGGGACCAGACGGTGCATGACCGGATCCTTGGCCCCCAGCAAATGAGCGTGACGCATTGCCCGGCGCATGATCCGGCGCAGTACATAGCCGCGCCCGTCATTGCTGGGCATCACGCCGTCGGCAATCAGGAACGACGTTGAACGTAGGTGGTCCGCGATCACGCGGTGATGGACGTTCTGATCTCCGTAAGGATCAACGCCTGTCGCGTCCGCAGAAGCCTCGATCAGCGTTTTGAACAGGTCGGTGTCGTAGTTGTCATGGCTGCCTTGTAGCAGCGCACCGATCCGCTCCAGCCCCATGCCGGTGTCGATCGACTGCATATCGAGTTCCACCATTGAGCCGTCCTCGAACTGCTCGTTCTGCATGAAAACGATGTTCCAAATTTCGATGAATCGGTCGCCATCTTCCTCGGCCGATCCCGGAGGGCCGCCCCAGATGTGATCGCCATGGTCAAAGAAAATTTCGGTGCAAGGCCCGCAGGGTCCGGTCGGACCCATCTGCCAGAAATTGTCGCTGGTCGCGATGCGGATGATTCGATCTTCGGGAACGCCGACTTTCTTCCAGATTTCAAAGGCTTCGTCGTCGGTGTGATAGACCGTGGTCAGCAGACGGTTTTTGTCGATGCCGAATTCCTTGGTGATCAGCTCCCACGCGAAGGGAATCGCGTCGTGCTTGAAATAGTCACCGAAGGAGAAGTTCCCCAGCATCTCAAAGAAAGTATGGTGGCGTGCCGTATAACCCACATTGTCGAGGTCGTTATGCTTGCCGCCCGCCCGCACACATTTCTGCGCGGTAGTCGCGCGCTGGTAGTCGCGCGTTTCCACACCGGTGAACAGGTTCTTGAACTGCACCATGCCCGAATTCACGAACATCAAAGTCGGATCATTGCGCGGCACCAGAGGGCTGGACGCCACCACTTCGTGCCCCTGCTTGGCAAAGTAGTTCAGAAAGGTCGATCGGATGTCGTTCAACGTTGGCATGGGGCTCTCTCAGCGCGCAATCAGAATGGTCTGCGCAGGTTTATCGCCGTGCCCGCAGAGTGTCCACAGCATTGACCTTCCAAACGAAACAAGGCGGCCCGATGGACCGCCCTGTTTAAGGTATTCTCAGCACCGTCGGAGCGCCTGGAGATTTCTGGCGTTCCCTCTCGCGCTTTCCTTAGGCTTCGAGGATATCGTCATCCTCGGCCGCGCCGGGAGGCATGTCGAAGTCCAGACCATGGGCCGCGCGGATCTTGTCCTCGATATCCCACGCGACCCGAGAGTGATCGCGCAGATACTGCTTGGCATTCTCACGTCCCTGCCCGATCCGCTCATCCCCGTAGCTGAACCACGAACCCGACTTCTCGACCACACCGGCTTTGACGCCTAGATCCAGCAGCTCACCCATTTTCGAGATGCCTTCACCGTACATGATGTCGAATTCCACCTGTTTGAATGGAGGGGCCACCTTGTTTTTAACGACTTTGACGCGGGTCTGGTTGCCGACCACCTCATCCCGATCCTTGATCGCGCCGATACGGCGAATGTCCAGACGAACAGAGCTGTAGAACTTCAGCGCATTACCACCGGTAGTGGTTTCCGGGCTGCCAAACATCACGCCGATCTTCATCCGAATCTGGTTGATGAAGATCACCATGCAATTCGAACGGCTGATCGAGCCGGTCAGTTTGCGCATCGCCTGACTCATCAGACGGGCCTGAACGCCGACGTTGCTGTCGCCCATGTCGCCTTCCAATTCGGATTTCGGCGTCAGCGCCGCCACTGAGTCGACCACGACCATGTTCACCGCGCCAGACCGGACCAGCGTGTCGGTGATTTCCAGCGCCTGTTCGCCGGTGTCAGGCTGCGAGATCAGCAGTTCATCCAGGTCAACGCCCAGCTTACGGGCATATTGCGGGTCCAGCGCATGTTCTGCGTCGACAAATGCACAAACGCCGCCACGCTTTTGCTGTTCAGCAATACAATGCAGGGTCAGCGTTGTCTTACCCGAGCTTTCAGGCCCGTAAATCTCAACAATCCGGCCCATCGGCAGACCGCCGATTCCCAGCGCGATATCCAAACCCAGAGACCCGGTCGAGCTCGCCTCGATATCCTGCTTGGCATCCTCGCCCAGCTTCATGATCGAGCCTTTACCGAATTGCCGTTCGATCTGGGCCAGCGCGCTATCGAGCGCTTTTTGCTTGTCCGCGTTTTTCTTGTCGCTCATCGTCAGAAGATCCGCCATTGTCCTGTCGCCTTCCCTTTTGTCACACCCTTTGCCGGGCGGCAATCGCTGCTTTGTTCGCCTCTTGTTCCTTATGGGACCAAAAAGAGAACATTTCAACTAAAACTTACAGATCCTACTCTTGGGCAATTGTGTTAAAGATCCGTTTACGCCAATCTGTCTTCCGAACTATCATCGACATGGGAACACTAAATGCTTGTTTTCTATAAGGAACGCCTTGCGTTTTTATCTGTTCCCAAAACCGGCAGCACCGCATATCACTCCGCGTTGCGTGCTCGCGCGGATATTGTGATCACCCACCCGCCGGAGCTTAAACATGCGCCGGTGCGCCGATATGACCGTTTTATTCAGAACATGTTCCGCAAAATGTACGACACCGAGATGGAGATTATGGCCGTGGTCCGCGAACCCATCGACTGGCTGGGCAGCTGGTACAGGTTTCGTCGGCGCGAAGATCGCATCGGGCATCCGCATTCGACGCGGGATCTCAGCTTTGACGCCTTTGTGCAGGCCTATATGCAGACCCCTCGGCCCGAATTTGCGGATGTCGGTAGTCAGAGCGAGTTCTTCCGCACCCGCAACAATGGCGTCGGGGCCAGCCATGTTTTCAAATACGACCATCAGGACAGCATTGTCGACTTCCTGCAAAGCCGTTTGAATTTCGATTTCACACTAGAGCGCGAGAACGTCTCGCCACCCGCAGAGACAACTCTGTCTTCTGAAGCCGAAGCGGCATTCCGCAAGCATTCTAAGGCCGATTTTGCGGTCTATGAGGCAGCGCAATAGGCGTTAGTTCATCTGCTGAAAAACCGCTTCGGTCAGTTGCGTCAAAGAGAAGGGCTTGGGCAAAAAGGTCGAATTCGGAACCTGAGGACCCGACTCGCCGAACGCGCCCTCGGTATAACCCGAGACAAACACGACTCGGACATCCGGCCGCGTCTCCATGGCCTTGGCAACCCAAGTCGGTCCGTCCATTCCGGGCATGACCACATCGGTCACGAACACATCCACGTTCAGGTTGGCATCTTCCAGCAAGGTCAGGGCATCCTCGGCGGATTCGGCCTCAAGCACCGTGTAGCCTTTCAGGCGCAACGCGCGGGTCGCGAAGGCGCGTACCGGCGCTTCGTCTTCGACCAGTAGCACCACGCCTTCGCCCTGGCGCGCCGTTTTGGAGTCTGGCACATCTTCGGGCTGCACCTCGACGGGTTTCGCTTCGACGCAAACCGGCAAGAGCAGTGAAAACTCGGTGCCGCGACCGGCAGCGCTGTCGACAAAGATGAAGCCACCCGTCTATTTGACGATCCCATAAACGGTCGAAAGACCTAGCCCCGTGCCCTCGCCCGTGCGTTTGGTCGTGTAGAACGGCTCGAACACTTTTTGCAGTTTGTCGGCGGGAATTCCTACCCCACTGTCGATCACCTTGACGGTCATGTAGTCGCCGGGGTGAACGGTGGCTCGGTCGCGGCGTAAAGGCTCGGTCAGGCTCAGCACCTCGGTTTCGATGCGAATCTCACCGCCCTCCGGCATTGCATCGCGCGCATTGACGACGAGGTTCATCAACACTTGCTCCAACTGCCGTTTGTCTGCACGCACAGGCTTGAGGACAGGATCATGGCTCAGGGTCAGTTGAACTTTCTCACCGACCAATCGATTCAACAGATGGATGAGGTCCGAGATAGTGTCACGCACGTCCAGAACCTCGGGCCGCAAGGTCTGCTTGCGCGAAAAGGCCAGTAGCTGGCTGACCAGAGCCGCCGCGCGATTGGCGTTCTGATTGATCTGAACCAAGTCACCATAGTTGGGATCGTTTTGATCATGGCGCAGTAGCAGCAGATCGCAATGACCTGATATCGCGGTCAAAAGGTTGTTGAAATCATGTGCAACGCCTCCAGCCAACTGGCCGACAGCCTGCATCTTCTGTCCCTGAACAAATTGCGCCTCAAGTGTTTTTAGCTCCGTCGCGTCGTTCAGAACCGCGATAAGGTGGGTTTTCCCGTCGATCTGAACCCGGTCCAGAGTGACCTGGACAAACAGCTCTTTGTCATCGCGGGTCAGTCGCTGGAATTCAGATCGAGCGACCTCTTCGCCCGATGCCGTTTGCGCCAGCCACTCCAGAATCGGATGGTTCAGCCCCTGCAGGATCTGATCGATATTGGTCTCGTTCAGATTAAGATTACCCAAAAGCGCCCGCGCCATTTGGTTTGCCTGCAGTATGATCCCCTCAGGCGTCATGCAAAGGATCGGGACGGGCAGTTCGGCAAGTGAGGATCCATGCTGAGGTTGGACAGGCTGAGAAACCGGCATCAAAACGAGGTGCCGCACAGCCCCGGATGCCGAAACGCCCGTGACCACGACGCGCGTTTCCCCTTCATGGGCAAGGACCGAGCAGATCTGACCATTTTGTGGCAAACCGTTCTGAAAGATCTTGTCGATCGAACCCGGTGCCGAACCAAAAAACGCCTTTGCGGCGGAATTGCTGTGTAGCAGGCATCCGCCCCGGCCGATGGTCAGCACGGGAAGAGCGATCTTGTCCCATTGCCCTTGGTGGCCAAGCTTGAACCGCCAGCAGAACAGGTCGTTCCCCAATCGGACCACCGAAACCGGAATGATCTCGCCGCCGGTGATGATGTCCTCATCCGCCGAGCCTTTTGCCTGTGCCAGCGTCTGCAACCTCAAAAGCAAGCTCGATGGGTTGGCGAAAACCGAACGCAGAACCTCGGTCAGCTTGGCCTCCGGGCTGGCTTTCAACTGTTCGCGCGCGATCCGGTTGGCGACGAGAACCGTTCCTTCAGCATCGGCGATAAGGCTTGCGCAATCGTCCTGGTCCACAAAAGTTGCCAGCACATCAAGAGTTTGCTGCGCAGCCTTGTCGGCAAAGAGACCCCTGACCAGAATCCAGAGTGTCGCAAAAAGGACCGATACTCCTACGACGATCATACCCTGCGTCCAGTCCGCAGGCACCCGGCCCGTATATGGCGCAGCGTATAAAAGTGCGGCCAGTCCAACCAGCGCCAAAACACGTGCAGCAGACGGCGTTCTGCGCGAGCGGGGATCGGAGAACGAAAATGTAGAATCGGACATGAACGACCCGGGTAGCTTTTTTGAGAGCAATAACGATCCAAAATGGTTAATGCCCGCTTAACAGAGCTAAGGGGCTAAGAAAACTACCTGTAGTTGTTTGCGGTGGGCTGCTATTTTGTCAGATGCGCCGTGAAAAACCCATCAACGCCATCGGTGACACGCCAATTCCGCTCTAGCGTCACTGTCCAATCGGGGTTCTCCGACACAAAGCTTTCGACAACCTGTGCGTTTTCGTCCTGAAGCATCGAGCAGGTCGCATACGCAAGAAGACCCTCGGGATGAACCAGTTGCGCGACCTCACCCAGGATCGTGCGTTGTAACTTGCTCAATTCGATCAAACGCTCTTCGGTCAGAGCCCATTTTCCGGCTGGAGCGCGCCTCCACGAGCCGCTGCCCGAGCAAGGTGCATCAACAAGCGCGATGTCGAAAGGCGCGAAACTGGCCAGTTCCGCGGTCTCAACGCAGATTACTTTTGCGCCCGCGCGGTCAGCACGGTTCGGCAGGTCCTGCATGCGCTTCGGGTTGATGTCATGCGCAAACACCTCGACCCCCTTATGGGCTGCGAGCGCCAGCGATTTTCCACCACCACCGGCGCAATAGTCAAGAACGCGCAAACCGGGTTTAAGGGGCAAAGCCGCCACAACCGCCTGACTGGCCGCATCCTGCAACTCGACCAGACCGTCCAAGTAAGCCCGGCTTTGCGCAACCTTGCGTGCTCCTTCAACGACGGTCAGAGCCGTCTCGCAGGCGGGATGGAGTTCAGTTTTTATCCCGTCAGCCTCCAAAGCACGAGCCGCGCCTTCCACGTCTGTCTTGCGCAAATTGACCCGCAGATGCACCGGAGCGCGGTTTTGCAGCGCCGCCGCGGCCTCCGTGGCTGCATCGCCCAAAGACGCCGAAAACCGGGGCCAGAGCCAGTCTGGAATATCAAACTGCTCGGCCAGTGACACGAAACCGCGACCCTGCTCAGAGGCTTCAATCGGCGCAGGCGCGTGGCGTTCGCCGGTGAACAGAGTGTCAGGCGCCTGCCCTGCAGCACGCATCGCTCCGATCATCAGGCCGCGACCCGTCTCAGCACCTCCAAGCGCGGAAAAGGACCGTTTGCAGCGCAAGGCCGTAAAAACGTGATCCCGCACCGCTGCGCGATCCTTGGAGCCAGCGAACCGGCTGCGCCGCGCCCACCCAGTCAGGGCTTTTTCAACGGGCGCGCCGTCCAGAATTTGGTCAAGGATCTCGATTGAGGCCTGAACACGGGCTGCCGGGGTCATCTTTCCCTCCGTCGGGTTTTCCAAGAACGCAAAACGGCGCCCGCGTCGGGGCGCCGCCTACAACAGATCACCAGATCACATAACCCGGTAGTTCGGGCTTTCGCGCGTGATCTGCACGTCATGCACGTGGCTTTCCTTCAGACCCGCCCCGGTGATTTTGACGAAATTGCAGTTCTTGCGCATCTCTTCGACTGTGGCACAGCCGGTATAGCCCATGGCCGCGCGCAAACCGCCGACCAGCTGGTGAACAACCGCTCCTGCAGAGCCTTTATAGGGCACCTGACCTTCGATCCCCTCCGGCACCAGCTTGTCATTGGCGGCATCCTTCTGGAAATAGCGATCCGCCGAACCGCGCGCCATTGCACCCAAGCTGCCCATGCCGCGATAGGATTTGAAAGAGCGGCCCTGATACAGGATCACCTCACCCGGGCTTTCATCCGTACCCGCGATCATCGAGCCGACCATGGCGCAGGACGCACCCGCCGCGATGGCCTTGGCGAAATCGCCCGAAAACTTGATACCACCATCCGCGATCACCGGCACATCTCCGGCAGCTGAGGCGCAGTCCATGATCGCCGTCAGCTGAGGTACCCCGACACCGGCCACCATCCGAGTGGTACAGATCGAGCCCGGCCCGATACCAACCTTGATCGCATCCGCGCCCGCATCAATCAGCGCTTTGGTGGCGTCAGCCGTTGCGACGTTACCTGCAATGATCTGAACTTCGTTCGAAAGCGTTTTGGCGCGCTTGACTGCCTCCAGAACACCTTCGGAATGGCCGTGAGCGGTATCGACGACGATAATATCGACCCCCGAGTCGACCAACAGTTCCGAGCGCTCAAACCCTGCATCCCCGACCGAGGTCGCGGCGGCGACGCGCAGACGGCCCAGGTGGTCCTTGCAGGCCGTCGGGTTCAGAACGGCTTGTTCAGTGTCTTTCAGGGTCAGCAGACCGGTCAGCTTGCCCTCGCCATCAACGACCAGAAGCTTTTCGATCCGACGGGCGCGCATCAGGGATTTGGCCTCTTCCAGATCGGCAGGCTCTTGCAGCATCGCCAAATTGTCCGAGGTCATCATGGCCTTGATCGGCGTGTCGTCCGACGTGGCAAATCGCATGTCCCGGTTGGTCACGATGCCGACAACGCGGCCCTGCTCGTCCACAACCGGGAAACCCGTGAAGTTGTAGCGCTGCACCAGCGCCTGCGCGTCTGCCAACGTCTGATCGGCGCGCAGCGTCACTGGGTTGTAAACGATGCCCGATTCGAACCGTTTCACCCGGCGTACCTCGCGGGCCTGTTCCTCAACCGATAGGTTCTTGTGGATCACACCGATCCCACCGGCCTGCGCCATGGCGATGGCCATACGCGCCTCGGTCACCGTATCCATGGCCGAGCTGAGCAGCGGGATGTTCATGGAAATCTGACGCGTCACGCGCGTCGTCGTATCCGCTGTTGCCGGCAGCACTGAAGATGCGCCCGGAACAAGAAGTACGTCGTCAAAGGTAAGTGCCTCACGAATCTGCATCATCAAACCCCATGCAAAAGCCCGTTTGGCGGTGACCCTATTGCATGGATTGACCCGAAGGAAAAGCCCCAGAACCCAAGTTGTTTGCCCTTGGGTAGGAATAGCACGTCACAAAACGACGCTCGTTGTACAAAACGTGCCGCTGACAGGGCTTTCCCTTTGTGAATAAACTCATATCTTCCCCGGCATACGCGCGAACACAATTTAGGCAGGCCGACCATGACCACCGATCCCCTTGTCGTCTTTACCCCCTCGGGCAAACGCGGGCACTTTCCCGTTGGCACCCCGATTCTGACCGCCGCCCGACAGCTGGGCGTCGATCTGGATTCGGTTTGCGGAGGGCGCGGCATCTGCTCGAAATGTCAGATCACGCCCAGCTATGGCGAGTTTCCCAAGCACGGCGTTACCGTCTCGGAAGACGCGCTGAGCGAATGGAACGCTGTCGAGCAGCGCTATGACGACAAACGCGGCCTGAAGCCCGGCCGTCGTTTGGGCTGTCAGGCCTCTGTTCAGGGCGATGTGGTGATCGATGTGCCGCCCGAAAGCCAGGTTCACCGTCAGGTGGTCCGTAAGGCCGCAGCGGCGCGCGCCATCACCATGGACCCGGCCACGCGGCTTTATTTCGTCGTAGTCGAGGAACCCGACATGCACTCGCCCACCGGCGATCTGGAGCGTCTGGAACGTGCCCTGCGCGAGCAGTGGAAGATCGAGGCCGTCACCGCAGATCTGTCCCTGATGTCGAAGCTGCAACCGGTTCTGCGCAAAGGTAAATGGGAAGTCACTGTCGCCGTTCACAAAGGTCATAAGGACCCGGTGGCACGCATCGTCGAAATCTGGCCCGGCCTGCACGAAGGGGGCCTCTATGGTTTGGCCATCGACCTCGGCTCGACCACGGTTGCGGCGCATCTGACCGATCTGGAGACAGGTGAGGTCAAGGCATCCTCGGGCCTGATGAACCCCCAGATCCGCTTCGGCGAAGACCTCATGAGCCGCGTTTCCTACGCCATGATGAACCCCGGCGGAGATCAGGAGATGACCAAGGCCGTGCGTGAGGCGATCAATGACCTGACCACCTCGATCGCTGAAGAAGCGGGCATTGACGCCAGCCTGATCGTTGAGACGGTGTTCGTTTGTAACCCGGTCATGCACCATCTGCTGCTGGGTCTGGACCCGGTCGAACTGGGGCAAGCTCCGTTTGCGCTGGCGACATCGGAGAGCATGTCCCTGCCCGCGCGTGAGATGGACCTGACCACGATGAACCCGCGCGCGCAGATCTACATCCTGCCCTGTATCGCCGGTCACGTGGGTGCCGACTGTGCCGCCGTTGCCCTGTCGGAAGAGCCCGGCAAATCCGAAGATCTGGTGCTGATCGTGGACGTGGGCACCAATGCCGAAATCCTGCTGGGCAACACCAGCCGCGTTCTGGCCTGCTCGTCGCCCACAGGCCCTGCCTTCGAAGGCGCGCAGATCAGTTCCGGCCAACGCGCTGCCCCCGGCGCGATTGAGCGGATCGAGATTGACCCCGTCACCAAGGAACCCCGCTTCCGCGTGATCGGATCCGAGAAATGGTCCGATGAGGACGGCTTTGATCAGGACATCGCCACCACTGGCATCACCGGCATCTGTGGCTCTGGCATCATCGAGGCGGTGGCCGAGATGCGCATCGCTGGCCTGCTGGACGAAAGCGGCCTGATCGGATCGGCCGAGCAAACCGGCACGCCCCGCTGCGTTCCTGAAGGGCGCACACACGCCTATCTGATCCATGATTCCAGCGCGGAAGGTGGCCCTCGGATCACCGTCACCCAAGGTGATATCCGGGCCATCCAACTGGCGAAATCGGCGCTTTGTGCCGGTGCGCGCCTGCTGATGGACGAGATGGAGGTCGACCGCGTAGATCGTGTGGTTCTGGCCGGGGCCTTTGGCGCTCATATCTCGACCAAACACGCGATGGTTCTGGGCATGATACCGGATGCGCCGCTCGATAAGGTTTCCAGCGCGGGCAACGCGGCTGGCACCGGCGCCCGGATTGCCCTGTGCAACATCGGATCGCGCGCCGAGATCGAACGTGTCGTGCGTGAGATCACCAAGATCGAGACCGCCATCGAGCCGAAGTTCCAGGACCACTTCGTCGCCGCCAACGCGATCCCGCACAAAACCGACCCCTTCCCGGAACTCGCACAGGTCGTCACCCTGCCCGCGCCGTCCTTCAACACCGGTGGCGGCGATGAGGAAAAGACTGGCCGCCGCCGCCGCCGGAGGTCATAGTTCCCCTCAAAAGGGGGCTGCGATGCTGAACATCAACGGTGATCAGGAAGAGTTCTGGGGCAAGTCTGAAATGGGTGCCCGCTGGCTGACCTTTGAAGATCAGCTGGACACCTTGTTTCAGCCCGTCCTGGAACTGGTCCTGAAACGATCTGGCCTGTCACGGGGCATGCGGATTCTTGATATCGGCTGTGGCACTGGCGCATCTGCGCTGGCCGCTGCGCAGCTTGTTGGGGTTGAGGGTGCGGTGCGCGGCATCGACATATCGGAACAGTTTCTAGAGCGCGCGCGCCAGCGGGCCAGCAATGCTGGTCTGGGCAATCTTTCGTTTCAATACGCCGACGCTCAGACCACAGAGCTTTCGCGGGGCGATATTGACGCGATGATCTCAAGGTTCGGCGTCATGTTCTTTGCCGACCCGACCGTCGCCTTCGCCAACATGGCTCGCGCCCTGAAGCCCGGTGCGCAGATGACCTTTGCCGCTTGGGGCGGTCTGTCTGACAACCCTTGGTTCAAAACCCCGCATATCGCTGCCACAGCGCGGTTGGGTCAGCCGCCTAAAGTTGACCGGAATGCCCCTGGGCCGCTCGCCTTCCATGACAAGGACAGAGTCGCTGGTCTGATGACCGATGCGGGGCTTGTGGATGTTCAGGTCTCGACGGTTTCGCTGGTGCTAAACGGGCCACTATCGGTCGAAGACGCAGCCCTGCTCTGCACCCGTGTGGGTCCTGCTGCGCGTGTGATCGCGCATTTCAACGGCACCGAAGAGGATGTGCGCGCGATCGTCGATACTGTTGTGCTACAGTTCGAGGAGTACCTCACTTCGGAAGGAACGCGTGTCCCGGCCGCTATCAACCTGCTGCAAGCGCGCCGTTCACAATAGACATTGAAGTTGGAGCGGGTAGCGGGAATCGAACCCGCGCGTTCAGCTTGGGAAGCTGACAGGCTACCATTACATCATACCCGCCGCGAAATTTGAGATACCATCGCCACCTAAGGAACTGCAAGCGCCTTTAAGTGAGGTTTATGGATTACTCTGTCCTCGCCCGCAGGGAGTCGATCAGTGATTGGTCAACATCCAAAGCCTCGCACGCCGCGTCCAAAGTTCGTTTGTCCAAATGCTGTGGGTTTAGATCTATGTCTTTTGAGAACGCATCAACGATGGCCTGCATTGCTTTGATTCTCGCTGATTTTTTGTTGTTAGCCGGAATAACGTGCCACGGTGCAATATCGGTTGATGTACGCGCCAACATCTCATCGACGGCGATCTCGGCCTCGTCCCAACGCTCGCGATTGCGGAAATCCTCGTAAGTTAGCTTCCAGCGCTTCAATGGGTTGCGCAGGCGTTCTGTGAAACGCGCCATTTGTTCGTCTTGTGAGATATGAAAGAACAGCTTTACGATCCGGGTGCCGTCATCAACAAGCATGCGCTCGAAATCGTTGATCTCTCGATATCCCGCCCGCCACCGTTTCTCCGGTGTGAATTTCTCGATCCGTTCCACCAGAACACGCCCGTACCAACTGCGGTCAAAGGCCGAGATTGCACCTTCTGGCGGCAGGCGCTCCCAGAACCGCAGCAGATAGTGGCGGTTGAGATAGTAGTTGCGAGGCGCGCCGATTGGCCAGACTTTGAAACTGCGCGGATCAAGCGCCTGGCTGATACGGCGGATCGTGCCACCTTTGCCAGCGGCATCCCAACCTTCAAAGACGATTACGCCCTTGGTTCCATGGAAGAGAAAAGCTTGCTGAATACGCGCCAGTTTCGCCTGCAGATCAATCAGCTTGTCGAAATAGTCCTTCTTGCCCAACTTCTCACTCAGATTTGCGTCGGCCAGTTTTGGAGGGTGATGTTTGGACATGAAAGCACCTGATCGTTGCGGAAGGGACCGCCCCAGTCTCTACGATATCACGTTTACTGCATTGATCAGGGTCAAACGAAAAAGGCCGGGCGCAGGGCCCGGCCTTTGATCTGATAACTCAGAAAATCAAGCGCGACGGCGACGGCCACCGCCGCGACGACCGCCTGCTCCCCCGGCCGCAGCCGCTTCTTCAGGCGATTTGTTGAACTTGATCCATGCGCCGCCGTGCGGGTCGTTGTTGGTCAGCAGGTTGGCGGCACGGATGGCCTCCATCTCCTTGCCGGCACGCGGCTGGGTCGAGCCCAGACCGAACATCTGAACGAAGGCCTCATCATCCATGCCTTCAGGCAGGATGATACCAGCGGCGGCAACTGCCTCTTTCTTCTCGGCGATTTTCTTCTGTGTCGTTGGCAGAGCAACCGGGTTCATGATCGCAGAGGTCATGCCAGCACCCATCGCCATCGGCAGGAAGGCGTTGTTGATGCCGTGGCGGTTCGGCAGACCGAACGAGATATTGGACGCACCACAGGTGGTGTTCACGCCCAGTTCCTCACGCAGACGACGGACCAGAGCGAAGACCTGTTGGCCAGCAGTTGCCATCGCGCCGATCGGCATAACCAGCGGGTCAACAACGATGTCATGCGCCGGGATGCCGAAGTCGGCAGCGCGCTCAACGATCTTCTTGGCCACGACGAAACGCACATCGGGGTCTTCAGAGATGCCGGTATCGTCGTTCGAGATCGCAACAACAGGAACGTTGTATTTCTTGACCAGCGGCAGAACCAGTTCCAGACGCTCTTCTTCGCCGGTAACCGAATTCAGCAGCGGACGGCCTTCAGCCGCCTCAAGACCGGCCTCCAGCGCGCCGGGAACCGACGAGTCGATGCAGAGCGGGACGTCAACCAAACCCTGAACCAGTTCAACGATCTGGCGCATCAGCGGCGGCTCGGTCTCGTTCGGGTTGGGGTTCGAGTTGTAGACAACGCCTGCGTTGATATCCAAAACGGTCGCGCCTGCAGCGACCTGAGCCAGCGCGTCTTTCTCAACGGTCGAAAAGTCGCCCGCCTCAAGCTCAGCGGCCAGTTTTTTGCGGCCTGTGGGGTTGATCCGCTCACCAATCACGCAGAACGGTTCGTCAAAGCCCAGAACGGCGGTTTTTGTTTTTGATTCTACGACTGTACGGGTCATGTCCGTTCCTTAAGCGTTAACCGGCTTCGCCGAAGCGCCGCCGTTGTTGATAGCCCAGTTGGCGTTGGTCTTGATGCCGCCAAGGGGGAAGAAGTGTACGTTGGTGATGTTGAAATCCGGGTTCGCCGCTTTGTATTCGGCCAGCTCGGTGATCACATCATTCGGCTCATAAGGCAGCAGCAGCTTGGAGACATCCATGGCGCGCTTTTGCAGAACTTTCAGCGACGGGCCAACGCCACAAGCGATGGCGAACTTGATCAGGGTCTGCAGCTTGGCAGGACCTGCGATACCGATATGAACCGGGATGTCGATCCCTGCCTCTTTCAGGCCGTTCGCCCACTCGATGATCGGCTTTGCGTCGAACGCGAACTGAGTGGCCAGCGCCATCTCGGCGTCGGTGGTTTCGCTGAATTTTTGTTTCCAGCGCAGTGCGTCGTCAACATTCTTGGTCGAGCCGTCCGGGTCGATGTCCTTGTTGCCTTCGGGGTGACCGGCAACATGCAGGCGCTTGAAACCGGCTTTGTCGAACAGACCGGACTCCAACAGTTGCATCGAGCTGTCGAAATCACCATGGGGCTTCGCCACACCACCGGCCAGCAGCAGCGCCTGATCAACGCCCGCTTCGCCCTGATACATCGAGATCCAGTTCTCAAGCGTCGCGGCATCCTTAATGATACGCGCGGGGAAGTGCGGCATGACCGGGTAACCCTCGGCGGCGATGCGCTTGGCGGTTTTCACCATGTCTTCGATCGGAGTGCCCTCGATATGGGCGATATAGACACGGGTGCCTTCGGGCAGCAAAGCACGGAAATCTTCGACCTTTTCAGCGGTGCGCGGCATTACCTCTATCGAGTAGCCCTGCAGAAAGGCTTCGACGGTCGGATTTACAGGGCCGTTTTCGGCGGCATCACGTTTCTTGAAGTTCAGCAAAGCCATTGCGGCCTCCCATATAGATTTCGGGCTCATGCCCAACCGTCATTCGCGATCAGTGCCTTGATGCGGTCCTGATCGTATTCCGTTTCCAGACGCACAGCCTGCGCTTCGGCAATCTCGGACGGGTCGCCCTCAACCGCGAAAGGCTCGGCCTTGCGCCATTCGGCCACGTAGGCATCACTGTCCTTGGCATTCACCTTCATGGCGGCGCGGTCGATGGCCTGTTCAAACCGTTCTTCCAACTGCCGCTTTGCGCCACGACGGCCTTTGCCGACGATGACCTGAGCGGGAATGTCGCGCCAGTACACGATGGTGACGTCAGGCATAGCTGTGATTCCTCCTAACCAATGGGGCGGTTCTAAACGTCTATATTGGGCTAAGGAGGTCGGTTTTCGACACCCAGCGCCTTCCAAGCGACCTTTTTGCCTATGACGGTGTACAGTGGTTTTAGCCGGGTTTCACAGAAAACCAGATATCAAAACTTTCAACGCTTGTATGAGGATGGCTCAACACAAGCAAAAACCCCGGGCGGTAACACCGTCCGGGGCTTGTTTTTAGGGGCGTTTTCGGCCTTAGCCGACTAAACCGCCATCGTCACGCGTGACCGCGATGATGGCCGAGCGTGGCACGGCATCGCCGCCTTCGGGCCAGTGGCTGTTGCCGTCCTCACCGGGGTGCTGGACGCCCACGAACATGGTGCGGCGATCCGGCGACCAGCTGAGGCCGGTGATCTCGCACTCATTCGGGCCGACCAGGAAGCGACGGATTTCGCCGGTGACCGGGTCACCTGCCAGCATCTGGTTGTTGCCCTGACCTTCGAAATCACCTTCGTTGCCATAGTTGCCGTCGGTCTGGATCCACAGCAGGCCGTTGCTGTCGAATTTCAGACCATCGGGTGAGTTGAACATGTTCTCGGCATTGACGTTGTCCGACCCGCCATAGGTGTCCTGATGGACATTCGGGTTGCCCGCCAGCACATACAGATCCCAGGCAAAGCCGGACGCGGTATGATCGCCACCTTCAGGACGCCAGCGTACGATCTGGCCATAGTTGTTGGCCTCGCGCGGGTTCGGACCATTGACCGAGGTGTCATCCCCACCGGCATTCGGCTTGACGCCCCGGTTTTTGTTGTTGGTCAGACAGCAGTAAACCTCGGCCACGTTCGGGTTGGCGGCCACCCATTCGGGGCGGTCCATGGTGGTCGCGCCCACAGCAGACGCGCCCTGGCGGGTGTGGATGCTGACCTCAGCCTGCGAAGCCAAACCGGTTGTTTCAGGCGTCAGGTCCAGCCATTCACCGGTACCGTCATCGTTGAATTTTGCGACCGACAGGGTTCCGTTTTCCAGCAGAGCGTTGGTATCGACGCCAGCCGCATAGACACCGTCCGACACGAAGCGGTACAAGAACTCGCCGCGCTCGTCATCGCCCATATAGACAACAACGCGACCGTCATTATTGACCACAGATTCGGCATTTTCGTGTTTGAAACGGCCCAGAGCGGTCAGTTTGCGCGGGGTCGAGGTCGGGTCGGTAGGGTCGATCTCAACCACGTAACCGGCGCGGTTCGGTTCATTGGGGTTCTTCGAGACGTCAAAACGCTCATCGATCTTGGCCCAGCCATAGCCCCAATCCTTGGATGAGACGCCATAACGCTTAAGCTCGGCGCTGACTTCGTGGGCTTCGTCTTCCGCCGAGAAGTAGCCGTTGAAGTTTTCTTCACAGGCCAAATAGGTGCCCCACGGTGTCATGCCGTTGCCGCAGTTGTTCCAGGTGCCCTTGGAGGTCGTGCCGGTCGGGTCAGCAGCGGTTTTCATCAGGTCATGGCCCGCGGCCGGTCCGGTGATGGTCATGTCGGTCTGCGGCGTGATGCGGCGGTTATACGGGCTGTCCTTGACGATGCCCCATTTGCCGTCGGTATTGGCAATCTCGACCACGGTCACACCATGGGCCATCATGCCCTTGGCGACATCATCGTCCGAGGCCGCCTTGGCGTCCGGATTGTTGCCCCACAGAATATCGCGGTTGGTGTACTCGTTGTTCACGACCAGCAGAACGTGACCGTCATGGAAGAAAACGTCCTGACCGTCGGTGTTGTCGCCAAAGGCGCGTTCCTGGCTGGCGGCGGTGCCACGGGTCGCAGGATCGAATTCAGGTGCGTCGGACCACAGCGGGTCCCCCCAGCGCACCATAACCTCGGCCTTGTAGCCTGCGGGTACGACCACCTCATCGGCAGTCGAGACGGGAATCGCCTGGAACGAGAACCGATCAGCTGACGCGCGTGCACCTGTGGGCAGAAGCGAGCCGCCTACTGCAGTAAAGCTGCCCATGGCCAGAACGCCCCCAAGAAAGCCACGTCGCGACAAGGCGCGCTCGACCACGCGGTCGAATTCACATTCCTCGGGGCGCGGATTTACGACTTCATCAAATTCATCGAAGGACAGGGTGCGCTCATCTTTCATGGCAGTCTCCGTATCTGGCTGTAAGCTTGAAGAGAATCCCGAAATGGGGATCGGCACGGGAATTGCATTTCAGTATGAACGCTGTGTGACACTCACGTTAAATTCAAAATTGAAATCACTTGCGCGTCGGCGAGACCCCGCCTAGGGTCAACTTAACTCGAAAATCGGAGGGCGTTACGAATGGCGCCCAAGCGTCCCAAAGGTGCGGGCGCGTTCCCGAAGGCGGTCGAAAGCCCCGCGCCGGCAAGACCCGATCCAGATGCACTCTATGCGGCGTTGGATCTGGGGACAAATAGCTGCCGCATGTTGATAGCCCAACCCAAGGGGAGCGGGTTCCATGTGGTCGACAGTTTCTCCAAATCTGTGCAGTTGGGCGCGGGTTTGGAACGCACGGGACGCCTGTCCCGGGCGTCCATGTCGCGCACTGTTCAGGCGCTGCGAATCTGCCAGCAAAAGCTGAAGCGAAACAAGGTCAAACGGATGCGTTTGGTCGCAACCGAGGCCTGTCGGCGCGCCAAGAACTCACGCGATTTCATCCGGCAAGTACGGCGTGAAACCGGCCTGAACCTTGAAATCATCCAGCCCGAAGAAGAGGCCCGTCTGGCCGTCATCTCCTGCGCGCCTCTGGTGTCGACCAAGACCGAGCAGTTGCTGGTCGTGGATATCGGTGGCGGCTCGACGGAGTTGGTGTGGATCGACATCTCTTCCGTGCCACGCCGCGATCGGCCTGCGGCGATCATGCGTTTGCATAACGGGTTTCACACCGCCGACAGCCCCTTCCCGGCCGCCAAGGTCGTGGACTGGATCAGCGTCCCGCTGGGCGTCGCAACCCTGCGCGACCAGTTTCATGACGTTGAGGATGACTCGGCCCGGTTTGCGCTCATGAGCTGGTTTTTCGAGGAAAACCTCGCCGACTTCGCCCCTTACAAGGACGAACAGACCCGAGCGGGTTTTCAGATCGTCGGTACAAGCGGTACTGTCACGACCGTAGCCGCCTCGCATCTGGGCCTGAAGCGCTATGACCGGACCAAGGTGGACGGTTTGCGCATGACCAGCGATCAGATTGACAAAGTCATACGCGGGTATTTAGAACTCGGCCCTCACGGGCGACGCCGGGACCCTCGGATTGGGGATGACCGGCAGGCCCTGATCATGTCCGGCTCGGCCATTTTGCAGGCCCTTTTGCGTTGCTGGCCCACCGACCGCCTGTCTGTGGCGGACCGGGGGCTGCGTGAAGGGTTGCTTTATGCGCAGATGAGCGCGGACGGCGTATTGGAAGACGGACCGTTCTGATGGCGAAAACACCGAGTGGAAAAAACACCTCAGGCCGCGGACAGCGCGACCTGAAGGTTAAGGTGAAGACGGCGCGTGGGCGCAAGCTCAGCTCGACCCGGTGGCTCGAGCGGCAGTTGAACGACCCCTATGTCAAGCGCGCGAATGCCGAAGGCTATCGTGGGCGCGCTGCGTTCAAGATCCTAGAACTGGACGACAAATTCCGGTTTCTGGTTCCCGGCGCGCGCGTCGTTGATCTGGGTTGTGCACCCGGTGGCTGGCTGCAGGTCGCCGTCAAGCGGGTAAATGCACTGGGCGAGAAAAGCGGCAAGCGTATTGGCACCGTTCTGGGTGTTGACCTGCAGGAGGTCGAACCTGTTGCAGGCGCGACGGCTCATGTGCTGGATTTCATGGAAGATGACGCGGACCTCAAGGTCAAAGAGTGGCTGGGCGGCAAGGCTGACGTTGTGATGTCGGACATGGCTGCCGCGTCTTCGGGTCACAAGCAGACCGACCACTTGCGGATCATGGCATTGTGCGAAACCGCCGCTTATTTTGCCTTTGACGTGCTGGAGGATGGCGGCACGTTTGTGGCCAAGGTTCTGGCCGGTGGCGCCGAGGGCGATCTGCAAAAGCTGCT
Source organism: Ruegeria sp. CK3 (assembly GCF_056536565.1). NCBI lineage: Bacteria > Pseudomonadati > Pseudomonadota > Alphaproteobacteria > Rhodobacterales > Roseobacteraceae > Ruegeria > Ruegeria sp. CK3. Next base: position 328,467 of record NZ_JBQFPV010000001.1, read on the forward strand.
CAAGCAGAAGTTCGAGAAAGTTGCAAACGTCAAACCGCCTGCATCGCGTTCGGACAGTTCCGAGAAATTCGTGGTTGCGACCGGGTTCAGGGGCGGCGCCTAGTCCTCGAGCGCGATCTGACCAGCCAGCCGCTGTTCGCGAAGCGACGCGGCTGCGATACCTTGCAGCATCAGCCCCTCACCATGGTTTAGATCAATCGGCTTGCGGTCCCGAAGCTCCGCGATCCGTTGATCCATTGAGACCTGCCTGCCCCTTGAGGCAGGCTGTTTCAAAACATGTTCCGACATGTGACACCTTTTACGACCTAATGGCCTGACACCCTCGGACACAGGTCTAGCGGTCAAATCTGCCGGGATGATGGCGCGAAACGGGCGCGTAAAGGCCGTTCTTATGGCCCGAGTTGCCGGGACAGCTCTTGAAGGTTCGGATCATTTGGAATGCGCTGTAGGCCTTCCTGTACGATTTCACGCGCAGCTTGCGGCCCGCGATTGATCTGTGCCAGCTGCACCAGCATCGGCCAGGCTTCGGCGCGTTGAGGGTCGAGGGTCACGACCTCGCGAAAGGCACGCTCGGCGGCGGATGCGTTGCGAAAGGTCAGTGCCATACCGCCTAGCACCATGTGGGTTTCAGGGAAATCCAGACGGTTTGTGATTGCCCCTTGCCACTCGGCAGTGGCCTGCCCTGCCAGAACCCGCTGTTCCTTGGTCATCGCCTCGGGCGGGATTGTCAGGACCTCTTTCGCCGCCGAAATCCGAACGTTGCGCAGCGGGTCTGAGAGCAGCGGCTCCAACCGCTTCACCTGATCTCGGGGAGAGGCCTGACGCTGCAACGTCACAGCGTTGGCCCGAACCAGCGGGTCGGCATCCGTCAGTAATTCTGCTGTTGCGTCGGCCACCTGACGGGAGCCGAAGGGTTGCAGCAGATATGCCGCTGTTGCGCGCACGATCCCAGCCTGAGACGGATCGGTGGCAATCGCCAGCAACCCGTCGGGACTGCCCGCCTGCCCCGCCATCGCTGGAGCGAACACCGAACCGAAATGCGGGCCGCGATGGGTTGAAGTCGGAAACCAGCCCTCGATTTGCGCCGCGGCCCATGGCTGGTCTTTGTCGGTGTGGCAATCGGTGCAGGCATCCTGCCCAAGCCCCAGATCAGGGCGCGGCACACGGAAACTGTGATCCCGCCGACCGTCGACGCCCATATAAACACGCTCGATCATGTGGCAGGTCTTGCATTGCGCGCCTGTGCTATCTTCGGGGTGGTGATGATGATCAGGGGTGTCATACTCCTTGCGAGACAGGGTCGGGAAATCCGGATTACCCGCCGGTGAATGGCATTGCGTACAAACTCCGTTGCCCTCCGCCCTCAGCTTCGCGCTATGGGGTTCGTGGCAGTTCATGCAGCCCACGCCCTGCGCGTACATTTTGGACTGCAGGAAGGACCCGTAAACATAGACCTCATCCAGAATCTGGCCGTCGGGGTGATAGGCCCCCGGTCGCAGAAGCGCGAGATTGTAGGCGTCGTGATAGGGCGTTCCGGGCAGAGGGTTGCCCTGCTCATGCGCCTCGCGACGGGAATGGCACCCTACGCATTGCTGAATTTCCGCCTCGGTCTGGCCTTTGCCCCATGACATTGCGAAACCGGCCTCACCTACCCCTTCTGGCAGTACACGGCCATTGACCCAATCCATATGTGCCGAGCCGGGGCCGTGGCAGGCCTCACACCCGACACCGATCTCAGCTTGGCGAGACTGGTAGCTGCGGGTTTGCGCGTCGTAGTTCTTTTCAAATCCCGTTGCGTGGCATTCGGCGCACCGGGCGTTCCAGTTCTTGTAAGGCCCGGTCCAGTGCAGTCCGTCATCCGGGGGCAGATCCTGATCCGGGTAGAGGTGAAACCAGCGTTCGTTTTCCGTGTCCCAGACCACATCAAAGCTCTGCAGTCGGCCGGGCTCCGTTTCGAACAGGTATTGCTGCAAGGGTTCAATACCGACGACCGAGTGGACGTCATATTCGGTCATCACTCCGTCTTTTTCAGTGACCTGAGCGGTTGGGACCTCGCCGCTATGGTCGAACAGGACCGACATACCATCATGCTCAAAGCGGGTGCCCTCAAAATCGGCAACCATCTTCCCTGCCCCGACTTCTGTCCAGGCCAGCGCGTGGTGAGAGTTTGCCCAGGCCTCGGCCTCGTCCACGTGACAGTCAGTGCATTGATCCGAACCGACATAGGACTGCGCGTTGGCGGCCCCGGCCAATGCAACAAAGATCAAAACCCACCTCATGCCGGGGCGCTTTCTTCGTCGCGCTGCATATCCATCAGAGCGCCGTTATACTCGGCCCCGAGGATCAGGATCGCAGCGCACAGATACAGGAAAATCAGCGCCGCCATGGCCCCCGCCAACCCGGCATAGGTTGCGCTGTAGCTGGCGAACTGGCCGATATAGATGGAAAACCCCCACCCTCCGGCCCCCAGCAGAACGAGGGTCAGAACGACGCCGGGCAAGATCTGCGTCACCCGATGGCGCCCGGTTGGCAGGATCAGATGCGCCAGCAGGATCGTACCCGCCGGAACCGCAATCGTGAAGGTCCAGCGCAGCCGGTCCACCGACAACCAGTTCGAGACATCTACATCCGTATGCTCGGAAACGAGCTGAGTATAGACAGGCAACACAACCTCGACCGCAGCGATGATCAGGATCGCAGCACCGCCCAGAATGACCAGCCCAATGCACAGCAGCCGCGTCTTCCAGAACGGCCAGCTGTCCTGATCATGATAGGCCTGATTCATCGCCGCCCGCACTGCGGCCACGCCGTTCGAGGCGAAATAGACCGCCAGCAGACCGCCAATGGTAATCACGCCCGAGCTGGAGTTCTGCAACACCGCGCGCAGCTCCGAGACGATCGGAGCAGCCACATCCTGTGGCCACGCGCCGAAAATTAGCTCGATCAACTCGTCATTCACATAGCCCTGAGACAAGGCGCCCGCCAGCGCCACGGTAAACAGAACAAACGGAAAAAGCGCCATCATCATCGACATGGCGACATGGCTGCTCATGATAAAGCCGTTCTTCTCGCCAAAGCGCCGAACGGCCAGGAAAAGCGCCTTTACCAAACGGCTTGATATGGGATTCGCAGCACTGGACATAGGGAACTCTACCCTGCGCACCCTACGGGTAGAAGCCACCCAAGCGGAAAATCAATCATATAAATAATTGAGCGCATTGCATAAACTCATTGCCCTGTGCAGGATCGTACCAAGCACCTTTTGCCAAACTGGTTTGCACATGCCTCTGGACCCGAACACCACCAAGGAAGTCCCCCGCGCCACACTGCCTGTGGTGCGTGACACCTGCATTGTCGCAACCCTTGTGGTTTTGGGATTATACGCCGGAGCCGCATTCCTGATCCCGTTGACCATGGCTCTGCTGGTCAACGTGCTGATCATCGCGCTGAGCGACCGGATCGCCGCCCTGACGCGTGTCCCCGTTTGGCTCGCCAACATAGCTGGTGTCACCGTCGTTCTGGCTGGCTTGTTCATGATTATGTATATCCTCGGAAGTCAGGCCACCCAGTTCGCCCGCACCGTCGGCACCTATGAGGAGCAATTCGACAATGCCGTGAATCGCGTCGCCGGATTAGTCGGCAGCGACGTGACGCGTTTTATCCGGGACAATCTGGTCAGCATCGACATGTCCTATGTCGCCCGCATCCTTCTGGGCAGCGCGACCTCGCTGCTGAACCAGTTCTTCCTGATCAGCCTCTATGTTGCGTTTCTGATGGCCGAGCGTTTAGCGTTTCGAAAGAAAATCCAGATGGCGGCCGGCAACCCGCAAACCGGTCGAGAATTCGCGGCCATGCTGGATGCGATCTCATTTAGTCTGCAACGCTATGTCGGGGTCAAAACCCTGATCAGCCTGATCACGGCGGGCATAAGCTACAGCATCTTTCGCGTGCTGGGCCTTGAATATGCCGAGACATGGGCGGTGCTGACCTTTGCGCTTAACTTCATCCCTTCGATCGGGTCGATTATTGCCGTCATCTTCCCCGCGATGATCGCCCTGGTACAATTCGAAAGCATCGCTCCGTTTCTGGTGGTGGTTCTGGGCTGCGGCACCATCCAGTTCCTGATCGGCAATTTCCTCGACCCGGCGTTGCTGGGCCGATCGCTGAACATGTCGACTTTTCTGGTCATCCTTGCCCTGATGTTCTGGACCACCGTTTGGGGCCTGATCGGAGCCTTCCTGAGCGTCCCCCTAACCGTCTGTATCCTGATCGTCTTCAGCCATATCCCCGCGCTCAGGCCTGTTGCGATCCTGATGTCTCTAGATGGCAGGCTTGGGGATGACAGCAACGGCGCGGTTTCTCGCTAGTTTCGCCGCCTCGCAAAAACAATCAAATATAAGGAAGTCAGAATTCCTGTTGGTCTGCGTGGTGTCGCGCTGATAACATGTTCTCATTACTTGAAAATCCCGAATCCGGGTCCCTGCAGGTACTAGGCTGCACGGCCTGCCTTTCGGGCCGGAACGGGATATTTTTATGAGCGCACTCAATCAGATCATGGATCTCAGATCCCGCATGGCGCAGTCGATCATTGGACAGACCGAGGTGATTGATCGCCTGTTGATCGGTCTTCTAGCCAACGGCAACCTGCTGATCGAAGGGCTACCGGGTCTGGCAAAAACGCGCGCGGTCAAGGCCATGGCCAAGAACATGGACGCTCAGTTCAGCCGTATTCAGTTTACGCCGGACCTGCTACCTTCGGACGTGACCGGGACCGAGATTTATCAGCAAACGGACAAAGGCAGCGAATTCAAATTCGAACCCGGCCCGATCTTCGCCAACATCGTCCTCGCCGACGAAATCAACCGTGCACCCGCCAAAGTGCAAGCCGCTCTGCTTGAGGCGATGGAAGAACGCCAGGTCACAGTTTCCGGCACAACCCACAAGATGGAGCCGCTGTTCATCGTCATGGCCACCCAAAACCCGATCGAGCAAGAGGGCACCTACCCTCTGCCCGAGGCGCAGATGGACCGGTTTCTGATGCATGTGCAGATCACCTACCCTCCGGTCGAGGATGAGGTTGAGGTCATCCGCCTCGTACGTGGCGAGGACATCGCCGCAGGCAAAGATGCCCCCAAAGAACGTCCGCCAGCGATCCCGCAGGATGCCATCTTTGATGCCCGTTCCGAGATCGGACAGATCCACGTTTCGGATGCAATGGATCGCTATATGGCCGATATCGTGCAGGCCACCCGCACGCCCGAGGCACTCAGCCCCGAATTGGCCAGTTGGATCGAGATCGGCGCCAGCCCGCGCGCCTCTCTTGCGTTGGACAAATGCGGACGCACTCACGCGTGGATGAACGAACGCGACTATGTCGACCCCGCCGATATCCGTGCCATTGCCCATGATGTGCTGCGCCATCGCGTGACCCTCAGCTTCGAGGCGCAAGGATCCGGCAAATCAGCAGATGACGTGATCGACGAGCTGTTGCGTTTGGTTGCGTTGCCATGACCCTTAAGGATACCGGCCGCATGAGTCAGACTGCGCCATATTCCAAAGACCCGCGCATCCATGTGGATGCCGACCAGCTTGTGCGTCTTGGCCCCCGCGCCCGAGCGCTCAGCCTGTTGCCCCGTCAACCCGCGCGGTCGATCCTGAATGGCCGGCATGCCTCGCGACTGCGCGGGCGTGGCCTGAATTTTGAAGAACTGCGCGGCTATCTTCCCGGTGACGACATCCGGACCATCGACTGGAAGGTTACCGCCCGAACCGGAGACCCCCATGTGAGGGTCTATACCGAGGAACGCGACCGCCCGGCCCTGTTGCTGGTCGATCAGCGTGTTTCGATGTTCTTTGGAACCGTCGCCTACATGAAATCCGTCATCGCCGCCGAGGCCGCAGCGATTGCAGCGCATCGCGTGTTGGGTCAGGGAGATCGCGTAGGCGGCCTCGTCTTCAGCGATACCAGCGTGGCCGAACATCGCCCTCAACGCCGCGCAACCGCCCTGACGCGACTGTTGTCTTCCATAGCGGCGGCCAACTCTGGCCTGCATGCGGGCCTGACGCCAGAACCGACCCTATCTTTGAACGATATGCTGACCGAGGCCGCGCGTGTCTGCCAAACCAGCGGGTTGATCTGCCTGTTCTCGGACTGCGACGGGCTGGATGACCGATCGGAAGCCCTGCTCCGCCGTCTTGCCGCGTCGAACGACCTGATCGTGTTCAACGTCGCCGATCCGACATCGCGCAGCTTGGCACCTGACCTCAAACTGACCGTCTCGGACGGGGACGCGCAGATCGAAATCGACAGCTCCGATCCAGAGCTTTCCGCGAAAATCCGCGCCTCCATGGAGGACCGTCTTTCGCAGCTCCACAAATGGTCGCGCCGATACGGGTTCCCTGTGGTTCCCTTGACGACCTCGGAACCGGCGCTGGACCAGTTGCTGCGCTTGTTCGGACATGGCGGAGCACGGCGATGAGCATCGACACTACCGGAAAATCTCTGGTCGACTTGCTGAACATGCTCGAACCCGCGCCCGAGCCTTCGCCCATTTCTATGACGCCTCAGACATGGGGATGGGCTGCTTTGGCAATCCTGCTGCTGATCGTCTTATTCGCCGCGTTCTCGGTCGTTCGCAAACACAGACGCGCAAACGCCTATCGACGTGCTGCTCTGGTCGAGCTTTCGGTGCCGGATATCCCGTCCGCAAAGATCGCCGAGGTGCTCCGGCGGACGGCTTTGGCCACATACCCAAGGGACCAGGTCGCAAGTCTATATGGTGACGAGTGGATTAAGTTCCTGAACGAATCATCAGATATCCAACCGTTAAACCAAGAGTTAAGCCTTGCGCTGACCGAAGCGCCTTACAAGACAAACCCTTCGAACGAAGACCTCAGGCAAATGGCCCGGCATTGGGTCAAGTCTCACAAACCGTATCGGAGCGCATGATGTTTTCCTTCGCCGCGCCCTGGGTCTTTCTCTTGCTGCCATTGCCCGCAGCGGTGTATTTCCTTGCCCCACCTCGGCGTGAGAAGACGGCCGCCGTCCGCATTCCCTTTTTTCGCCGTATCGCGCGAGCCGCTGGTGTTGAGCCCAAATCTGGCTCCGTGATCCGCAACCGAGCCAGACTGCAAACAGCCAGTATCATCGTTATATGGTTTTTTTTACTTCTGGCCCTCGCTAGACCGGAGCGTTTGGGCGAGCCAATTGTGATCGAGAAATCCGCGCGGGATGTTGTTCTTGCCTTGGATATCTCAGGCTCGATGGATCAGCGCGACTTTCAGACTGACTCTGGCGCGCCGATGCAACGACTGGATGCCGTAAAAGGCGTTCTAAAGCAGTTTATTGCCGAACGAGATGGCGACCGGATGGCCCTGATCATCTTTGGAACCCGCGCATTCATTCAAGCCCCGTTCACCGAAGACCTCAATAGTTTGAATGGGTTCTTGGATCAAACGCAAGTCGGCATGGCTGGTCCAAACACGGCGCTTGGCGATGCTATTGGCCTTGGAATACGCACGTTCGAGTCAAGCGAGGTTGACCAGCGCCTGATGATCGTTCTCAGCGATGGGGCCGATACGTCAAGCCGCATGACGCCGGTAAACGCCTCAGGCATTGCTGCCGAAAAAAACGTGGTCATCTACACGATTGGCGTCGGAGACCCGAACGCCTCTGGCGAAGATCGCGTCGACCTGCAGGCCCTGCAAAACATAGCCGACAGGACGGGCGGAGAGTATTTCTTTGCCGACGATACAACAGCTTTGGCGCAGACCTACGCGCGCATTGATGAGTTGAACCCACGAACCGTTGAAACCCAAAGCTATCGACCCCGTCAAAGCTTGTCCCATATTCCTTTGCTGCTGGCGCTGATGACCATTCTGATCAGCACAGCCGGGTTCCATTTCTCCCACCGAAAAAAGGGAGTTATCTGACAATGGACCTTACGGATTTCCATTTTATTCGAGTGTATTACCTGTTGCTCCTCATCCCCATGGCGTTCCTGTGGTGGAGGATCAGACCCAAGCCCACCCGTCAATCTGCCCAGGCGGTCGGGATCGCACCACATCTTGCTGCCGCCCTGCAATTGGGCGCGGAGGAGAACCGTCGAATTCACCCCATCGACGTCGCCATGATCATCGCTACGCTGGTCACTCTCGCGGCGGCGGGGCCGACTTGGTCGCGCGCTCCCAATCCGCTGATCGCGGATACCGCGCCACTGGTGATCGCTCTCAAGGTTACCGAAAGCATGGAGACCACCGATCTTGCACCTTCGCGCCTTGACCGTGCCAAGTTCAAAATCGCCGACCTGATCACCGAACGCGCCGGAGCGCGCACCGCCTTGATCGCATATGCCGGTACCCCACACCGCGTCGCGCCTCTGACCGAAGACGCCAACATTCTGCGCCCGCTGCTTGAGGGGCTGACACCGGCCGTGATGCCGAAACAAGGTGATGCTGCCGCTGATGCCCTGACGCTGGCGCAATCCATTTTGGACGAAAGCGAGAGCCCGGGTGCGGTTTTATTTGCTCTGGACGATCTCGACCCGTCTCAGGTTCCTGCTCTAAGCAACTCAACCCATGATCTTTTCTTCCTGACCATGCTGCCCGACGGCGACCGGATTGCGCAGTTGGGAAATGTCCAAGGCGCTTCGACTGTTGCGTTCACGGATGACGACCGGGATATCTCTCGGCTGCAACGCCAAATTCAGTCGGCCTATACCGCAGCGCTAGCGCTGGACGATGACGATCGGCTGGACTGGCAAGACAAGGGTTGGATGCTGGCCTGGCCCGCTGCGCTGCTGTCGCTTTTGTGGTTCCGAAAGGGTTGGGTGATCCGTTGGGCTCTTTTGGCGTTGTTCGTCCTTCCGCCCTCGGGCGCACGCGCCGAAGGTTGGCGGGATTGGTTCGTGACACCGGATCAGCAGGGGCAAATTGCGATGAACCAGAAGCGGTTTGGAGACGCGGCCCAACTTTTTGATGACCCATATCACAAGGGCTATGCGTATCTCAAAGACGGTCAATATGAACAGGCCTCTGAGATATTCGCCGGTTTGAACACGGCCGAGGCTGCTTTTGCCGAAGGTATGGCCCGTATCCGAAACCGCGAATACCGCCCGGCAATCGCAGCGTTTGAAACCGCTCTGGAACGGAAACCGGATTGGCCAGAGGCGCAACATAACCTTGAGGTGTCCAAGGCCATCTTGGACTATGTCGAAACGACCCGGGAGCAATCCGACACGGGCGAGGAAGCTGGCATCGGCGCGGACGATACAGTGTTCGACAATGACGACGCGCGGGGCAGTGAAACCACGGTTCAAGCGCCTAAGGACGGACCGCAAACGTTGAATGCGAAGCAATGGATAAGCACCATTGATACCGACATGCAGGATTTCCTGCGCAACCGCTTCCTGTTGGAAAATCAGGAGCAAACGGAATGAGATACGCGCTCCTCTTCATTCTCCTCTTCCCTGTATCCGTCTTCGCGCAAGGCAACGAAGAAACCGCCCCGCAGATCACCGTGGAGGCTCCGGAGGAGCCCGTCATCGTCGGCCAACCAGCGATTGTTCGGATCAAGGTTCTGGTGCCGACCTTCATGCCGCAACCGCCGGAATTGCCCTCTCTAGAGCAACAAAACCTCTTAGTGCGCCTGCCCGAACGGGCCTCGGGGCCGGTCAGCGAGACCATGAACGGAGAGACATGGTCGGGCGTTCAGCGCAGCTACCGTGTGTATCCGTTGATTACCGGCGACATCACCTTCGACGCGCAGTCAGTTGCTGTGACCTATGCCGATCCCAACACGAATGCTCCGGTTCAAGTCACGGTCGACCTGCCTCCGGTCAAGATCACGGCCGAAATACCGGCTGGCGCGGAAGGCCTCGATCCGTTGATCATCGCAACCGCGTTTACACTCGAGCAGAAACTCGAAGGCCCAACCGACATGCAGGCCGGTGATGCCATCACGCGCGAATTGACTGCGCGTATCTCTGGCACAACGCCGCTGTTGATCCCGGTTCTGACACCGCAACAGCAAAGCCCACTGCTGCGCGCCTATCCCAAAGAACCCCGGATTTCAGAAACCGAGGAACGTGGCGTGTTGTCCGGCCAACGTCAGGAAGAGGTCGTGTATATCGCGCAGCAAGAAGGTGTCGTGCAGTTGCCCGAGGTTTCCATCGACTGGTTCAACCTGCAGACCAACCAAGTCGAAACCGCCTCAGTTCCCGCGACAGAGCTGACGCTTGCACCACCGAAATGGCAGCCGCCCAGTCTGGACGAAGTTCTGAAGATCGCTGCCTTCGCCGCGATCGCCGTTCTCGCAATTGGTGCTTTGTGGCGTTTTCTTTCCCCGCGCATCAGCGGTTTGAGAGAGGCACGCCGTGGTCGGTATCTGGCGTCGCGGAGATATGCTGAAGACGCTTTGAAGACCGCCGTACAAGCTAATGATTTAAATGCGACTTATACCGCGTTGGAGCTTTGGAGATCGCGTGGCGGCAACTCTAAGAATGCGGAGAAGCTGGAGGACTGCCTGACCCGTATCGGTTCTGCCCGGTACTCCGGTCGCGATCAATCCGAAGACTGGAGGACTGCCCTGCAAAGCCTAACCTCAATGAAAGATGCGGTCCCGCGCGACAAGGATGCTTTGCCTCCGCTTAACCCCTAGATCAGCTCTGGCAATTGGCAATCAGTTTGCTGCGGTCGATGAGGCGCAGGCGCCCATAGCCGAGTTCAACCAGTCCCAGATCCACCAGACGATGCAGGTTCCGATGCAAGGTCGGCTGAGAAACCGCGACCATCGCAGCCAGCTCCTCTTGCGATACGATGATCCACCCCTCGGCTTTCGCAGCACCCTCGTCCAGATGCAACAGACGCAAAACAAGGCGCTTCTCGGTGCCCGTGACAGCCAGATTGGCCATGATGCGCAGGGAGGTTTTCATGTTCTCGCGCGTCAAGGCGTAGAAATCGCGTATGTATTCCGGGTTGTCTTGTACCAGCCTCTCGACCCGTGAGGTGGGAAAGAACAAGGCCCGGGTTGTTTGGGTCGCCATCACACTGATCAGGCGCCGTGCTTCGGCGAACAGCGCCAAATCACCAACCCAAAACCCACGCCCATCGCGATGAACGACAAATTCCTGCCCGTCATCAGCCGGTGCGGTGATTTGCACGGCGCCGCTGAGAACCGCGTGAATTCCATTTGCCTCATCGCCGTAGAGATAAAGCGTTTCCCCCGCATCAAAGGTTTTTCGCACGGCGCAGGTCATAAGATCGCTCTGAAATTTGTGGCCGCGCGCGCCAAACCAATCCGACTGGGTCAGCGTTCGGATATCCTCATCAACATCAAACATTAGTATCTTTCAAAGCGATCATATGATAAGTTTTCGATACGTTTCATAGCCTAATCTAGTTCTGTTCGATTCTCGGACCAATAGATAGTTTTTTGTCCGACAATCAACACCTTGCTCGCGGTCTTTTCTTAAGTCGGCCGCTGCCATTAACGATAAAATTACCGGGCCATTAATTCCCGTTTTACTGAGGAGTACTACATGTCACCTCCACGAATGATTGCTAACAATTGGCGCAGTGCAGTGCGCAGGGTCGCTGTTGCGACGGTTGCCGTTGCCCTTGCCCTGCCGGCTTGGGCGCAGGATCAAAAGCCCAATATTCTTGTGATATGGGGCGACGACATTGGTCAGTCCAATATCTCGGCCTACACGATGGGTCTGATGGGATATCAGACACCCAATATCGACCGCGTTGCCAAAGAAGGCATGATCTTCACCGACTATTACGGTGAGCAGTCCTGTACCGCGGGCCGGTCCTCCTACATCATGGGTCAGTCCGTGTTCCGGACCGGTCTGTCCAAGGTTGGCCTTCCCGGTGCTGATCTGGGGATGCAGGTCGAGGATCCGACCATTCCCGGCCTGCTGAAAGACCACGGCTATGTGACCGGTCAGTTCGGCAAGAACCACCTGGGTGACAAGGATGAGCACCTACCGACAAACCATGGATTTGATGAGTTTTTCGGGAATCTTTATCACCTGAATGCCGAGGAAGAACCGGAAAACGAAGACTATCCCGGTGATCGCGTGTTGGCCGATGGCCGCACCTTCCGCGAGGCGTATGGCCCACGTGGCGTGATCAAATCCAAATCCGATGGCACGATCGAGGACACCGGCCCTCTGACCCGCAAGCGCATGGAAACCGTAGATGATGAGACCGTGGCGGCCGCAATCGACTTCATCACCCGAGCGCATGAGCAGGGTCAGCCCTTCTATGTCTGGTGGAACGGGACCCGTATGCACTTCCGGACCCACGTCAAGGACGAGATGCGCACCAAGGCCAACGAAATCTCGGGTCGTGTGGCCGATGAGTACACCGCAGGCATGATTGAACATGACATGCATGTCGGGCAACTGCTGGATTTGCTGGACGAGCTTGGCATCGCCGACAACACGATCGTTCACTACTCCACCGACAACGGCCCGCACATGAACACATGGCCGGATGCCGCCGCGACGCCTTTCTGGGGTGAGAAGAATACCAACTGGGAAGGCGGATGGCGTGTGCCCTCGATGGTGCGCTGGCCGGGCCAGATTGAGGCCGGTTCTGTCACCAACGAGATCGTTCACCATATGGACTGGCTGCCCACCTACCTTGCGGTTGCCGGCGATCCGGACATCAAGGAAAAGCTGAAAGCGGGCTATAGCTCGTCTGGTATGGGCCGCGATTACAAGGTGCATCTGGATGGCTACAATATCCTGCCCTTGCTGACCGGTGAGTCCACCGAAAGCCCCCGGAAAGAGATCTTCTACTTCTCCGACGATGGTGACCTGACGGCGCTTCGTTTTGAAGACTGGAAGCTGATCTTCCTGGAGCAGAAAGCATGGGCAACACTGCGCGCCTGGATCGAACCCTGGACCGAGCTGCGCATCCCGTTGATCATCAACCTGCGACGCGACCCGTATGAGCGCGCATACCGGACCTCGAACACATACTATGACTGGCTGTTGGATCGGGCCTATTTCCTGGTTCCCGCCCAGCAATATGTCGGTACGTTCCTGAGCACGTTTGAGGAATTCCCACCGCGCCAGAAAGCGGCAAGCTTCAACCTTGATCAGGTGATGGAGAAGCTGACAACGCCGACCAACAACTAAGATCGGCGCCCAAATAAACCGGGCCGCCCGTGTTGGGGCGGCCCTTTTCCATTCAAAAACCACCGAGAATTTCATGAAACACGCTGTTCTTAGCGCCCTTTTGTCTGTTGCCCCCTTTGCGTCGCTGGCGGACCCCCTGCCCAGCTGGACGCAAAGTGACTCGAAAGCCGCGATTGTAGAGTTTGTCCAGGCCGTGACCGACCCTGACGGCCCGGATTATGTCACCCCTGCAGATCGGGTCGCGGTCTTTGACAATGATGGCACGCTTTGGGCGGAACAGCCTGTCTATTTCCAATTCATCTTTGCTATGGATCGGCTGGCGAAAATGGCCAAGCAGGATCCAAGCATCCTGACCACTCCGACCTTGAAAGCCGCCGCCGAGGGTGATCTTGCGACCATCCTAAAAGGCGGTCACGACGCGTTGATCGAGGTCGTCAACGCCTCGCATTCCGGCGTCAGCGTCGAGGCGTTTCAGACCGCGGTAGCCGATTGGCTGGACAATACGCAGCACCCCGATACCGGTTTACCCTTTGATCAGATGACCTACCAACCAATGGTCGAGTTGTTGCGCTATCTGCGTGATGAGGGATTTACGACCTACATCGTTTCAGGCGGCGGTCTTCATTTCATGCGGGTCTTTGCCGAACAGGCCTATGGCATTCCGCCCGAGCAAATCCTCGGCACTTATGGCACCACCAGCTATGCGCAGGTCGATGGTGTTCCAACCATCGTCAAGGAACCGGGCATCGCCTTTATCGACGACAAGGAGGGCAAGCCGATCAACATCGAACGCACACTCGGCAAGCGCCCCATTCTGGCCGGGGGTAACTCGGACGGCGACTTCGCCATGATGGAGTGGACTACGGCCGGTGATGGTCCGCGTCTTGGGGTCCTTGTCCACCACACGGATGCGGAACGGGAATGGGCCTATGACCGCGAAAGCCCAATTGGGCGCTTGGTTGATGGGTTGGATAAAGGCCCCGACATGGGCTGGGTCATTGTGGATATGGCGCAGGACTGGTCTCGCATCTACACTGGCGCTAACTAACCTGCGCCGGAGGCCCTCAACCCTATGTGGACATTGCTTGTTTCTGCCCTCGTTTTTTGTCTCTACGTGACAGCAGGCGTGTTCTCGCTACGCGCGGCGCAAACCGCGCGTACCCCTCAGGGTGCAGTGGGCTGGGTGGTCTTCCTGATCTCGGCCCCCTTCTTTGCGGTACCGATGTATTTGTTTCTAGGCCACCACCGCTTTCGCGGCTACCGCATCGCGCGGCAGGAAAGCGAGCGTGTCGTCGAGGGCATCAAGACCTTTGCCGACTATTCGAAACCCGATCCCTCGACTATGACACTCAACCCACGTCCGTTTGAGGTTCTGGCCCACCTGCCCGTCTCACGCGGGAACGGGGCTGAGTTGCTGGTCGATGGGCAGGCCACGTTTGATTCGATTTTCAAGGCGATTGACTCCGCTAAAAACTACATCCTGATCCAGTTCTACATCGTCCGGGATGATACACTTGGGCAAGAGCTGCAGAAAAAGCTGATCGCCGCAGCCAAGCGCGGCGTACACGTTCGGTTCATGACAGATGCCGTCGGCAGCTACGGCCTTCCTCCCACATATCTCGAAACGATGCGCGAGGCTGGGATAGATGTAGCCGACCCCAAAGAACAACGTGGCCCGAACTTCCGGTTTCAGCTGAACTATCGCAATCACCGCAAAACGGTAATCATTGATGGCGAAACCGGATTCATCGGCGGCCACAATGTAGGGGTCGAGTATCTGGGCCAAAGCGAGCGTTTCGGCCATTGGCGAGATACCCACCTGAAGATGACCGGCCACATCGTGCGGCAGCTACAGCTGATTTTCTGCGAAGACTGGCACTGGGCGCGCGATGAGGATCTGATTGACCACCTTGATTGGGCAGGAAGCGAGGCCGAGCAGGACATGAACGCCCTATTGGTGGCAACCGGGCCGGGAGATGACACCGAAACCGGCGCAATGCTGTTCTTTGCCGCCATCGCCGAGGCCAAGGAAAGGTTATGGATCGCCTCGCCCTATTTTGTGCCGGACATCGACATCATGACTGCCCTGCAGCACGCGGCCATGCGCGGGGTCGACGTCCGTATTCTTTTACCAGACGTGATCGACCACCGCCTGCCCTGGCTGGCCGCCTTCGCCTATTTTGATGAAATCCGAGACTGCGGCGTGCGGGTGTTCCGCTACACTGACGGGTTCATGCATCAAAAAGCGTTTGTGGTCGACGATGCCCTGGCTGCGGTTGGAACGACAAATCTGGACAACCGCTCATTCCGGCTGAATTTTGAGGCGATGGCGCTGTTCTTCGACCCACGCGCGGCGGAAGCCGTCAGTGAGATGCTCTCAGCCGATTTCGAGAACTGCTATGAGCTAACGCGATCCATGCCCCAGCAACCAGCCCATATCCGTTTTGGTGCCCCTCTGGCGCGGCTCTTTGCCCCTATTCTTTAAGAGAAAATTCGGTCCTGAAATACGCGCGTCATCATGGCAACCATGTAAGCGGTCGACAGGCCAAAGGCCAACAGCCCCGCCACGGAAGCGAAAGACCCGAAAATCCGAAGTGCCTCACCCAGAACAATGTCGCCGTAGCCCAGGGTCGTGAAGGTCACCAAGGAAAAGTAAATCGCGGTGTTCCAATCCGGCAGAACGTCGAGCAACACCCAGACGATCGCCCAAATCCAAACCTGAATGGTGTGGATCGCGACAATGAAAACGAGAGCCACCGCAATCGGCATCGCCGTGCCCATAAACACGCCTCTCTTTTCCAGATTGGTTTCCATCTTCATGATCACCACGGTACACCATGTCAAAAGCAGGATTTCGACCAGAAAACAAAGGCCCAGAAACGTGCTTCCCCAGACAATCTGATGTAGCAAGGTCATGTTTTTACGTCCTGAATCAAGCTGCGGTAAGGTCGTCTCAGCATGACCTTTGCGGCCCGCAAGCACAAGGGCACAGGCCGATGTCACGTATCAAGACCTAGTCGGCACTGGACAGCGGATCAAACAGTTGCACATCTAGGACAAAAAGCGAGGCGGATCATGCTGTTGTCGATTGAACATGTTCACAAGACCTATCCCGGTGGACGGCCTGTGCTGCAGGATGTCTCGCTGTCGCTGGACCACGGCCAAACCTTGGCGCTGACCGGTGAAAGCGGCAGCGGCAAATCCACCTTGCTGAACCTCTCGGCCGCGCTGGATCATTTCGACGCCGGAGAGATCACGTTGGACAGTATTGCTCTGTCGGGTCTGGATGATGCCGGGCGCGCCGGGCTGCGACGGAAACACGTCTCGCTAGTATTTCAGCAGTTCAACCTGATCCCATCGCTGACGGTCACACAGAACCTGTCCTTCCACGCGCGGCTGGCCGGGTGTCATGATCCAGATTGGGAGGCGCATCTGGCCGATCGCCTCGGCCTGAGCGATCTTCTGTCCCGCTTCCCCGAGCGTTTGTCCGGCGGTCAGCAGCAACGCGTCGCCATCGGGCGCGCGATGGCCGTCAGGCCCAAGCTGCTGCTCGCGGATGAGCCGACGGGCAATCTGGATGAAACCGCCAGTGCGGCCGTTCTGGATCTGATGCTGTCCCTCGTGACTGAGTCAGGTGCCGCGCTGCTATTGGTGACGCATTCGCAAGATATCGCAGGCCAACTGGATCGCAGAGTTCATCTGGCAGGCGGGCGTATTCAATGACGGCTGCCATAATACAGGCGCTGTTATCTCATTGGCGAAGCCATTGGTTGCAGCTTGCAACGCTTCTAATTGGGATCGCGTTGGCAACCGGGCTTTGGTCGGCGGTTCAGGCGATCAATGCTGAGGCCCGCGCCAGTTACGCCCGTGCCAATGCGCAGCTTGCCCTCGGCCAGTTTGATGAGCTGCGCGACCCTTCCGGCGCGATCCCATTGGCCCGCTATGCCGACCTGCGCCGCGCCGGTTGGCAGGTCGCAGCGGTGCTCGAGGGGCCCTATCGCATCCACGGCCGAACGCTGCGCGTGTTAGGCGTCGACATGGTCGCCTATCCGGCCCTGCCTGCGATCACCGAGGCTGAGGCCGAAACGGATCCCGCTGATATCCTGACAGCACCGGGCCGCTTGCTGGCCTCGGCTGAGTTAGCCACCCTATTGCAGTCGCAAGACGATCTGCCGCCGGTCCTGATAACAACCGAGCTTCCACCCGATGTCATCCTGACTGACATTGGAGTTGCCGAAACCTTGCTCGGGGCGCCCGGTCAGATCTCTCGCCTTGTCGTTCTACCGAGCCAACCTCGCTCGGTCCCTCCACTGTCGGAAATCGTACCCGAATTGGACCGGGTCAGCCCCACTTCACAAGTCGATACCGCGCAGCTGACCGATAGCTTCCACCTGAACCTGACCGCGTTTGGAATGCTGTCCTTTGCCGTGGGGCTGTTCATTGTCAATGGAACAGTCGGTCTGGCTTTTGCGCAGCGTCGCGGCATGATCCGAACGTTGCGGGCGCTTGGTGTCTCGATGCGGCGGCTGGTTTGGTTGATCCTGGCTGAGCTGACCCTGCTGGCCCTGATCGGAGGCATCATCGGCTTGATCCTAGGCTTCTTCCTCGCCGGAGCGCTTTTACCAGATGTGGCCGCCACATTGCGCGGCCTCTACGGCGCACCTGTGACCGGGCAATTGACTCTCCAACCCGCATGGGCGTTGGCTGGACTAGGAATGGCGCTCGGAGGCACTCTGATCGCAAGTGCGCAAGCCTTATGGCGCCTGTCCCGCATGCCGTTGTTGGCAGGTCCGGGCCTGCAAGCCTGGCGCGGCAGCGGGCAAGGCCAACGGTTGGCGGCCTACTGCGGCTTGGCGCTGCTTGTCTTCGGAGGCCTCGCCTACACCATGGTCGGAGGCCTCCTCGGCGGCTTCGCACTATTGGCAGGCCTGTTGACGGGGGCGGCCTTGCTGTTGCCGATTAGTCTGTCTGTAGCGCTAAACCTCTGCGCCAGTCGCGCCAAAGGCCCGGTTGCGCAATGGGTCTGGGCAGACATGCGCGCGCAACTGCCCGGTCTGTCGCTCGCTCTGATGGCGCTGCTGCTGGCCTTGGCGGCGAATATCGGCGTGGGAACCATGGTCTCCAGCTTCCGCCTCACCTTTGTCGGCTGGCTGGATCAACGACTGACCTCCGAGCTATACCTGACCACTGAGAGCGACCAACAAGGGCGCGAGATTACCCAGTGGCTAGAGCCGCAAGTCACCGCAATCCTCCCCATCCGCAACGTAGAATTGGCGCATGAAACCGGGCCGTTGTTCCTGTATGGCGTGGTCGACGACCCGACCTACCGCCAGTATTGGCCATTGATCGCGCGTGCAGATGACAGTTGGGATCGGGTCATGTCGGGTGACGCTGTGTTGATCAACGAACAGCTTGCACGACGCGCTGACCTCTGGCCCGGTGATGTGCTGCGCCTTGGTCCGAACCACCAATTGCCCGTCGCAGGTGTTTACTCGGACTATGGCAACCCAACCGGACAGGCGATTGTTTCGATGGCTCAACTGGACCTGATCGCACCGGGGCAAGAGGCGCGGCGGTTCGGCATTCGCCTGGACCCAAACCGCGCAACCGAGTTGGCGCAGACCCTGCGCGAGCGGTTCGAGCTTGCGCCTCATGCCGTTGTTCAACAAGCGGCGATGAAGGCCCAATCCCGCGCGATCTTCGAGAAGACCTTTGTGGTAACCTCAGCCCTGAATGTCTTGACACTTGGGGTTGCCGGGTTTGCCATCCTCACCAGCCTCCTGACGCTCTGGACGCAGCGCCTGCCCCAGATCGCTCCGGTTTGGGCGCTCGGACTAGACCGAGCACAATTGGCACGGCTGGAGCTGTCGCGCAGTGCCATACTGGCCGCGATGACGGCTTGCCTTGCGCTGCCACTCGGTCTGATCCTCGCCTGGGTGCTGCTGGCCGTAATCAATGTCGAGGCCTTCGGCTGGCGGCTGCCTATGTTTGTCTTCCCATGGGACTGGCTGATTCTCTTCCTGCTGACCCTCGTTGCCGCGCTGGCCGCGGCCGCCCTGCCCGCCCTGCGTCTGCTGCGGTTGCCACCCGCCGACTTGCTGAGAGTATTTGCCAATGAACGCTAAGGCCTTTTTGATTGCGGTGCTGCTTCTCTTCCCCTTTGGCGCATTGGCTCAGGGGTATGCAGGGCTTGGCGGTTCCGCCGAAGGATTCGAAGTCCCTCAGCGCGGCTACACGTTCGAGTTCCCCGCAGATCATGGCCCTCATCCCGCGTATCGGATCGAATGGTGGTATTTGACGGCTAATCTGAAAGGCGACGGCGGGAAGGACTATGGCATTCAATGGACCTTGTTCCGATCAGCCCTGAAACCCTTTGAAACCGAAGGCTGGCAGAGCCCTCAGATTTGGATGGGCCATGCCGCAGTCACCACACCCGAACGCCACTTCTTTGCGGAACGCCTGTCGCGCGGTGGTGTTGGACAGGCCGGTGTCACGGCGCAACCGTTTGCGGCCTGGATCGACGAATGGCGGATGAGTGGACCTAACTTCGATACTCTGTCCCTAACGGCACATGGCGCGGATTTTGGCTATGACCTTTCGCTGAACGCCCAAGGGCCGTTGGTCTTTCATGGGGACGCTGGCTATTCGGTAAAATCCGCCGACGGACAAGCGAGCTACTACTACTCGCAACCGTTCTACGCTGTGGAAGGCACATTGCACCTGCCAGACCGAGACGTCACGGTCACCGGTCAGGCGTGGTTGGATCGTGAGTGGTCCTCGCAACCACTGGCCGAGGATCAGAGCGGTTGGGATTGGTTCTCGCTCAGCTTTGATACCGGCGAGAAGCTGATGGGTTTTCGCCTGCGTGGCGATCGTCAGGACTTTACGGCCGCCACATGGATCAATGCCGATGGCACCACGCGGGCGTTGCCTGATGGGTCGGCCTCGTTCAAGCCGCTTGAAACCGCGCCGGTTGCCGGGCGCGACGTGCCGATACGCTGGAACGTCGCACTGCCAGAATATGACTTGGACGTTGAGGTTGCGGGTTTAATACCCGATGCATGGATGGGAACGCGATTTGAGTACTGGGAAGGCCCGGTCACCGTCTCAGGCAGCCACGCCGGGCGCGGCTATCTGGAGATGACCGGATACTGATCTACCGCACGACGTAGACCGAGACGTTTGCGTGCCGCACCACGCGGGCGGCGTTCGGCCCCAGAAGATAGTCCTTCAAATCCGGCTTGTGCGCACCGATAACGATCAGGTCCGACCCCGCACTTTCTGCGGTTTTCAGGATCTCCTGATAGGCGGTCCCGGTGGCGACGACATGCCGGACGGAGGCATTACGCTCAGCGCCCAAGGTCGCCACGCATAGCTCGGTCAACTCAACCTGTGCCTGTTCCAACGCCTTTTCGTGGTGGTCTGCCTCGAAGAACCCTGAGACCCAGCTTTCACCATAGTCCGGCAGGACGGTCACCACATCCAGTTGCGCGCCGTCCATATTCGCCAGTGCGGCCGCTTTCTGCAATACAGGGCTGTCCAGATCACCATTGCTGATATCTACGGCGCAGAGAACCGATTGTGTCATGCCGCCACCTCTTCTTGTCTGGCGGCCCTGCCGCGTTGCAGGAAGGCGATCAGGCCCAACAAGAGCATCGCCGGGATATAGATCAGCTGTTTTGGAGGCTGACCGGACGGCAGGCTGACCGAGCTCAGACGCACCGCGTCATCGCCGTAATAGTCGAAAATGCCCAACTCATCCGCGACGGGCGAACCGAAAAGCGGCTCTTCGAGTTTGACCAATCCGTCCTCTTCCAACAGCAGCAGACCCATGGCGTCAACACGCGCGGCTCCGCCCTCTTCGTCGCCGACAGTAACGACAACGGTAGTGTCGGTCATCTCGAGCGTGTCGAAGTCAGGACCGCTGACAACAACGCGGACCTCGGTGCCCGGAGGCGTTTCTCCGATGGTTTCCACGAAGGCGGCTGGCTCGACTGAGCTAAAGGGTGGTGAGATGCGGTCCATGAAGAAGTCTGGCCGGAACAGCGCAAAGGCTACCGCGATCAGGGCAACGCTTTCGTAAATGCGGTTATGGGTCAGGAAATAACCCATTGTGCCCGCTGTGAAGACCAAAATCGCAATCGTAGCGAATATGGCGACGGTGATCCCTTCGACCCATGTCACGTCGATCAGCAGCAGGTCTGTGTTGAAGATGAACACAAACGGCAGCGCTACGGTCCGCAGGCTGTAGAAGAAGGCCGTGAAGCCGGTACGAATCGCGTCACCACCGGACACGGCGGCCGCCGCAAAGCTCGCCAACCCGACCGGAGGCGTCACGTCCGCCATGATCCCGAAGTAGAACACGAACAGGTGAACCGCGATCAGCGGAACGATCAGCCCGCTTTGCGCGCCCAGTTCGACCACAACGCCTGCCATCAGTGAGCTGACGACAATGTAGTTCGCCGTTGTCGGCAGGCCCATACCCAGGATCAGGCTGAGGATACCAACCATCACCAGCATTAGGATCAGGTTGCCGCCCGACAGGAATTCGACCAGATCGGCCATCACTTGGCCCACACCGGTCAGCGTCACGGTGCCCACGATCACGCCCGCAGTGGCCGTGGCCAGTGCGATCCCGATCATGTTGCGCGCGCCGTCGATCAGGCCTTGCCACAGATCTGCAACACCGTCGATGAAGCGGTTGTAGACCTCGCTCTCTCCCCGGAAAATCGCTTTGAGTGGCTTCTGCGTCAGCAGGATCACGAACAGCAGCGCCGTTGCCCAGAAGGCGGACAGACCGGGTGATTTCTGCTCGATCATCAGGAAGTAGACCAGCACGATGATCGGCAGCAGATAGTGCAGACCGGCCTTGTAGATGTCCGCGATGACGGGAAGTTCAACCTCTTTGGCGTTGGGATCATCCGGCTCAAGATCCGGGACCTGCGCAGCAAGATAAAGCAGCGCTACATAGACCGCACAGACGATCAGGCTCAGCACCATGCCAGCGGCCGTTGGCACCATGCTGGTGACCGCTTCGACCGGGTATTGCGAGCCGTAGCATAGGCCAGCAAAGACGATGAAAAAGGACAGCATTCCGACCACGGTCCGCGCGAGGTGAACCTCACGGTTGCCCAGCGTCGGCATGTTCCGCTTCACGGCTTCCAGATGAACGATATAGACCAGCGCGATGTAAGAGATCGCAGCCGGCAGGAAGGCATGGGTGATGACCTCAACGTAGGAAATACCCACATATTCCACCATCAGGAAGGCCGCGGCCCCCATGACAGGTGGCATGATCTGGCCGTTCACGGATGAGGCAACCTCGACCGAGCCCGCCTGCTCACTGGAGAAGCCGACGCGCTTCATCAGCGGAATGGTGAACGTACCGGTGGTCACAACATTGGCAATCGACGAGCCAGAGATCAGACCGGTCGCCGCCGAACCCACGACAGCCGCCTTGGCCGGGCCACCGCGTAGATGGCCGAGGGCGCCGAAGGCCATCTTGATAAAGTAATTCCCTGCCCCGGCTTTATCGAGCAACGCCCCGAATAGCACGAACAAGAAGACGAATTTAGTCGACACACCAAGCGCGATGCCGAACACGCCCTCAGACGTGATCCACATATGGCTCATTGCTTTCTTCAGGCTCGCGCCTTTCCAGCGGATCACCTCAGGCACCCATTCGGACGAGCCGAAGAAGACATAGGCAAGGAAGATCGTCGCGATGATCGCCATGGCCGGGCCAAGCGCACGACGCGCGGCCTCGAACAGCAACAGCAACCCACCCAGCGCGACCCATTTATCGGTGTCGTCCGCCAGACCGCCTGCATTCACGATCTTGTCGTAGAAAAAGTAGCCGTAGAGCGCCACAAACGCGCCCAGCAGCCCCATAATCCAGTCCTGCACGGGGATATAGCTCCGAGGGCTGGATTTCAGCGCCGGATAGGCCGCAAAAGCCAAAAACATCGCAAAGGCCAGGTGGATCTGGCGCGAGTTGTTGACCACGCTGCCAGGCAAAACGACGTTTGATACTGGCGAGGCCAAAACGACCTGAAACACCGACCAAAGCGCGGCGACAATCGCCAGAAAGATCCCGACACTACCGACCGGGTTACGACCGCCGGCATCGGAGGAGGCAACAAGCTCCTGAAGCTCTTCTTCGGATAGCGGTCGGTTGGATTGCGTGTCGGAACTCATATAAATGTCTCCCCGTCATGTGGCCTTTTTGGCCTTATTTTTGCCCGTTCGGTCCGGGCTTGGGTTGCAGGGCGCCCTTGGGCACCCTGCTTCAGGTCTGGTTTACTGAACCCAGCCTTTTTCTTTGTAGTACTTTTCAGCACCCGGATGCAGCGGAGCCGACAGGCCGTCCGCGATCATCTCTTCGGGCTTCAGGTTTGCAAACGCAGGGTGCAGCTTTTTGAAGTCGTCAAAGTTCTCGAAGACCGAGCTGACAACTGCATACACAGCATCTTCCGACACATCTGCCGAAGTCACGAAGGTTGCGCCAACACCAAAGGTGGTGGTGTCGCCGTCCGAGCCACGGTACATGCCACCCGGAATGGTCGCGGTACGGTAGTACGAGTTGCCGTCGATCAGGCCGTCAATCGCGTCGCCAGTGACGTTCACCAGAACGGAATCACATGCGGTGGTCGCTTCCTGGATCGAACCCGACGGGTGACCAACAGTGTAGATCATCGCGTCGATCTGGTTGTCGCACAGAGCTGCCGACTGCTCAGCCGCTTTCAGCTCGGATGCCAGTTCGAAGTCGTCCAGAGTCCAGCCCATGGCTTCCAGAACAACGTCCATGGTGCCGCGCTGACCGGAACCGGGGTTACCGATGTTAACGCGCTTGCCTTTGAGGTCTTCAAAGCTGGCGATGCCGGAATCGGCACGGGCCACGACGGTGAAGGGCTCAGGGTGTACCGAGAATACAGCGCGCAGATTTTCGAAGGGGCCAGCCTCTTCGAATTTCGATGTGCCGTTGTATGCGTGGTACTGCCAGTCGGACTGGGCCACACCAAACTCCAGCTCACCCTCGCGGATGGTGTTGATGTTGTAGACCGAGCCGCCGGTCGATTCGACCGAGCAGCGTACGCCGTGTTCCTTGCGGCCTTTGTTGACCAGACGGCAGATCGCACCACCGGTGGGATAGTACACGCCGGTTACGCCACCTGTACCGATGGTGATGAACTCTTCCGCATAGGCGGCAGGTGCCATCATTGCAGCGGTCACAAACGCGCCGAGGCTAAGCTTGCTGCTGTTTTTCATTTAAGAACTCCCATTATTATGACTTGGGCGGGAAAAGGCTGACGCCTCCCTTCCGGGACCCGCATTGGGGATTGTGCCGATAGGTCAGATCAATCCGCATTGCAACAGGGCCAGCTGTATAGATTTTCCGATATCTCCCAACAGGTCCGAGGTTTCATTCAGATACGCTGAAAGTCAAGGCCAGCCCTTCGACAGAACGCCTCTCGCATCAGATATGAGGTTGTTTTCAAATCTTTCCCCATCGAGCGGCGGCTTCTAAGCCATTTGACCCGCAGCGAGGTAAAACGCATTTTATTCAGAGGATCGCGGTTTAAATGCCCAATAAGGGTGCACATGCGTAGCAAGACATCACTTGAAAAAGAAAAAACAGAGAGCAGGTTCCCCTAACCCTCTGTTTTTACTTTGGTACCCAAGGCCGGACTCGAACCGGCACGGTATCACTACCGGGGGATTTTGAATCCCCTGCGTCTACCATTCCGCCACTTGGGCCACGGACATTGGATTAGCGCCCCTAACCGGGAAGGTCCAGAGGCAAAAACACACTGCCCCGTCGATTGTTGGCCGCACGGCAGTTGACCCTTCCGCACGCCCGTGGTTTGCCTGTCACGACCTGAGACGCGACTGTGAGAGTGTGATGCTGCGATCCCTGTATGATTGGACCATTCGGCTGGCCGAGCACCCTCATGCCCTATGGGCGCTTGCCGTCGTGGCCTTTATCGAAAGCTCGTTCTTTCCGATTCCACCCGATGTCCTGATGATCCCGATGATTCTGGCGCGCCCCTCGAAGGCGTGGCTCATTGCAGGCGTTGCCCTGGTGGCCTCGGTTCTGGGCGGTATGCTGGGCTATGCGATTGGCGCCTTTGCCTATGAAAGCATCGGACAACCCATTCTCGAATCCATGGGCAAGGCCGACGCGATGGAAGAGTTCAACACCCGCTTCAACGATTTCGGCTTCTGGGCCGTGCTGGCGGCCGGTGTGACCCCCTTCCCCTACAAGGTGATCACCATCATGTCCGGCTGGACCGGCATGCCGCTGGGTAACTTCATTGCGACCTCGATTCTGGCGCGTGCGTTGCGGTTCTTCCTTGTGGCAGGCCTACTGTGGAAGTTCGGAGAGCCGATCCGGGACTTCATCGAAAAGCGCCTCGGGCTTATGTTCACCCTGTTCATCATCCTGCTGTTTGGTGGGTTTCTGGCGGTTAAATATCTATGACAAAACGATCGACTTACGTGATCCTCGCAGCCGGAGGATCGGCGGCTCTTTTGTTGGGCGCATGGGGATTTCAGCATATTGGCGGCCTGGCACCCTGCAAAATGTGCATCTGGCAACGCTATCCCCATGTCGCTGCAGTCGTGATCGGGGCTCTGGCCTTGGTGTTGCCAAAACTCAACCCGCTACCGCTGATAGGAGCCTTGGCCGCGACGATCACGGCCGGAATTGGCTTCTTTCACGCGGGCGTCGAACAAGGATGGTGGGAAGGCCCCTCAACCTGCACCTCCGGCGATATTGGAGGGTTGTCGGCAGAACAACTGATGAATCAGATCATGGCCGCCCCCCTAGTGCGATGCGATGAAATCCCGTGGGAAATGTTTGGCTTGTCCATGGCCGGTTGGAACGCAGCCATTTCCGCCGTTCTGGTTCTGCTCTGGCTGGCCGCGTGGCGCGCGAAGGCTTAAGCCTCGTCCAGTTCCGCGTCCCAATAGAGGAAGTCGATCCAGCTGTCATGCAGGTGGTTCGGCGGGAATTTCCGTCCGATATTGCGCAAGGCCTCTGCATCGGGCTGACGCGGCGGTTTGCGCAGGTTCATTCCTGCCTGACGTAGCGATTTGGAGCCTTTGCGCAGGTTGCACGGGCTGCACGCAGCAACCACGTTCTGCCAACTCGTCACCCCTCCGGCGGCGCGCGGCACAACGTGGTCAAAGGTCAGGTTGTCCCGGCTTCCGCAATACTGGCAGCGGAATTCATCCCTCAGAAATAAATTAAAGCGCGTGAAGGCCACGCGCTTTCTGGGTTTTACATAGTCTTTGAGGACAACCACCGACGGTATTCGGATCTCGGTGCTCGGGCTGCGGACCACTTCGTCATATTCAGCCACGATATCGACCCTGTCCAACCAGGCCGCCTTGACCGCCTCCTGCCACGGCCACAGAGACAAGGGATAGTAGGATAAAGGGCGGTAATCGGCATTCAAAACCAAGGCCGGATGCTGTTTGAGCATACCCGGTTCTCTTACAAAATCGGTCCTGAAGTCTCCGTCCATCACAGAATCGCTCCTCGCTCTCAGCTGCCCGTTTGTGACACCAGAGCGGGGAGCACCCGCCCCGGCCTTAAGATAACTATATATCGTGTTAAAACTCTGACAAGCCCTGAGTTTCCACAATATGTCGCAGACTGGGTAAGCCGAATCCGTAACAGCCAGATGACAGTTATCCACAGGTTGCACACAGCGTGTTTTGCAGGCTATGGCGGAGGTATGAGCTGGTTCATTCGATTCAACAAACCCTTTGATGTGCTGCCGCAGTTCACCGACCGCGCAAACGCCGAGTCGCCGCGCAGCACCCTGTCGGATTTCATCGACCTGCCCGGCGTCTATCCCGCCGGTCGTCTGGACCGTGACAGCGAAGGGCTGATGTTGCTGACCGACAATGGCAAGCTGCAGGCGCAGATATCAGACCCGAAACACAAGATGACCAAAACCTATTGGGTGCAGGTCGAGGGCGAGCCGGATATGGCGGCCCTCAAGGCCCTGCGCGATGGGGTCGAGTTGAAGGATGGCCTGACCCGCCCCGCCAAAGTACGTCAGATTGATGAGCCCGAGGACCTCTGGCCCCGTATGCCTCCAATCCGCGAACGCAAGACCGTGCCGGACAGCTGGATTGAGCTGACGATTCGCGAGGGCAAAAACCGGCAGGTGCGCCGGATGACAGCGGCGGTTGGTCTGCCGACCCTGCGCCTGATCCGCTGTCGCATCGGAGACTGGACGCTTGAAGGGCTCAAGACGGGTCAGTGGGACAGCCTACCGTTACCGCAGATTCAGGCCACTCCACAGCGCAAACGGGATCGACGCCCCCGACGGTGACAGACCGCACGCGCCGGGCTAAACTGAACCGCATGAAGGTGACACCCGAGATACCGGCCCCCTCTGCCATCTTGGAAGCGGCGCTTTATGTCGATGATCTGGACGCCGCCGAACGGTTCTACGGTGAGGTTCTGGGGCTGGAAAAGATACAGCGCATTGAGGACCGCCACGTGTTTTATCGGGTCGGAGCCTCTGTTCTGCTGATATTCAATCCTGAAAATACCCAGCTGCCACCGCTAAACCCAGACCTGCCTGTCCCTCCGCACGGCGCGCTAGGGCCAGGGCATGTGTGCCTCGTCCTGACGCGGGATGAGATGGCTGCAATGCGAAAGCATCTGCTGGATTGGAACATCCCCCTGGATGCCGAGTTCGATTGGCCAAACGGCGCGCGGTCCCTTTACGTGCGGGATCCTTCTGGCAACTCGGTCGAATTTGCCGAAGGGCACCTTTGGGCCTGAAACCGTCAGCGCAAGGACTGCTTTTCCCCACTCACAACGCGATAGATCTCGCTTGAGATCACACCGACCTCAGCCAATACGGCTTGGAACGCCGCCATATGCGGGGCGGCGAAATGCGCCTCTAGCGACGCCTGATCCTGCCATTCTTCATAGACCCGGAAGAGGTTCGCGTGGCCGAGTACCTGACTGAACTCATAGATCAGGCAGCCCGGCTCTTTCACCGTTTCTGCGACCATCACCTTTGCAGCCTCGGCCGCCTTTTCCACATGATCGGCCGAGACTTCGACGGTTCCGGTGACAATCAACATGCGTTGCCCTTTCCAAGATCAAAGCGTTTCGAAATTCGATTGACCGGTGTGCCATCCCGCAGTGGGCGGCCATAGTCCACAGAATAGTCAACGAACCCCATTTTTTCGTAGTAGCCGAGGCCCGGCGAATTGTCCGCACGTATGGTAGCGTTGATCGCCTTGAACCCCACGGCCGCCGCAGTTTTCGAGGTTTCTTGAAACAACGCACGCCCTGCGCCGCGCAACGGAGGATCGCGCCGGGTAAAGGTGGCAATATCCGCGCAATCTTCGGGCAAGGCATCGTGAGTTCCCAACCACTGAAACCCGGCCACCGCGCCTTGGTCGTCCAATGCGACGTGGCAGCAAATCTTATCGGCCCCGGTTAGATAGCTCTGTGAAAACAACGCCTCTGAAAAGGGAATTTCATGCGCGGTCGTCCCGCCTGCGGCGATGATATCGTTGAGGATGCGGCAGGCGTCGGCCACATCCTCGGGCATCATGGGGCGAACCGCAATCACGCCTACAGGCTCAGCTTGTCGCGCATGAAGGCCAGCGCCACGCTCAGGCCGTCCGGCGCGATACCGTGGCCGGTGCCTTTCATGACATGGGCGTAGACCTCTTTGAAATCCGCCGCTTGCAGGGCTTCTGCCGCCTCGGGCAAAGATTGCGGAGGCACAACGTCATCGGCATCCCCATGGACCAACAGGATCGGCATCCGGCTGACGGTTTCGTCCGGCAACAAGTCTGGCTCCAGCAAACGGCCCGAGAACGCGACGATCCCGGCCACAGGGTCCTCACGGCGTGGGGCGACGTGCAGGCTCATCATCGTGCCCTGGCTGAACCCGAACAGAACGACCTGCTCAGGCAGTACGTCTTCGTCCACCATCAGCGCGTCGAGGAAGGCGTTGAAGTCGTCGCTTGCCATCTCCATGCCGCGTCGGGATTCTTCCTCGGACGAGCCGTCGATCCACGGGATCGGGAACCACTGAAACCCGTTCGGCATTCCAGGGATTTGTTCCGGTGCATCGGGGGCTACGAACAACGTGTCGGGCAAATGCTCGCCCAGTGGGTCGGCAAGGCCCAACAGATCGGCCCCGTTCGCCCCGTAGCCGTGTACGAACACCACGACCGAGCGTGTGTCGCCCGAAACCGGCTCTTTCCTGAGCGCGTTCAAAACCCGTGTCATCTGATCCCTTCTCTTTGCTTGGCCACCCGGTAATAGGCCCACAAAACCCGCGCCGCAACCGACCGCCACGGCGACCATGCCTCGGCCATCTGTCGCAGCTCTTTGTCCGTTGGACGTTTGGGTAAGTCGTAGAGAACCCGCGCAGCCTCTTGCAGGGCAAGATCACCCGGAGCAATCACATCGGCGCGGCCAAGTGAAAACATCGCGTAAATCTCGGCCGTCCAGACACCGATTCCGGACACTTCGGTCAGGGTCGAGATAACATCTGCATCAGGAGCATCGCGTAACGCTCTGTAATCAATACGTGCTTCGGCCAGAGCACGAGCATAGCGGATCTTCTGTCGGCTTAGCCCGACGGCCCGCAAATCCTCATCAGACGCCCACATGATCTTGCGCGGGCCGGTCAGTTTCGCCTCCTGCATCCGTTTCCAGATCGCGTTGGCCGAGGCCACGCTGACCTGCTGACTGACGATTGCACTCAACAATTGTGCAAAACCATCCGGTTTGCGACGCAGCGGCAGAGGCCCCGTCTGTTCCATCGCATAGGCCATACGTGGACACGTTTGGGCCAGCCACTCGGCCCCTTCGGACACACAGGCGTTGGTTTCGATGATGCGTCCGACGGACATGTGCGCTCCGGTGTTCTTAGTCACTCGCACGTTAGGGTGCTTTGCCGCGTATGCAACCCGCTTGTGCAAGCCGCAGATCGCCGATACGCATGGCGTCATGACTGTGATTTCAGAGACTCCGAACGACTATCAAGCCAAGCGCAACGTTGCCGTACTTGTGGCAGCGCAAGCTGTTCTGGGCGCGCAAATGCCGATGATGTTCATTGTCGGAGGGCTGGCCGGCCAATCTCTGGCCACAAACGCCTGCCTTGCGACGCTGCCAATATCGCTCATCGTTCTGGGATCGATGCTGGCGGCCACGCCAATCTCTGCGATCATGCAACGCTGGGGCCGCCGCGCCGGGTTTTTGGTCGGAACAACCGCCGGTGCACTTGGCGGTTTGATCGGAGCATATGGTTTGTATCTGGGCTCTTTCCCGATCTTCCTGATCGGCAGCCTGCTGACCGGTATCTACATGAGCGCACACGGGTTCTACCGTTTTGCGGCGGCGGACACCGCATCCGACGCGTTTCGGCCCAAAGCTATTTCCTATGTGATGGCGGGCGGACTAGCGGCTGCCATTATTGGCCCGCAGATCGTTAAACTGACCTCAACGGCCTATGTCATTCCGTTTCTGGGCACCTATCTGGCCGTGATCGGCATCAACGTTATAGGCTCAGCGCTGTTCTTCTTTCTGGACATCCCCACACCTCCGCGCGCGAGCGAAGACAGCCCCAAAGGCCGGTCGCGTATCGAGATGTTGAAGACACCTCGGATCGCCGTCGCCATCATTTGCGCCATGGTGTCCTACGCGCTGATGAACCTCGTAATGACCTCGACCCCTCTGGCTGTGGTCGGGTGCGGATACACGGCCAATGATGCCGCGGATGTAGTGACCGGCCACGTACTGGCTATGTATATCCCCAGCTTTTTCACCGGCCACCTGATCGCCCGTTTCGGCGTTGAAAAGATCGTTGCGCTTGGCCTTGCCATTCTCGGTGCCGCAGGCGTTGTCGCCCTTCAGGGCGTGGAGCTTGGCAACTTTTTCATCGCGCTGATCCTGCTTGGGATCGGCTGGAACTTCGGCTTCATCGGCGCGACCTCTATGCTGGCCGATTCACACGACGTCAGCGAGCGTGGCCGGATGCAGGGCATGAACGACCTTCTGGTGTTTGGCGGCGTGACCTTTGCCTCACTGGCCTCGGGCGGGTTGATGAACTGTTCGGGTGGGTCCCCCGTCGAGGGGTGGACGGCTGTGAACCTTGCCATGGTTCCCTTGCTCACATTGGCCGGAGGCGCGCTGTTGTGGTTGGTCATGCGCCCGGCCGAGCCGGACACCGCCTGATCACCAGCGGCCCGTGCTGGCCGTCCACATCAGAGAGATTCTGCGCCCGAGTTCCCCCTGCGCCAGATCCCCGCGCGCGACCCGCGCAGGGTTTGTAAGAACCTTCCGCAAAACCCACTCGGCCTGCCATCCGGCATAGAGCGCCGGGCGAGCGGCGCGGGAAACCTCCGATCGCCTGCTGCGCGCCGATTTCAGCCGCCTCAGCGCAGTGTCCGCCAACGCGCGTACTCCGTCTTCAGTGCCATCGAGCAGCGGAATCCGCCCTCGGGCCTCCAGTTCTGGAATGGCCCGAAACCAGTTCGCGACGCCAACCGCATAACCGAAATCGCGCAAAACACGTTCATCCGCAGCCCCGAGGGATTGCGCAGCGACCACCATCAATGTGCCAGCGCTTTGATCGATGTAATTCTCGAAATGCTCGGTATCTTCGAACGGATCGCGGTAGATATCCCACCGCCTGACAGCCACGTATTCATCCAGCAAACCGGCCAAGTGTGACGACAATACACGGGACAGAGGGGTCACCACCTCATGCCGCCGCACCTGTTGCCCTTCCGCAATTTCCTGCAACGCATCGCGCCACCACTGCAGGCGCATTTCGGCAATCATCGCCTCTTGTGTGACCCATGGTGCGCGCGCAATTTCGGCATTCAACGCATAGATCGGAAACAGAACGGCCCGCGCTTCGACGGGGGATGCCATGGTGGCAAGAAACCGGTCCGGATCGGCCTTTTGCACAAGGGCCGCACAAGCCTTTACGTCGTCGTCAAAGACGGCAGTCACTCGGCCGCCGCTTTCCGACGTCCACTATCGCGGACCAGCTTCCACTGGATCGCCTCCAGCAGCGCTTCGAACGAGGCGTCGACTATGTTGGCGCTTACACCTACAGTCGACCAATGCCGCCCCTGCCCGTCTTCGCTGTCGATGATGACGCGGGTCACCGCCTCGGTCCCGCCTTGGGTGATCCGCACTTTGAAGTCCACCAGACGCATATCCGACAGCACCTGCGAATACTGCCCAAGATCCTTTGCAAGCGCCTTGGACAACGCGTTCACCGGCCCTCTGTCGCTGCCTTGATCATCCACCGATTCACTGACCGAGAGCTTCTTTTCACCGTCCACTTTCACTACAACCACGGCCTCGGACAGGCTGACCATTTTGTTGTACTTGTTCTTGCGGCGTTCAACGGTAACCTTGTAGCGCTTGACCTCAAAGAACTCGGGCATCTGCCCCAGCTCATCACGCGCCAGCAGTTCGAAACTCGCCTGAGCGGTATCGTATGAATACCCCTCAGCCTCGCGCTGTTTGATCCGGTCGAGGATACGGCCAAGGGCGGGGTCCCCCTTTTCAACCATCAGGCCCGCGTCGGTCAGCCGTTTGCGCAGGTTCGACTGCCCGGCCTGGTTCGACATCGGGATGATCCGCGTGTTCCCAACCGTCGCCGGGTCGATGTGTTCGTAGGTCGATGGATCCTTGAGGATCGCACTCGCATGCAGCCCCGCCTTGTGCGCAAAGGCCGAGGCCCCTACGTAAGCCGCTTGCTTGCTCGGCACACGGTTCAGGATATCGTCCAACATCCGGCTCACCCGCGTCAGACCGGCCAGCGCGTTCGGGTTCACACCAATCTCGAACCCCGAGGCATAGGGTTCCTTCAACAGCAAGGTCGGGATCAGAGCGGTCAGGTTGGCATTGCCACAGCGCTCTCCCAACCCGTTCAGAGTGCCCTGAATCTGGCGTGCGCCTGCATCGACAGCTGCCAGTGAACACGCCACGGCGTTTTCTGTGTCGTTGTGAGTGTGAATACCCAGTCGATCCCCTGGCAGGCCTGCGGCGACCAACTCGGACACGATGCGCCCGACCTCGGATGGCAAAGCACCGCCATTCGTGTCACACAACACCACCCAACGCGCGCCCGCGTCCAAGGCGGCTCGGCAGACCTCGGTTGCATAGACCGGGTTGTCCTTGTAGCCGTCAAAGAAATGCTCGGCATCGAAAAGCGCCTCACGCCCCCGTGCCACAAGATGCGCGACCGAGGCGCGGACGTTCTCGACATTCTCCTCCAGCGAAATGCCAAGCGCATGGGTCACATGGTAGTCATGGGACTTGCCCACCAAACAAACGGCCTGCGTCCCGGCATTCATAACGGCAGCCAGGACATCGTCATTCTCGGCCGACCGTCCAGAGCGTTTGGTCATCCCAAAGGCCGTCAACCGTGCGGTGGTCTTCGGAGCGACCTCAAAAAACGCGCTGTCCGTGGGGTTCGCACCGGGCCAACCACCTTCGATATAGTCCACCCCCAGCGCATCCAAAGCCTGCGCGATCTGCACTTTCTCCGCCGTCGAGAACTGCACACCTTGCGTCTGCTGCCCGTCACGCAGGGTCGTGTCATAGAGATAGAGGCGTTCTTTGGTCATCATACTGGCTCTTTGGCTTGTGCGGGCAGTGCCCGACCGCAGTTGGGTGCGAAGCGCCCGCCCATGGGGGCGGTCGGGCGCTGCCCGGGTGGGCCCCGGACGAGACGGTAATCTATATTGCCTCCAACTTAGAAGGATCAAAACCCGGACCAGGGACAAGTTCAACGCCTTCTTTGCTCATACGAACCTCTAGGCCAGCGGCAACGTAGGCTGACTTTAACCGATCAACCTCCGAGAAATCCTTGCTCTGCATCGCAGAGTTCCGCGCCGTCGCCAGTCGATCCGAATGAGAGGTCAGATCAACAGACGCTGTGTCCGCCCAAGCGCCCATTTCAGGCAACAGAAGACCAAGCAATTGTGCAGACGCCAAGAAATTTTGAACTAGTCCATCGTGCATATTCACAGGTTCATTCGACGCGTTCTTTTGCCGGCTGATCTGGCGTTCCAAACGGTAGAGTTCGGCGATGGCACCCGCCGTATTCAGGTCATCCGCTAGCGCCTCGATGACCGAGGGTGCCGCGCTGGCGGCGGGCTCGATGCCCGCTGTCAGCGCCCGCCACTTGCGCAAAGTGGCCTCCGCCTCTCGCGCTTTTTTCTCGGTCCAGTCCATCGGTTTGCGATAATGGGTCTGTAGAAAAACAAAGCGGATCACCTCACCGGGGACGCCCTGTTCCAGCAAGTCATGCACAGTGAAGAAATTGCCCAGCGACTTGGACATCTTCTTGCCTTCGACCTGCAGCATCTCGTTATGCAACCAGATGCGCGCAAACTCACCCTCGGGATGGGCACAGCAGCTTTGAGCGATCTCGTTTTCATGGTGCGGGAACATCAAATCATTGCCGCCGCCGTGAATGTCAAAGCTTGCCCCAAGCAGTTCGTAGCTCATGGCCGAGCATTCGATATGCCACCCCGGACGGCCCCGACCCCAAGACGAATCCCACCCCGGAAGCTCATCGGTCGAGGGCTTCCACAGCACAAAATCCATCGGGTTCTTTTTGTAAGGCGCAACCTCAATCCGCGCTCCGGCAATCATGTCATCGACCGAGCGACCGGAAAGCTTGCCATACCCCGATTTCCAGCTATCGACAGCAAACAGCACATGACCTTCCGCGGCGTAGGCATGGCCCTTCGCGATCAGCCCCTCGATCATTTCGATCATCTGCGCGATATACTCGGTCGCGCGCGGCATCGCGTTCGGCTCCAACGCCCCAAGCGCGCCCATGTCATGCAGATACCAGCCGATAGTCTCATCGGATCGTTCCTGCACCAACTGCTCCAAGGACCCCTCGGCCCCGGCCTGTTTGCGGGCCAAAGCTGTGGCATTGATCTTGTCATCCACGTCGGTGAAGTTACGAACATAAGTGACCTGATCCGCACCGTAGACATGGCGCAGCAACCGATAGAGCGTGTCGAACACAACCACCGGTCGCGCATTGCCCAGATGGGCCCGATCATAAACGGTGGGTCCACAGACATACATCCGCACGTCGTCGGCCTTGATCGGAACGAAATCCTCCTTCGTCCGCGTCCGCGTGTTGTGCAGCTTGATTGTCGTCATCACTCGGGCTCCTAAAGCTTGCGCGTTGGCGCGGGCTTAGCAACTTGTCTCAGGGATGAAAACGAAAGAAACCGGCCCGCTTGAGAATTCAGCAGGTAATGCAGCAGATAATGGTGCAGATCATCCGGTCCATCCGCTGGGCATAACATGCGTCACGCGCCAAGCCAAGGCTTGAGTTCGCGCGTCTTCTCCAGCACTCTGCGCGCATGAGCCGGGATTTCGTCAACTCTATTTGTCGCGACCTGCCGGGGGCCGAATGGTCGGACCCCTGGGGCGGCGGGCATGATGCGTGGAAGGTCGGCGATAAGATGTTCGCCTGTATCGGGACCGCCAATGATGGCGTGTCGGTCAAAACACCCGATTTCGAAACCGCGCAGATGCTGATCGATGCGGGTGTCGGTGTGAAAGCCCCGTATTTCCACCGCAGCTGGGTTCGCCTGCCCTTTGACGCGAATGAGGACGAAATGCGCTACCGCCTTGCCGCCTCTTACGATCTGGTGCGTGCATCGCTCACGAAAAAGGTTCAGGCCACCCTTCCTGCGCGAAGCTGATTGACAATTTCGGATCGCTCTGCCCCTGTCGCCACAAATACAAACCGAGGCAAGATCATGAAACTGTCAGATCGCATCACGCAGATCACCGGTGGCGGCAGCGACGGGTGGGATGTGTTCTATCGCGCGCGCCGCATGGTCGCCGAAGGCCACGCCGTGACGCAGCTGACAATCGGCGAACATGACATCGGCACCGATGCCTCGATCCTGGATGCGATGAACCGATCGGCCCGCGACGGCCATACCGGTTATGCCATGGTACCCGGCACCGATCTGCTGCGCGACACGGTTGCCGCACGGGTTCAGACCCGGACCGGAGTATCAACCACCCGAAACAATGTCCTGATCACTCCGGGCGGACAGGCGGGGTTGTTTGCGGCTCATATGGCTGTGTGCAACCCCGGCGATGTCGGGCTGTTCCTTGACCCCTACTACGCCACCTATCCCGGCACCATTCGCGGAACCGGCACTGTGGCGCGGGCGGTTCAGACCACGGCTGAAGATGCCTTTCAACCGCGTGCCGAACAGATCGAGGCCATGGCCGATGGTGCGGTCTCGTTGCTGATCAACACGCCGAACAACCCGACCGGAGTGGTTTATTCACCCGAGACACTGAAGGACATCGCTGAGCTGTGCCAGAGGCGCGACCTATGGCTGATCTCGGATGAGGTTTACGACACGCAGGTATGGAAGGGCGCGCATCTGTCTCCGCGTGCCCTGCCCGGTATGGCCGACCGCACGCTGGTCGTCGGGTCCATGTCGAAATCCCATGCCATGACGGGATCACGTTGCGGCTGGGTTATTGGCCCGGAAGAGGTCATCAGCCACCTCATCAATCTCGCCACCCACACCACCTATGGCGTCCCAGGCTTCATTCAGGATGCCGCGCGCTTTGCCCTGAACGCGGGCACAACACTCGAAGATGAAATAGCAGCCCCCTTCCGTCGTCGCCGGACCCGCGCGCTACAGGTGCTGGCCGAACAGAATACCATCGGCCTCGTCCCTGCAGATGGCGCCATGTACCTGATGTTGGATATCCGTGCGACCGGTCTGACCGGTGAGGGGTTTGCAAATGCCCTTCTCGATAAACACGCGATTGCCGTCATGCCCGGAGAGAGCTTCGGTACAGCCGCTGCAGGACACGTGCGGGTTGCCATGACCATCGATGATGACCGCTTCGAAACGGCTCTGAAGACGATCTGTGCTTTCGCGTCCGAAATGGCAGGTCAGCAAGCCGCTGAGTGAAGGCGCTTAGAACCGGAACGTTGTACGCAGGTTGAAGATATTCGTGTCCAACCCACCGCCCGAGCGGGTGACATCGTCAAAATCCTGCCGCAACGCTTCGCCACTGATCACGAAGTTGTCTCCGATGGGATAGGCAATGCCGATGCCATAAACCGCCGCTGTGTCATTCTCTTCCGAGGTTTCAACACGCGCCGCACCGACCACGACATAACCCATTGCCGCGCCAAAATCATACCCACCCCGCAACTTCAGCCGGGTGATACTATCTACACTGCCTTGATCCTGACCAAGGTTGAGGGACAGGCGGTTATACTCCAGCTCACCGCCCAGAACGAAGGCGCCGAAATCGCGGTCATACCCGACATGGGGTCCGAAAACGGTATCGTTGCCACCTGCGCCGCCGGACCCGTCCGCATCCGCATAGCCAAAGCTGAACCCCGCATAGGCCCCCGTCCAGTCCTCGGCCGAGGCCGGACCAGTCATCGCTATCGTCGCAGCGACAATAAGGGCCGAGAGGGGCTTCATACACGTCTCCAAATTAGGCGCATCGCCGGTTTTTTTGCGGACCAAACACCCGCGTATTTGAGTGTTTAACCTAGGAACGCCACTGCTAGATTCAAATCTGCATCAACGATAAGTGAATGCAGTATAACAGATTTCCCCTATAACGGGTTAAAATCTCTTTAAGATACGTTCAAAAACCCAGCGCGAGCCTTTTCACCATAAAAAACGCCCCGACCACCTGAGTGATCGGAGCGTTGAATAAGCGCCTGCATGGTTCTTAAAGATAGTCGGACCGCTGCAGACCGTATTTGGCCATCTTCTCGTTCAACGTCCGGCGCGGCAGGCAAAGCTCATCCATCACCGACGCGATCGAACCCTTGTGGCGGCGCATGGTGTTGTCGATCAGCATCCGCTCGAACGCTTCCACGTATTCCTTCAGGGGTTTGCCTTCGGTGGTCATGACCGGCTGCATTTCCTCGTGATCGGACATCAGCAAGGACGCAATCGTCCCGGAACCACGCCGCGATTGCAGCACCGCGCGTTCAGCAATGTTGATCAACTGCCGCACGTTGCCCGGCCAAGGGGCTTGCAACAGTTGCGCCGCTTCCTGCGCACTGACCTGAGGGGCGTCGCAGCCATATTCCTCTGCGAACTGCTCACTAAGGCGTGTGAACAGCGTCAGGATATCCTCACCTCGCTGTCGCAGAGGCGGCATGGTTATGCGTAGAGCGGCCAGACGGTAGAACAGGTCCGGACGCAGAACGTCTTCGGAGGTCTTGCCGGCCTCTTGCAGGTTCGAGATTGCGACGATCCGCGTTTCCGCAGGGGTGCCCTGCTCGTTCATCACGCTCAGCAAGCGGGCCTGCAATGTGTCGCTCAACGCTTCAACGTCTTCCAGCACCAGCGTGCCACCGCGCGCCTCTTCAATCGCGGGAAGCTGCGCATCCTCGGGCATCATCGGGCCGAACAGGCGTTTCGACAGCACTTCTTCTTCAAGCGCCGCGCAGGACACCAGAACGAATTTCTTGCCCGCGCGGCTGCCCACCGCGTGCAGAGCATGTGCGACAAGCGTCTTTCCGGTACCCGTCTCTCCGTCGATCAGCACATGGCCGTCCGCCTGTCCCAGATCGAGGATATCTTCACGCAGACGCTCCATCACCGGGCTTGCGCCGATCAGTTTGTTCATGATCTGCGTACCACCCGACAACTCGCGCCGCAGGGCGCGGTTGTCCAGCGTCAGACGCCGCGCGTTGCTGGCGCGTTTGGCCAGTTCCGACATGCGATCTGGGTTGAAGGGCTTTTCCAGGAAATCAAATGCGCCAACGCGCATCGCCTCAACCGCCATCGGCACATCGCCGTGACCGGTGATCATGATAACGGGCAGCGTGCTATCGGCCCCCATCAGTTTTTTCAGCAGTTGAATGCCATCCATGCCCGGCATCTTGATGTCCGAGATTACGATCCCCGGATAATCCGGCCCCAGAACCTTGAGCGCGTCTTCTGCGCTGGCAAAGGTCTCGGTGTCATATCCCGACAGTGCCAGCCATTGGCTGATCGACTGGCGCATGTCCTGTTCGTCATCGACAATGGCGATTTTCATGGCCTGTGCCATATTATTCCCTCGTGTTATTCAGCGGCCTGGAGGCCGTCGCTTCCCAGTGGCAGTTGCATCTCGAAGACCGCGCCACCCTTCTGGCCGTTACGTGCGGTTAGCCGTCCGCCATGGTCGTTTACGATCCCCGACGAGATAGCAAGCCCCAGCCCGACCCCGTCACCAGGTTGCTTGGTGGTGTAGAAGGGCTCAAACAGGCTCTCGATATCCTTAATACCATACCCGTTGTCGCGCACGGTCAGCACCGCCATATCGCCCGCCGCCAGGATGATCTCGACATCCGGCTCTGCTACAGATTTGGTGGCGTCCAGCGCGTTGCGCAAGAGGTTGACCATCACTTGTTCAATCCGCATCCGGTCCCCCATCACAATGACAGGGTCTTCGGGGAGGATCTGCGTGATCTTAACATGGCGCTGCCGCAGCTGAGGCTCCATCATCGACAGCGACGAGGCCAGCGCTTCGCTAAGGTTTACTGGCGAAAACGCATCCGCCCCCTTACGCGCGTAAGACTTCAGCTGCCGAGTAATAGCGCCCATCCGTTCGATCAGACCATCAATGCGACCAAAGCTGGCAAGGGCCTCTTCCGGTCGGTTTCTACGCAGCAGCAAACGCGCCCCGGCAAGGTAGGTTTTCATTGCAGCCAGAGGTTGATTAAGCTCGTGACTTACCGCCGCCGACATCTCACCCAAGGCCGCCAGTTTCGAGCTTTGCGCAAGCGTCTGTTCCGCCAAATCCAACGTCTTTTCAACCCGTTCGCGCTCAGCGATTTCCCGCTGTAGCCTTGCGTTCAATGCGCGAAGCTCTGCCGACTCGCGCTGGAACAGAACCACGCGCGAAGCGGCGCGGCGACTAAGCAGATAGAACGCCGCCGCCAGGAGAATCGCAAAGCCCATGATTTCCAGCGCCAGGACACTGTTCACCTTCTCGCGGATTGAGTCATAGGTGGTGAACGAGGCCATTTGCCAACCGCGGAACGGTATGCGTGTCTCAAGCCGAATGACGGCCTCACCTTCCAGATAACCATCCGGCGGCAATGCAGACCAGTCGGCCGTCGCCCTCAGCGCGCGCTGGATCGCACTTTCCGGCGTCTGCCGCAGCATGGCCGAGCTTTCGTCCAGCCCACGCCATTGCGGCTCGGTCGACAGAATGATGTTGCCGGTGCTGTCTCGCACCAGCACGGCATCAGAAATCCCCGCCCAGGCGCGTTCGAATTTCTGCAGGTCAACCTCTACCACGATCACGCCGAGGATCTCGGAATTCGCCTCGATCCTGCGGGAGTAGATAAAGCTGTAGTTGCCGGTTTCGCGCGGGCTGACCGTAAATATCGTCGCGTTCGAGCGGATTGCGTCCACAAAATATGGCGCATTGCGATGCCCTTCGAGCAGGCGGTTACGATCAGTAGCCGCCACCGTCACGCCATCTCCATCCATCAGCATCAGGGACGCTGCCCCGATCTCTTCAACGAAAGAGATCAGCCGTTGGCTGGACAACAGATAGTCACTGGATTGCAGCGCCGAGATCAGAGTCGGGTCCCGAGACAGAAGCTGCGGCACAATCGCGTTGCGTCGCAATTCGCTGAGGAGGTTGCCGGAATATAACGCTAGGCGCAGCTCGGCGCGGTTGCGGGTCGACTCGGTGAACCGGTCAGTCAGCAACCGGTTCGTCACCCAGATCGTCGCAACGGCAGTCAGAAGGACCAAAATAACGGCCACCCGCAGCCGCCACCCCAACGGGGCGCCGCGAAATGGACGGGTCATTTTGTCCTTGATCGAGTGAAGGCCTGAACTCATTCCCGAAAGTTACGCGGGCTGAGCGGCGACCTCAAGTCACGCCGGGGCCAGAACGCCGGACAATGCGCGGAACAATGCCGTCCCGTCGGTACCGCCATGCCCCTCATCCGCTGCGCGTTCGGGGTGCGGCATCATGCCAAGAACGCGACGGTTTTCCGACAAGATGCCCGCGATATCCCCGACCGACCCGTTTGGATTCTCGGTATAGGTGAACGCGATCCGGTCCTGATCCTTCAGCGCGGACAAGGTGGCGTCATCGGCGAAATAGTTGCCGTCATGGTGGGCGATCGGAATGCCGATCACGTCGCCTGCATTGTAGCCTTGCGTGAAGGCACTGTCGCTGGTTTCCACCTTCAGGCCAACCGTCTTGCAGATGTATTTCAGACCGGCATTGCGCAGCAGCGCGCCGGGAAGAATCCCGGTCTCAGTCAGGATCTGGAAACCGTTACAGATACCAACGGCATAACCGCCACGCTCGGTATGATCGACCACAGCCTTGCAGATCGGCGATTGTGCGGCGATGGCCCCACAGCGCAGGTAGTCGCCATAAGAGAAGCCACCGGGAACGCCGACAATGTCGACCCCCTCAGGCAGCGCGGCATCCTTGTGCCAGACCATGTCAACGGCGAAGCCGGCCTGTTCAAAGGCTACGGCAAGGTCCCGGTCGCAGTTTGATCCGGGGAATACGATGACGGCTGCGCGCATGGCGGACCCTCCTAGCAAGTAAAATCAGTGACAACCGCCACACCCGGAGGTGCAGGAGCGTCGAAAGCGGCAAGTTCTTCACTCACCTGGTTCAGAGATACGTGTCGTGTCACGAGCGGGCTGAGATCAAGATCTGAACCCGTGATCAGCGACAGAAGCGACGGATAGCGCCAACTGGGCATCCCTCGTGTTCCATATACAGAAAGCTGGCCGGAATAGAGCACATCCATCGGCAGCGTCATAGCCGCATGATCGCCCGCAGGCATGCCGATCTGAACCATTCGGCCCAGTTTGCGCAAGGACCGCATCGACGCCACGGTCGTGGCTCCAATCCCCAGCGCCTCGATTGCCACATGGGCACCACCGCCAGTGATATCTTTCACTGCTTCAGGCGCATCGCATGTCGCCGCGTTTACAATCGCATCCGCGCCCAGAGATTTGGCGTAGCTCAGCTTGTCTTCCGAAATATCGACGACAACCACCCGTGCGCCAAGCGCCTTGCCCAACAACAGGGTTGAGACGCCTACTCCGCCACCGCCGAACACGGCAAGCCATTCGCCGCCCTGCAACTGCGCGCGTCCAACCAACGCCTGCCACGCGGTCGTGACCCGACATCCAAGCGCCGCCGCGATCTCGGGCGCGAGTGTCTCAGGCAATTCCGTCAGATTGGCATCCGCATGCGCAACCGCAATGTACTCGGCGAAAGCACCATCACAGGTAAATCCCGGCACGATCTGATCTGCACAGGTGGTTTGGTTGCCTTGGGCACAGTCCTGGCAATGACCACAGGCCAGAATGAAAGGCGCAATCACCCGATCACCGATCTTCCAACGGCGGACACGGCTGCCCACCGCAACCACCTCGCCGCAATACTCGTGGCCGGGAGTCATCGGAAGGATCACATCCGGGTCCGACCCCGACCACGCATGCCAATCTGATCGGCAGACGCCACAGGCCAGCACTCGGACGACAACGCCATCCTCGGCCGGTTCAGGGTCGGGAATGGTGGTCAGCTCCAGCGGCTGGCGATAGGTGATCAAACGCGCCGCCCGCATCCAATCAGACCAGTTCGATCTCGTAGCGTTCGATGACAGTGTTGGCCAACAGCTTTTCGCACATCTCGGTCACGTCCGCTTCGGTCGCGCCTTCTGCGAGTTCCAGATCAATGACCTTGCCCTGGCGCACACCTTCGACCTTATCAAAGCCCATGGCACCCAATGCGTGGCGGACCGCCTCACCCTGAGGGTCCAGCACCCCATTCTTGAGCATCACATGCACCCGTGCCTTCATCTTCGCAACTCCACCTGAGGGCCACGATCGCCGGCCCATTTCGTTGCGCGGGGGATAGCGCGGTTGTGCCTTTGGGACAACCCTGTTTGCGGCGAAGATTGAAAAGCTATGAAAGGGCGTGACCCAAAACGGACCGGACGGGTGTTGCGGGTCGAACGACATACCCTGCGCTCGTACGAAAAACGCCGCCCGGATGAGAGCGGCGCTTTGCAATTCCGTCAGGTAGATGCAGAGATCAGTTGATTAGCGTCGGCTTGGTCACATTGCTTTGCGGTAGAACACCCAAGCGGCGCGCGACCTCGGAATAGGCATCGGTCAAGTTACCCAGATCGCGGCGGAAGACATCCTTATCCAGCTTCTGGCCGGTTTCGATATCCCACAGGCGGCAGCTGTCGGGGCTGATCTCATCAGCGACGATCAGACGCTGATAATCACCATCGAATACGCGGCCGATCTCGATTTTGAAATCAACCAGTCGAATGCCCACGGCCAGCATGACACCACTCATGAAGTCGTTCACGCGCAGTGCGAGGCTGAGGATATCGTCCATGTCCTGCTGGCTGGCCCAGCCAAAGGCCGCAATATGCTCTTCGGTGACCAGCGGATCACCCAGAGAGTCGTCCTTGTAGCAGTATTCGACAATCGGACGCGGCAACTGCGTGCCCTCGGCAATGCCCAGACGTTTGGACATCGTACCGGCGGCATAGTTGCGCACAATCACTTCGAGGGGGACAATCTCACAATTCCGCACCAACTGCTCGCGCATGTTCAGGCGCCGGATGAAGTGGTTCGGAACACCAATTTGAGTGAGACCATTCATGAAGAACTCGGACAGGCGGTTGTTCAGAACGCCTTTGCCGTCGATCACGTCTTTCTTTTCCGCGTTGAACGCGGTGGCGTCATCCTTGAAGTACTGCACGATTGTGCCCGGCTCAGGGCCTTCATACAGAATCTTGGCTTTGCCTTCGTAGATTTTCTTGCGACGCGCCATCGGGGCCCCTTCCATATCGGCAATACGCGCAGATCGCGCGGCTGCGGCCCTCATAGAACAGCCCGCCCCAACCCGCAAGTTGTCTGGTTGCATTCCATCAGAGCATCCGCTTTCGAAAGGTTCCTCATAGGTATTGCGCACCCTTAAGACCTGCCAACGAAGCCTGCGTGCAGCAACACAGCGCATTTGGTCGCGCAAGGCCCATTTTCGCTATACATTCCGAAATTCGTTTCTTATCTAGATGAGGAATGTCCACGCTATGAGGTCCCAATAAAATGACCACGTTCGACGAACGCGAAAACGCCTTTGAAGCCAAGTTTGCCCATGACGAAGAAATGCAGTTCAAGGCCCAGGCCCGCTGCAACAAACTGCTGGGCCTTTGGGCGGCGGCAAAGCTGGGGAAAACCGGCTCTGAAGCGGACGACTACGCCAAAACCGTCGTGATCGCCGATATGGAAGAGGCAGGTCACGAAGACGTCGTGCGCAAGGTCTCTGCCGAT
Organism: Ruegeria sp. CK3; assembly: GCF_056536565.1. NCBI lineage: Bacteria > Pseudomonadati > Pseudomonadota > Alphaproteobacteria > Rhodobacterales > Roseobacteraceae > Ruegeria > Ruegeria sp. CK3. The sequence goes on from NZ_JBQFPV010000001.1 coordinate 373,007, forward strand.
CTGGGCGGTCTATCCTCAGATGACGAAATCCGTGCCAAAATGGCTGAGCTTCTGCCCGAAGCCAAAGCTCAGGTCATGAGCGAGACGGACTAAGCCACCGGCCACCTCATGATCTTCATGAGTAATATGAATTTGATTTGACGCCCCGGTCATGAGACACGGGGCGTCTCATATTCATACTGGCGCTTTGCGCCAAACACGTCGGACCAAGCCCATGACAAACGCGTTGACCCAGCTTCTCGAGACCAAGGAGGCCATTCTGGCCGATGGTGCGACCGGAACCAATCTGTTCAACATGGGTCTGCAATCGGGCGACGCACCCGAGCTTTGGAATGTGGATGCGCCGGACAAGATCCGCGCGCTGTATCAGGGCTCGGTCGATGCGGGCAGCGATCTGTTTCTGACCAATACCTTCGGTGGCACCTCAGCCCGGCTCAAGCTGCATGATGCGCAGAACCGCGTTGGTGAGCTGAACCGCATTGGTGCTGAGTTGGGTCGTGAGGTCGCGGACAAATCCGGACGCACCATCGTGGTTGCCGGCTCGGTCGGTCCCACCGGTGAGATCATGGAGCCAGTCGGAAGCCTGTCGCATTCCGAGGCGGTAGAGATATTTCATGAACAGGCCGAGGCCCTCAAAGAGGGCGGCGTCGATGTTCTGTGGGTCGAAACGATCAGCGCGCCCGAGGAATTCCGCGCAGCGGCCGAGGCCTTCGCTCTGGCCGATATGCCTTGGTGCGGCACCATGAGCTTTGACACTGCCGGGCGCACAATGATGGGTGTCACTTCGGCGGATCTGGCCCTTCTGGTCGAAACGCTGCCCAACCCTCCGATTGCATTTGGCGCGAATTGCGGCACCGGAGCGTCGGACATCCTGCGCACTGTACTTGGGTTCACCGCGCAAGGGACCGAGCGGCCCTTGATCTCGAAAGGCAATGCCGGAATTCCGAAATATGTCGATGGTCATATCCACTATGACGGCACGCCTGATCTGATGGCCGACTATGCCGTGATGGCCCGCGACGCAGGTGCAAAGATTATCGGTGGCTGCTGTGGCACCATGTCCGCGCATCTTGAGAAAATGCGTGCTGCGCTGGACAGCACAGAACGTGGCGCACGCCCGACGCTTGATCAGATCACCGATGCGCTTGGACCGTTCTCATCCGCCTCGGATGGTACCGGCGACGATGCCGCGCCTGAGCGCCGCGCCCGACGCCGCCGCCGCGCCTGAGTTAACGCCCCTCGAATTTCGGGGGGCGTTTTTCCATGAAGGCCACCACACCTTCGGCGAAGTCGCGTGAGCGTCCACATTCACCCTGCAAATGTGCCTCGGTCGCCAATTGCTGCGGCAAGGTCTTCTCATAAGTACCGCGGAGCGCCTGTTTGATCGCGCCATAGGCCGCCGTCGGCCCTTGGGCCAAATGCGCAGCCCGGCTGCGCCAATGGGCATCAAATGCACCATCGGCGACCGCTTCCCAGATCAGCCCCCAATCATCGGCCTGGCGCGCAGTGATCTTGTCAGCAAACAACGCGGCCCCCATGGCCTTGGCCAGCCCCATCTGACGCGGCATGAACCATGTGCCGCCAGCGTCCGGCAGCAAACCGATGCGGGAAAAGGCCTGCAGGAAATAAGCGCTCTCGGTCGCGATCACCACATCTGCACAGAGCGCAAGGTTGGCCCCTGCCCCGGCAGCCGGTCCATTGACGGCGGCAATGGTAGGTACGGGGCTGTCATGGATGGTCTCGAGCATCGGCTCGTATTCATCGCGCAGCGAGCGTTCCAGGTCGATCTTTCCGGTCGAGGACGCATCACCCAGATCCTGCCCGGAACAAAAGGCCGGCCCGGCCCCGGTCAACACGATGCACCGCGCATTTCGGGCCGCGTGTTTCATCGCGTGGGTGATCTCGGCCCGCATCTGCGTGGTCAGCGCGTTCATCTTGTCGGGGCGGTTCAGCGTCAGCACCGCCAGCCCGTCCGTGATGTCCAGCAGGATCGTTTCGTAATCCATTAAAGCTCTCCCTCGCGCCTGTGCGTGAGCGGACACTGCCGCATTCACAGGCCGAGGAAAAGCAGAACCACGCGTCAGTCTTTCAGAATTTGGCGCAGGCGCTCTTTTTCGGCGTCGCTCAGCCCGTCGCTTTCACCCAGCGCTTGCGCCTTGGCGCGGTTGCGCAGAAAGACCAAGCCGACACCGGCCGCAATCAGCAACATGATCGGCCCGGCTAGCCACAGCATCAGGTTCGAGCCCGTAACCGTCGGCTTCAGCAGCACATATTCACCATAGCGGTCAACAATGAAGGCAATTGCCTCTTCATCCGTATCCCCGGCCACCAGCCTTTCGCGTACCAGCAAGCGCAGGTCGCGCGCTAGATCGGCATTACTTTCGTCGATGCTCTCGTTTCGACAGACCAGACAGCGCAACCCGGTGCTGAGGTCGCGGGCGCGTTGTTCCAGGACCGGATCGTCCAGAACTTCGTCGGGCTGCACGGCAAATCCCGGCGCCGCCAACAGCATAAGGATCAGGATCAGACGTTTCATTCTGCGGGTACTCCGGCCGAAGGCGCTTTGCGTGCGCCAGCCGCTACACGGAATCGACGATCGCAGAGGCTGAGGACGCCGCCCAAAGCCATCATGAGGCATCCGGCCCAAATCCAGTTGGCGAAGGGTTTAATGTAGGTCCGCAAGACCCAGCCCCCATCCGCCTGTTGATCCCCGATCACCACATAGAGATCGCGCATGATCCGGTAGTCAATCGCCGCCTCGGTGGTGGGCATACGCGCAACCGGATAGTCGCGTTTTTCGGGATGCAGCGTCCCGACCATGCGCCCGTTGGTCTCCACCTTCACATCCGCCATGGTCGAGAAATAATTCGGCCCTTGAACGCGATTGACATCCTCCAGCGTCAAGGTGAATTGGCCAACCTCAAAAGGCTGACCCGGTTGGGCGACGCGGATATCCTCAACCTCCCACGCGGTCAGACCGGCGATGGCGAAGATGGTCACACCCAGACCCGTGTGGGCAACCGCCTTGCCCCAATCGGCCCCCGGCAAGCGGAACAGGCGTTTCACGCTGCCGTTGCGTCCCGTCCGGCTCCACAAATCGAGAACGGCGCCGAAGGTGATCCATGCGCCCAGAAACAGACCAATTGGCCCCAAAGCACTGCGTCCCGTCTGCATTGCCCAGACCAGCACGCCAAGGGCGACAGCCAACACAAACGCATAGCGCAACGACCACGCTGTCTTGCCCAGTTTGCCGCGCTTCCACGGCAACATCGCGCCAACCGGCAGGACCAGCCCCAACAGCACCATGAATGGCGTGAAGGCCGCGTTAAAGAACGGCGGTCCGACCGAGAGCTTCCGGTCAAACATCATCTCGGCAACCATCGGCCACATGGTGCCTACGAACACCACGAAACAGCTAACGGCCAGCAGAACGTTATTCACGACCAGCGCGCTCTCACGGCTGACCATGCCAAAGACGCCTTTCGCCTCCATCGCCTGCGCCCGCGCCGCAAACAGCGTCAGCGCACCGCCGATAAAGAACACAAGGATCAACAGAATGAACACGCCCCGCTCTGGATCTGTTGCGAAGGCATGTACCGAGGTCAGAAGCCCCGAGCGCACAATAAATGTCCCAATCAGCGAGAACCCGAAGGCAATGATCGCTAGCAGGATTGTCCAGCTCTTCAGCGCCTCGCGCTTCTCCACGACGATGGCCGAGTGCAACAATGCAGCCGCCAGCAGCCATGGCATGAACGAGGCATTCTCGACTGGATCCCAGAACCAGAAGCCACCCCAGCCAAGCTCATAATAGGCCCACCACGACCCCAGCGCGATCCCGATGGTCAGAAACACCCAAGCGGCCAGCGTCCACGGCCGTACCCAACGGCCCCAAGCGGCATCAATACGTCCCTCGATCAACGCGGCCACGGCAAAGCTGAACGCCATGCTCAGGCCGACATAGCCCAGATACAGAAACGGCGGGTGGAACGCCAATCCCGGGTCTTGCAGCAGCGGGTTCAGGTCTCGCCCATCGAACGGAGCAATCGCCAGCCGGTCGAACGGGTTCGAGGTAAACAGGATGAAGGCGAAGAACGCCACGGCCACAGCCGACTGCACAGCCAACACCCGCGCTTTCAACGTCGGCGGCAGGCCAGCTCCAAAAAACGCAGCCATCGCACCGAATAGGGTCACAATCAGCACCCACAACAGCATCGAGCCTTCGTGGTTCCCCCATGTCCCACTGATTTTGTAGATCATAGGTTTCGCCGAATGACTGTTCTCAACCACGATCCTCAGCGAGAAATCCGACGTAGTGAACGCCCAGACCAGCGCTCCGAAGGAAAATGCCGTCAGCAGGAATTGTGAGATTGCCGCCGGTTCCGCAAACGCCATCCATCCAGCCCAGCGTTTCGATGCCCCGATCAGGGGCACCACGCTTTGCACGATAGCGACGAAGAAGGCGAGGATTAGCGCGAAGTGACCTAGCTCTGTAACCATAGGGCAGGATATATGCCGGAGGCACGGCAATCGCCAACCACTTTCGTTTGATTTCTGGGCACATAGTGTCGCAACTTAGCCCCGCTCGCGTCGCCAATCCTCTAAAGCCGGGTTCACATCAGCCAACGAGCTCTCTTGCGACAAGCGGGCATCCGGCCCCGTATCTGCCACACCGGGTCGGTCACCGCGCATATTTCCAAGCGCATCAAGATTAGCCAAAACCGTCGGAGTCCGCGCCATCACGCCTGAGATCTCGCGTTGCAAATCCTGCGATTTCGCCTGATGCCGCGCCCCGAAATAGAAAGAGACAATCACACCCAGCAACCACCACAAAGGCTCGGGCACGAGCGCGATCCCCTGCATTCGCGCCGAAAACCAGATTGGATCGATCATGGCGGCTGCAAACAAGCCCAACGTTCCCAGCGCCAAGGCCGGACGCGGAAGACGGTTCAACCCATCCATGAACCGGTCGAACATTCCTTTGGGTGGTCTCTGAAATTCAGCCCCGAACTGTGTCATGGCCTGAGTTTGCGCCACCATTCGGCGCTGGGCACCCGAATCGGCGTTTTCCCGAAAGACCTCCACGGTTTCGCGCACCACGTTGCGCCCGCCACCGAACAAGAACCCCAAAACACCCGAGATCAATCCCATCTCGCAACCCTCCTCTGAAACGCCTCATCGCTCAAGTGATAGCGATCAGACAGGAACTCTTCCGCCCGTCTGATCCAACCGCCTTTACCGCCCGCACGGGTACGCGCATACTTTCGCGACGCGGGACGCCGATCTGCGAGCCGAAAGTAATAGTTCCGCCGCGCCACCCCATAAGCGTCCCGCAACTGAACCGGGTTCGGGTGCGCTGCGTCCTGACTGGCGCCTATGGTTTGTGGGCCGATAACCCCGTCCACCACAACGCCAAAACCCATCTTCACCAACAGCGATTGCAAAATGCGCACTGCCTGCGCGCCCGCATTGACATACATGTCGAACACACTGGCCTGCATCGCCTCGGGCAAAGCGGCGATCCCCGGTTTCTCAAAATAATGCTGCACAAAGATATCAACCGCCTGCGCGCGGCTGAGCACCCTTACATCCGCGGCATCAACCACCCCGTCCCGCGTCAAATCCAAGCTCAAACGCCGCATCGTGTGAATGTTCACGCCGAAATTTGTGGCTCCTCCCGGATCATCCGGATCATCCACAAACCCGCCTTCCCGACGTACAATCTCTTCGGCAATCTGTCGAACCGTCTGCATCACGACCCCCACCTGCATCAGTCGAGGGAACGATCCTGCAAACTCCTTAACAACCCCAAACGAAACAGAGCGCCGCCTGCCATCCGCACGCAACGCCCCTACTTCTTCTGTTCAAAAATACCTCCGCCGGAGGCACGCAGCGCAGCTGCGTTCAGCTTTCGCCAGGATCCTTGTAAACGCCCTGTTCTTTCAAGGCGTCCATGACCTCTTTCGGCATGTAAGTCTCATCATGTTTAGCAAGGATTTCAGTCGCTTCAAATACACCGTTCACGTAGCGACCCGTCCCAACCATGCCCTCATTTTCCGAGAAGAGATCCGGCAGAACCCCGGTAAAGGCCACGGGAACACTCTCTCCGCCATCGGTGACCACGAAGCGCACCGTTTCGCCCTGCCCCCGCACGATCGAGCCCTCTTCGACCAGACCACCAATTCGAAACACCTCGGTCGGCGCGGGCGGCTCTGCGATCACTTGGCTGGGCGAGCGGAAGAAGTTGATGCCATCGCGCATTGCATACCCAATCAACGCCGTCGACACCGCCAGGGCCGCTACGGCCACCAGAATGATCTGAACTCGACGACGTTTCTTGAGCGTTTTCATGCCGTCCTCACGGGAACAAGGGGGCCATCATCAGCCCTCGGGTTTCATCCTCACCTAACATCAGGTTGGCATTCTGCAAGGCCTGCCCGCTGCTACCTTTTGTCAGGTTATCCAAAGCGGCGATCACAATCGCGCGCCGTTCGATCCGGTCCGCAACAACACCTATGTGGCAGAAATTCGATCCCCGCACATGGTGGGTCGAGGGCGCCTCGCCCATCGGCAGAACCTCGATAAAAGGCTCTTCAGCATAGACTTTTGCCAGCGTTTCGTAAACGCTCTGCGGGTCGCCCTTCACGTAGGAGGTTGCCAGAATACCCCGGTTCGCCGGGATCAGGTGCGGTGTGAATTGGATATGCACCGTGCGCCCGGCCAGTTTCGAAAACTCCTGATCGAATTCGCCCAAATGCCGGTGCGTGCCACCGATGGCATAGGCATTCGCGCCTTCGCTCAGTTCCGCATGCAGCAGGTTTTCTTTCAACGACCGACCAGCGCCCGAAACGGCGCATTTCAGGTCGAGGATGATGTCGTCCAGATCAATAACCCCAGCCGAAATCAGCGGCCGCAGCACATATTGTCCGGTTGCCGCGTTGCAGCCCGTACCGGCCACAAGCCGTGCGGTCCGAATGTCGTCACGATAGAACTCGGTAAGGCCATAAACCGCCTCTTCCTGCTGCTCCAACGCGCTATGCGGGTTGCCGTACCATTTTTTATACTCATCGGCGTCCTGCAGCCGGAAATCGGCTGAAAGGTCGATGATCTTCAGATTCTTCGGCAGGTCCCGGATCACTTCCTGACTGGTTTTATGCGGCAAAGCGCAGAAACACAGGTCGATCTGGGAAAAGTCGATCTCAGAAATCTTACACAGATCCGGCAGGTAAATATGGCGCAGATGCGGGAAAACCTGTGCCATCGACAGGCCCGCCTTACGTTCCGCCGCCAGAGCCACGATCTCCATGTTCGGGTGTTCGGCGATCAGACGCACCAGTTCAGCGCCAGTATAGCCCGAGGCGCCCAGAATTGCGATTTTATGGGTCATGTCAGACCTCTTCTTTGCATGTGTCACATATCATGACCGCCACTGTGACGGTCTTGGATTTAGAAAATCGGAAGGGAGGCGTCCTTGACCTAAATCAGGCCGCCTCAAACGAGATTTGTCGTCGGAGGAATTGTGTCGCCCGATCACTGACAAAACCGGGCTTGCCGGTGGTCAGATAGCCACCTTCCCCTTCACCCAGCATGGTCGGATGGCGTTCTAGATAATCGGCCAGGCTTTCGGCCACCAGATCGCCCTGGCTGAACACCTGAACATCCGCACCCAGAGCGGCCTGAAACGTCTCGGCCATCAATGGGTAGTGCGTACAGCCGAGAATGGCAGCTTGAGGTTCGGGCATCTTGCGTTTCAACGCATCCACATGGCTTCGCACCAGTGCCTCGGCCAGAATCAAATCTCCGTCTTCAATGGCATCGACAACGCCGCCGCAGGCCTGTGCCTCGACATCCACACCAATCGCGCGAAACGCCAGTTCCCGCTGGAAGGCGCGGCTGGAGACTGTGGCGGGCGTTGCAAACAAGGCCACATGCTTGACGGCAACTTCTCGTGGAGGCGAGTTGTCGCCCCATTGCCGCTCGGTCAGCGCCTCGATCAAGGGGACAAAGACCCCCAGAACGCGTTTGCCCTCCGGCACGCCCTCCTCTTGCATCCGACGCAGGGCAGCCGCGCTGGCGGTATTGCAGGCCAGAATCACCAGATTGCAGCCGCGATCCCACAGGTCGTAAACCGCCTTTCGGGTCAGCTGATAGATATCCTCGGCATCGCGCACGCCATAAGGCGCATGCGCACTGTCCGCGTAATACAGGAAATCCACGTCGGGCAGCCGTTGCTGCGCGGCGTTCAGGACGGTCAGACCGCCCAAACCGGAATCAAAGATACCTACTGCCATAAGCCCTTCAGGCGCGATGCCGTTCCTCAAATTCATAGCCGTAGTCAAAAGACTTCAGCGGTGTCGGAGACAGCTCATACGTGGCTTTGCGCAGGAAATCCATCATCTTGCGCGTATCCTTGCTGAGTGGGTCCAGAACATCACGGGTAATCGGCTCGCCGATAACCACTCTTACAGGCGTATCAACGCGTTTCTTGAACTCCTTGATCAGCAATCCCATCCGCAGGGTGTTGTGCAAGTGGCTGGCGATCTGGAACAAACGAGACGTGTGGCCGTCAAAGAAAACCGGCACCACGGTCGCGTTCGATTTGGCAACCATCCGAGCTGTAAAACCCCGCCAACCGGGGTCCATCGGGTGGTCGAACGGCGTAAGGGCCGTGCTGACGGTTCCACCCGGGAAAATCCCTATCGCCCCACCCTCGCCAAGATAGTTCAAGGCGGTCTTGCGGGTCTCAAGGTTCAGCTTCATCGCCTCTTTCGTCTCATCAAAAGAGATCGGCAGGATGATGCGGTTCAGATCTTCTGCCTTGCGGAACACGCGATGGGCCAGAATCCGGAAATCGCCGCGCGTTTCAGACAGGATATGCCCCATCATCAATCCGTCCAGAATGCCGTAAGGGTGATTGGCAATCAGGATCAGGGGGCCGTCCTTCGGGATATTCGACAGCGCCCCGCCCACAACATCCAGCGTCAAACCGTAGCGTTCGACCATGACATCCCAGAAATCGCGCCCCTTGGCGACGTCTTGTTCGTACCCGTCCGCACGCTTGATCAGGCGCATGCGGCCTGTGGTGTTTTCCATCAGCTTGATGACCATCCGACCGCCCTTGGTTTCGGCGGAATGGGCATAAGAAATGTCTCGAACGACATGACGGCGCGAGGGCATCTGAGGACTCCGGAACTAACTGCCTGCATTATACGTTAAGCGGAGATTTTGCCTAGCGAAGGTGACAGGTTTGTGACGCCTCATTCCGCCGCAGCGCGCATCTCGGGCCCGCCGCTGCGGATCGTCGCCAGTAGCTCCTCGCGCCGTTTTGCAGCTTTGGCTTCGTTTTGCATCAAAACAGGGCCAAAGCCACGGATATCCAGTGGTAAACGGGCCAGTGCAACAATCGCATCCTGTGTGTCTTCCGTTCTCAGTGGCAGTACCTCTTTCATGTCCTGTTCGTACTGTTTGATCAGCGCGCGCTCCATCCGTCGCTCGGCCGAGTAGCCGAAGACATCCAAAGGCGTGCCGCGCAAGGTCTTTAATTTGGCCAACAGCTTAAGAGGCCCAAGCATCCATTCCCCAAAGGCGCGCTTGCGCGGTCTGCCATTGCTACCCTCCCCACCAAAAATCGGCGGGGCTAGATGGAAAGTCATGTTGAAATCGCCGTCGAACTCGGCTGCGGCCTTGTCCCGGCTGGTCAGCAGCAGGCGCGCGACTTCGTATTCATCCTTGTAGGACAACAGCTTGTGGTAGCCTTTTGCCACAGCCTCGCGCAGCGTTTCTTCTGCTATTCCGTCCACCAGCTTGCGGTAGCGTTTCGCCAATCGGGCCGACTGGTAGTCGGTCAGGTGCTGCGCCCGGAAGTCGATCATTTGGTCCAGGGTCTTGGGCAATTCCGAGACGGAAGGTGCCAGTATCGCCTGTGCCTCCTCCGGGTGTAGAACAGCCCAGCGACCCACATCAAAAGCCCGTTTGTTGCGTTCCACGGCGGTTCCGTTCAGCTCAATCGCGGTCATGATCGCCTCATGACTGACAGGCAGAGTACCGCGCTGCCATGCCGCGCCGAAGACCATCATGTTGGAGTAGATCGAATCGCCCATCACGATCTTGGCCAGATCGGTCGCATCGAACAGGCTCACCCCGTTCTTCAGCCGCGCTTTCAGCGCCAGCTCCAACTGGTCGCCCGGAATACGGAATTCTGTATCGCGGGTAAAATCGCCGGTCACCGTGTTGTGGTTGTTGACCACCGCGCCGGTCTGTCCGGCCCGTGTCAGGCCCAGAGTTTTTGCCCCGGCCGAAACCACTAGGTCGCCGCCGATCAGCGCATGCGCCTCGCCGGTTGCGACGCGAATGGCGCTAATATCTTCCGGTCTGTTCGCCAGACGGCAATGGATGTGCACCGCGCCGCCTTTTTGGGCGAGGCCGGCCATCTCCATCATACCCGCGCCTTTGCCGTCAATCTGTGCCGCTTGCGCCAGAATCGCCCCGAGGGTCACAACACCTGTGCCACCAATTCCGGTGATAACCACATTATGCGTACCCTTGATTTGCGGCAGATCAGGCATCGGCAGATCGGGCAGATCAAGCTGTTTGGTCGCCTCTTTCCGGATCTTTGCCCCTCCCAAGGAAACAAAGGACGGACAGAACCCGTTCAGGCACGAGAAATCCTTGTTGCAGCTGGATTGATCAATCGCGCGTTTGCGGCCCAGTTCGGTCTCCTTGGGCACGATTGAGACGCAGTTTGACTGCACCCCGCAATCACCGCATCCTTCACAAATATCGGTATTGATGAAGACACGCTTGTCCGGGTCCGGAAACTCACCGCGCTTGCGGCGACGGCGTTTCTCGGCCGCGCAGGTCTGGACATAGACGATGACCGAGACGCCCTCGATTTCGCGGAACCGATCCTGCACTTTCATCAACTCAGCGCGTTCAAAGCTCTCTACACCCGACGGCAGAGCCCCAAGGCTAACGTCTTCCTTTTCATCATAGACCAGAGCCACATGCTGCACGCCCATGGCCTTCACCTCGTCCACGATCCGTTCAGCGGTCAAATCACCTTCGTTCCCCTGCCCGCCAGTCATCGCAACCGCATCGTTGAACAGGATTTTGAAGGTGATGTTGGTGCCCGCCGACAGCGCCGCGCGCATCGCCTGCACGCCGGAGTGGTTATACGTACCGTCACCCAAGTTCTGAAACACGTGTTTGGTGGTCGAAAACGGAGCCTCACCAATCCAGTTCGCACCCTCGCCGCCCATCTGAGTGAAGCCGGTCGTCTCCCGATCCATCCACTGCACCATGTAGTGGCATCCGATGCCTGCATAGGCGCGGCTACCCTCTGGCACTTTGGTTGAACTGTTGTGCGGACAGCCCGAGCAGAAATAGGGCAACCGCGTCGCGATTTCTTGCGCGTTGTCTGCACGCCGCGCCTCTGACAGTTTGGCGAGGCCTGCGCGGACGCCATCCGTTTCGCGCCCCTCTTCAATCAGGATGTCACCCAGCTTTTCGGCAATCATGATAGGGTCCAATGCGCCGCGTGTGGGGAACAACTCCTCACGATGCAGCGTTCCGGCGCCGCCCTTGTACCAGCCATAAACGCGGCGACCCCGGCGGTCGTCAAAAATTGCCTCTTTGACCTGCACCTCAATCAGCTTGCGTTTTTCTTCAACGATCACAATCAGGTCCAGTCCTTCAGCCCAATCATGGAACCCGGCCATATCCAGCGGGAACGTCTGCCCGATCTTGTAAGTCGTGATGCCCAGCCGTTCCGCCTCGGCTTCATCAATGTTCAGCAAAGACAGCGCGTGGGTCAGGTCCAGCCAGTTTTTACCCGCCGCAACGAACCCGATCTTGGCCCCCGGCTTGCCCCAGACACGTTTGTCCAGCTTGTTGGCATGCGAGAACGTCTCGGCCGCGAAACGCTTGTAGTCGATTACGCGGGCCTCTTGCAGATGCGGCGTATCACCAAGGCGGATGTTCAACCCACCCTCGGGCATGTCGAACTCGGGGATCACGACGCCCATCCGGTCGGGCCTGCCATCGACGACCGAGGTCACCTCGATCGTGTCCTTCATCGTTTTAAGACCAACCCAGACACCCGCGAACCGGCTGAGCGCAAAGCCGTAAATGCCGTAGTCCAGAATCTCCTGCACGCCTGCAGGGCTGACCACGGGCATATACATATCGACCAAAGACCATTCCGATTGGTGCAATACGGTTGAGCTTTCACCCGTGTGGTCGTCACCCATCGCCATCAGCACACCGCCATATTGCGCGGTGCCCGCCATATTAGCGTGGCGCATCACATCGCCAGACCGGTCGACCCCCGGCCCTTTGCCGTACCAAAGACCAAACACGCCGTCATACCGGCCATCGCCGCGGAGGCCCGCCTGCTGGCTGCCCCAAAGCGCAGTGGCGGCCAGATCCTCGTTCAATCCGTATTGAAAGGTAACGTCGCTGCTAGCCAGATAGCGCTGGGCACGCATCATCTGCTGATCCACCGCACCCAGAGGTGAGCCACGATAGCCGGTCACCAGTCCGGCGGTGTTCAACCCGGCCTGTTGATCGCGGGCCTTCTGCATCAGCATCAGACGCACAAGCGCCTGTGTTCCGTTCAAAAGAACGGGTGATTTCTCAAGATCGAAGCGGTCGTTCAGCGTTATGTGTGGCTGACTCATCAGACGTCTCCCCTCGTCAGATCAGTGTGCTTTATATTCACGCATTTTAGGTCATAATTATTGACCTGTATAGCCATTATCCCCTGAATCCCAAGGATTTCATGGTTTGATTGTGGTACTTGTTACCTATTTCATATAGGGCTTCACGAGGATAACGAAAGTTGCGACGATGGATTGGGACAAGCTTAGAATATTTCACGCGGTGGCAGATGCCGGCAGCCTGACCCATGCGGGGGATAGGCTCAATTTATCTCAATCCGCCGTGAGCCGTCAGATCCGCGCGCTGGAAGAATCGCTCGATGCAACCCTGTTTCACCGCCACGCCCGCGGTCTGATTCTAACCGAACAGGGTGAGTTGCTGTTTGATGCCACCTCGGCCATGTCCAAACGTCTGGACGCCGCCGCCGCCCGCATCCGCGACAGCGAAGAGGAAGTGTTCGGCGTCCTGCGCGTGACCACCACATTCGGCTTCGGCACCCTGTGGCTCGCCCCGCGCCTGCCCAAACTCTACGAACAGTACCCTGATCTGAACATCGACCTGATGCTCGAGGAACGTGTTCTGGACCTGCCCATGCGTGAGGCCGATGTTGCCATCCGCATGAAGGAGCCCAGCCAGGCCGATCTGATCCGCAAACGCCTGATGACCGTCCAAATGAAGCTCTATGCCACGCAGGAGTATCTAGAATCCCATGGCGGGATGCTGAAATCGCTGGAAGAGATCAAAGAACACCGTCTGATCAGCCAGACCCCTTCTGCCCCGCAAGTGGGCGCAAGTGCGGCGATGGTGCGTCATCTGATGACCTTCAATCCGGGGTCCCTGCTGACAGTGAACAACTATTTCGGCGTTCTTCAGGGCGTGTTGCACAATTTGGGAATTGGCGTCCTGCCCGACTACGTAACGCAGGACTTCCCGCACCTCGTTCCGATCCTGTCGGAAATCGAAAACGCGGACGTTCCCGTATACCTCGCTTATCCGGAAGAATTGCGCCATTCCAAGCGGGTCGGAGCGTTCCGCGACTTCGTTCAGGACGAGATCATCGCGCAACGCAAACAACTGAAAATGATGGGTAAACTCTAGCTATGCACTCGAAGCATAGCAGCAATGCTGAACGATCAGATTAAAACTTCTTGAACGTTCACAAACCGACCCCTAAATGAGCACTCGAAGGCGGTGATGCTGAAACGCTCATCATCTTCATACCTCCCTGTTGGACTATGGCCGAGCTTAGTGCTCGGCCTTTTTTTTGGCTTCTCCCGAATTCATTTTTTAGTTTTGCCCAAACTCATCGTCCAGAGCGATGAAATTTCTGGGAAAATCTCCGACACCTGCCTATGATCCGAAAAAACGTTTAAAAATTCGTGTTCGAGGACAGAACCATGATAAGCCCCCTCCGCCTTCTGGCGGCGATTTTTTCACTATTTTTACTGGTCGGCCCCCTGCATGCCCAAGTTGCGGGCTCGTCGACCTCCAACGCGCCTGCCACCGTCGATATCCCCGAGGACCTGACACCCGAACAAGTGGACGATCTGGTCGCCCGTATGTCGGATGATCAGGTCCGCTCAATCCTGTTAGAACGTCTGGACGCGGTGGCCGAGAAAAACGCGGCCGCTGCAGAGGATCGCGAGGATCCGATTACCGAGTTGAATGAAGTCTGGAGCGAAATGGTCGCCTCGTGGACGCATGTCATAACGACCGTCCCCAATCTCTTCAGCGCGCAAGCCACCGCCATCAAGAATTTTGCAACCACCTTCACCTCATTCGGTGCTTTGGTTCTGATGGGGCTGGTTGCAAGTGTTCTGGTTGTGGGCTTCATCGCCGAAAAACTGTTCGAGATTCTGACCCGCCGCTGGCATGTCCAGACCGAGGCCGAAGCCGAAGGCGATCTCTGGGGCGCTGCCCGGTATCTTTTCGGTCGTTTCTGTCGGGAAATCGCAGGGCTTGTAGTCTTTTACGTGGTCATCCGCGCGGTTGGGCGCGGCCTGCTGACGCCCGAGCAAATCACCTATGCCGGGCCGTTTGTGTTCTACCTGATCTGGGTGCCACGGCTGGGTGCCGCTGCCTCGCGCTTTGTACTGGCGCCGAACAAACCCCATTACCGTCTGGTAAATATCGACGATCACTGGGCCAAATACCTGCATCGCAACCTGATCGGGTTGCTGATCCTAATCGGTTTCACCCTGTTCCTGCTGCACTTCAACAGCCTGAACGGCATCACGGGGGATGATACGCGTATCGGCTTCTGGCTGAACGCAGGCATCCACATCTATATCGGCTTGATCGCATGGAAAGCGCGCGAAGGTCTGTCGCAGATGATGCTGGGAACTGACCCGGACCACACCAAGTTCGACGAGGAAGTGGCACATTATTACCCCTACTTCGCCATTGCGGTCTCGGCTGCGACATGGCTGCTGGTCGAGTTTCTGGTGGCTCAGCGCAACCCGGCATCACTGGCTCTGCTGGTTCAGGGGGCGCATTTCACCACCATGTTCTGGCTGTTGATCGCCCCGGCGCTCGACACACTGATCCGAGGGCTTGTCCGGCATCTGCAACCGCCGATGCAGGGCGAAGGGTCGGTAGCCGAACGCGCCTATAAATCAACCAAGCGCAGCTACATCCGTATCGGTCGGGTTCTAGCCGGTATTCTGGTCATCCTGATGATCGCCAATGCCTGGGATCTTGATCTGCAGGAAATCGCTGGTGGAGACGCGGATTCCGGCAGCAAACTGGTGCAGTTCTTCATCATCATCGCCGTGGGCTACATCCTGAACGAGGTCGTCTCGCTCTGGATCAACCGCCGACTGGCGAAAGAGATGACCGCCGCGCAAAGCCCGGACGAAGAAGCCGGCGAAGGCGGCGGTGCTGGTGGCTCGCGTCTGGCAACGGTTCTGCCGCTGCTGCGCGTGACGGCTCAGGTTGCGATTGCCGTGATCTTCGTTTTGCTGGCCTTGGGCGCCCTTGGGCTCGACATCACACCGCTTCTGGCTGGTGCCGGTATCCTGGGTCTGGCCATCGGTTTCGGTGCGCAAAAGCTGGTGTCTGACATCGTTGGCGGGATTTTCTTCCTTATCGACGATGCCTTCCGCGTGGGCGAATATGTCGATGTGGGCGGTACCACAGGGACAGTCGAGAAGATCTCGATCCGCTCCATGCAACTGCGTCACCATCGCGGGCCGGTGCACACCATTCCCTATGGTGAGATTCAGAAGCTGACCAATTACAGCCGCGACTGGGTCATCATGAAGCTGAAGTTCACAGTGCCGTTCGACACCGATCCCAACAAGGTGAAGAAGATCTTCAAGAAGATCGGCGCTGAGATGATGGAGGACGAGACCCACAAGGATGGCTTCCTGCAGCCGTTCAAGTCTCAGGGTGTGTTCGACTTTGACGATGTCGGCATGATCATCCGGGGCAAGTTCATGGCCAAACCCGGCAAGCAGTTCACCCTGCGCAAAGAGATCTTCAACCGCGTCAAAGCCGCCTTCAAAGAAAACGGCATCGACTTCGCACGCCGCGAAGTGCGTGTCGCCATTCCCGGTCTGGATGATGCGGAACACCTGAGTGAAGACCAAAAAGCAGCCGTCGGGGCCGCCGCTGGTGCCGTCGCGCAGCAGGCGCAGCAACAGGATCAGCAGAAGTAAACTCATCCGGCACGCGGCTGTCTCTGTCGCGTGCCGGAACCCTATTTGTGGCTCTGTCCGATCCCCGCAATTTGCACCTTTGTCCGGTTTGCAACAGGACAACGCGCGGAAAGTGCCTTTTCTCTTCCCCCCGGCGTTCCCTTCCCCTAAAAGGCGCCAAACATTGCCATCTCGGGGACCGAAACAGGATGCAAGAGCCAGCCATCACACCTGATCTGATTGCCGCCCACGGGTTGAAGCCCGAGGAATACGACATGATCCTCGAGATCATCGGGCGTGAGCCGACGTTTACCGAGCTAGGCATTTTCTCGGCCATGTGGAACGAGCATTGCTCTTATAAATCCTCCAAGAAATGGCTGCGCACCCTGCCTACATCCGGACCTCAGGTGATCTGCGGCCCGGGTGAGAATGCGGGCGTGGTCGATATCGGCGACGGGCAAGCAGTTGTTTTCAAAATGGAAAGCCACAACCACCCATCTTACATTGAACCCTATCAGGGCGCGGCGACCGGCGTTGGTGGCATTCTGCGCGACGTCTTCACCATGGGCGCGCGCCCGATCGCCTCGATGAACGCCCTGTCCTTTGGTGAGCCCGGCCACCACAAGACCCGCCAGCTGGTCAACGGCGTGGTCGAAGGTATCGGCGGCTACGGCAACTGCTTCGGCGTGCCCTGCGTCGGTGGCGAGGTCCGCTTCCATCCGGCCTATAACGGCAACTGCCTCGTCAATGCCTTCGCCGCAGGTTTGGCTGATAGCGACAAAATCTTCTACTCGGCGGCCTCTGGCGTAGGCATGCCTGTCGTCTATTTGGGCGCCAAGACCGGACGTGATGGCGTTGGCGGTGCGACCATGGCCTCGGCCGAATTCGACGATACCATCGAAGAGAAACGCCCAACCGTTCAGGTTGGCGACCCCTTTACCGAAAAGCGCCTCATGGAGGCGACGCTGGAGCTGATGAAAACTGGCGCCGTGATCTCGATCCAGGACATGGGCGCGGCAGGCCTGACCTGCTCGGCCGTTGAGATGGGCGACAAGGGTGGCTTAGGTGTCCGTTTGGACCTCGAAAACGTACCGCAGCGCGAAGAGAACATGACAGCCTATGAGATGATGCTGTCCGAGTCTCAGGAACGCATGCTGATGGTACTGAAGCCCGAGCTTGAGGCCGAAGCTCGCGCCGTATTCGAAAAGTGGGATCTCGACTTTGCAATCGTCGGTGAGACTATCGCCGAAGACCGTTTCCTGATTATGCACAATGGCGAGGTGAAAGCTGATCTGGTCCTGTCGAAACTCTCCTCGACCGCGCCGGAATATGACCGCCCATGGGTTGCGACGCCCGAGGCTGAGGAATTGGCCGACGTCCCGCAGATCGACCCGATTGATGGTCTGCGCGCCCTGCTCTCTTCGCCCAACTACGCGGGCAAGCAGTGGGTCTATGAGCAGTATGACACCATGGTCATGGCTGACAGCGCCCGCACCCCAGGTCTGGGTGCCGGAATGGTGCGTGTTCATGGCACCGACAAGGTGTTGGCCTTCACCTCGGACGTAACGCCGCGCTATGTCCGCGCCAACCCGGTCGAAGGTGGCAAACAAGCGGTGGCCGAGGCTTATCGTAACCTGACCGCTGTCGGGGCCAAACCACTGGCCACAACCGACAACTTGAACTTCGGCAACCCCGAAAAGCCCGAGATCATGGGCCAGTTCGTGGGCGCCATCCAAGGCATCGGAGCTGCCGTTGGCGCGCTGGACGTACCCATCGTGTCCGGCAACGTCTCGCTTTACAACGAGACCGATGGTCAGGCGATCCTGCCGACCCCGACCATTGGCGCCGTTGGCCTGCTCGACCACACCGATGAGATCATCGGAAACGAGGTGCGCGAAGGTCACGTGGCCCTCGTGATCGGGGAAACCGAAGGCCATCTGGGCCAATCCGCCCTTCTGGCCGAGGTGTTCAACCGCGAAGAAGGCGATGCGCCCCACGTGGATCTTGAGGCCGAGAAGCGTAACGGTGATTTCATTCGAGCCAACCGCGAGATGATCAAGGCCTGCACCGACCTGAGCGACGGTGGCCTCGCGCTTGCCGCGTTTGAACTGGCAGAAGCAGCGGGCGTTGGCGTTCACCTTGACGATGCCTCGACCGAAATCCTATTCGGCGAAGATCAGGCCCGATATCTGGTCGCCTGCAACTTTGATCAGGCCGAGGCATTGATGATCGCAGCTGGTCAGGCCGGCGTCCCGCTGACCTCGGTTGGTCGCTTTACGGGCGAGACGGTCAAGATCGGCAGTTCCGAAGCCCCTCTGGCCGAATTAACTGAGGTTTTCCGCCAAAGCTTTGCCACCGCGGTCGCCTGATCACACTACTCTTTCTACAAACGAATAGTCCCGCGCCCTGATCGGTGCGGGATTTGCATATCTGAAAGACCTTCCACATCTTGCACGCGCCTTCCCATCGCTCTACATCTTGAGAAAGACCTTCAGGAGTAAGCCTAGATGCCAATGAGCGCCCACGAGATTGAAACCCTGCTGCGCGAGAGCTTTCCCAACGCGGAAATTCAGGTTGGCGGCAGCGATGGCGTTCACATGTCCGCCATGGTCGTGGACGAGAGCTTTCGCGGCAAAAACCGCGTCCAGCAACAGCGCGCTGTTTATGCGGCCTTGAAAGGCAAAATGGACGGCCCGGACGGTGACCTGCACGCGCTGGCTTTGACCACCAAAGTTCCTGAGTAAAATGGAACATGCGATTGTAATCTCAATTGCGGTTTTCGTTTTTGTTTTGCTCATCGCGCTGTTGGCGCGGAACAACTCAAAGACTGGGCGCAAGACGAGGCGTGGATCGCCGCCCGGACAGGGATAACACCTCCTATATTCCTCCTATCAATCACATGACGCTACAATTAGCTCGGCAGAGACCCATATCCCCAAGGATACGCAAGATTACGCCAAAGCTATGATGCCGAAGAGCAAAGGAAACGCGAAATGACCGACGTGAAGACCCAGATCGACGAAACCGTCAAAGCCAACGACGTTGTGCTGTATATGAAAGGCACCAAAGAGATGCCTCAGTGCGGTTTCTCATCCCGTGTGGCAGGTGTGCTGAACTACATGGGCGTCGACTACGCTGATGTGAATGTTTTGGCCGACGAAGCAGTCCGTCAGGGCATCAAGGACTATTCGGACTGGCCGACCGTGCCGCAGCTCTATGTCAAAGGCGAGTTTGTCGGTGGTTGCGATATCATCACTGAAATGACCCTGTCGGGTGAATTGGACACGTTGTTTGACGAAAACGGTGTCGGCTACAACAAGGACGCAGCCGACAAAATCCGTGAGGCCAACGCCTGACCCGGCCTTAACGGCTGGAGCAATCCTGAAAAATAATCTGCTCACTGGCGGCGTTTGTCGCCAGGAAGCTCACCGTGGCATTCCAGCCTTTGGACCGCAGGATATAGGTTCCGTTCGTATCCACGGATTCGTACCGAATGCCCGAGCCGCTCTCGACCTGACGCATCGCGACCAGAGAATTGTCGACCATCGTCGCCGCGGCGCCCGAGCCGTCGGATGCGTTGAAATAGGTCACTGGCAGCGGGATACCGTTCTCGCAGTTGAACGTCACCGTCAGTATGTCGATCTCGGCCATTGCCTTGGACGCACAAACAAGGGCCACGGCCCCACAGATCAAGCCGCATGCTCGTTTCATTTTGTTTTTTCCTCGATGTCTGATGCCAGGGCTTCGGCCCGTGCGGCCAATTCGGCCAGTGTATCCGTAACTGAAGGCGGCACGACAGCAACCTCGATCCGTTCGGGTTCAGGCGCAGGTGCGCTGCGCAACGTTTGAAGCTCGGCCTCGGTTTCCGCCAGTTTCGCCTCAAGCGCTTTGACCTTGTCGTCGGTCGCGGCTGTTTTATCCGCCAACATTAGACCGGCCATCAACAACATGCGGGATTCGGGCATACGCCCAATCTGATCCGAAAGCACCTGCGCTTCGTCATCCAGCATTTTCGCGGCGGCCTGCAGAAAACTTTCTTCCCCGTCCTGACAAGACACGTCAAACCCGCGCCCGCCGATATGAATGGTCACTTCGGGCATTACTCAACCTCACCTTCTGCCAGTTTCGCCTGCGATAGCAGAGGCTCAAGGCGAGCCAGAACAGCCCGTGCCTCGGCCGCATCGGTCGCTTGCGCCGCGCGCGTTGCTTCCAACTCCGCCACAGTCGCCTGATTCAACAGCTCCGCGTCCTGAACTCCCTCTTGCGCCGCAGCGCGCAGGGCATCAACCGAGTTGCGTAGTTGCTCATTCGCCTGCCGCATCCTCTGCAGATCGTCATCCAGACGTGACATGGCAGCCCCGTGGCTGGCGCGCTCGGCCCTCAACATCTCCAGCTCCGCGTTCAGCTCGGCCACCCTTTCGCTATCGGCCAATTCGGCCCGCATACGACTATTTTCGGCCTCGATGTCTCCAGCCCGCAAAATAGCAGCCCTCATCTCTTCAATCTCGGCCCGCAGCGCGGCCGGGTCTTCGTGACCTTCCAGATCGGCCCGCAATTGCGCGTTTTCGGCTTTCAGAGCGTCCAGTTCTTCTGTGTTTTCCAGTGCCGCCTTCGCCTCGGCCAGTTCGGCCCGCGCAGCCTCGACCGCTGAAAGCTTGGTCGCAGCTTCGGCCAACTCAGCCCGCAGCGCGTCGACATCGGCCGTAGGCTCTGGAGCAGCACGCAGCGCCTCCATATCGGCGCGCATACCGTCAACTTCCTGCTCGTGGCGTTCCTTCAACGAAGTCAGGCGCTCTTGCAGCTGAGCGTTGGCAACACGTTCATCGTCCAGCGCCGCTTGCAACCCTTCATCTGCATCGCCCGCCGGCGCATTTTGCAGGGCTGTCACGCCCATGCCAATTCGCTCCATCGCGGCAAGAATGCGTCGCTGTAACTCTTCAATCTGGCTCATGCCCCTGTCACCTCTTAACCAAGGTTCATTCTGTTGCCGAACCGTCCGAATCAAGAATCGGTCCCGCTTGGCCCCAGTCTAACGGAATGTGACGGAAAATACCCACTGTTTGGTTTCAAAGGCTTGGACAGCTCTCTTCAAGCGGTGCGACCTTGTTTCGCCCGGTTCCGCTTGCACTTTGAGGGCTGAATGCTATTGAGCGCCCAATCTGCTTCAAACCCAAAGGAACAACGCCCGTGGACCTGACTGCGCTGCGCAATGCAAACCCCGAACACTGGGACAAAGCTGCGGCCATCCGCACCCTGACCCTTGACGCCGTCGCCGCCGCCAATTCCGGCCATTCCGGTATGCCGATGGGCATGGCCGATGTTGCGACCGTCCTGTTCGAAAAGCACCTGAAATTCGACGCCTCGGCCCCGAGCTGGCCGGACCGCGACCGGTTCATTCTGTCGGCGGGCCACGGATCGATGCTGATCTATTCGCTGCTGTATCTCACCGGCCACGCGGATGTGACGCTGGACGAGATCAAGAACTTCCGTCAGCTGGGCGCGAAAACTGCGGGTCACCCGGAGAACTTCCTGGTCGACGGGATCGAGACAACCACCGGCCCTCTGGGTCAGGGCATCTCGAACGCTGTGGGCTTTGCCATGGCCGAGGAAATCCAACGCGCGCATTACGGCAAGAAGATCGTTGATCACTACACCTACGTGATCGCCGGCGACGGCTGCCTGATGGAAGGCGTCAGCCAAGAGGCGATCACCCTCGCCGGCCGTCATGAGCTGGGTAAGCTGATCGTTTTCTGGGACGACAACAACATCACAATCGACGGCACCGTGGATATCGCCGACCGTACCGATCAGGTGCGTCGTTTTGCAGCCTCGGGCTGGCATGTAATCGAAATCGACGGCCATGATCCGCAAGCCATCGACGCGGCGATCACGCAGGCGAAAAAGTCGAAAAAGCCTTCGATGATTGCCTGCAAAAGCCACATCGCTCTGGGTCACGCCGCGCAGGACACCTCGAAAGGTCATGGCGCGCTGACAGATCAGGAGCAGCTGAAAGCCGCCAAAGAAGGCTATGGCTGGCCGCATGACGCCTTCGAAATCCCTGCCAACGTGAAATCTGCTTGGGAAGCCATCGGTTCCCGTGGCGCCGCCGAGCGAGCGGAATGGGAAGAGCGTTTTACGCAAATCTCGGAGCGTAAACAGGCCGAGTTCAACCGTGCCTATGCGTTTGAGGCTCCCAAGAAACTGGCCGGTGCGATCCGTTCGTTCAAGAAACAGATGTCCGAGGATCAGCCCAAGCTGGCCACCCGCGCCTCGTCCGAAAAGGTTCTGAACGTTGTGAACCCGATCATGACAGAGACCGTGGGCGGCTCGGCTGACCTGACCGGTTCGAACAACACCAAATCGGCTGATATGGGTGTGTTCCTGCCGGAAAACCGCAAGGGTCGCTACATCCACTACGGTATCCGTGAGCACGGTATGGCCGCCGCGATGAACGGTATGGCGCTTCATGGCGGCATCCGCCCCTATGGCGGCACCTTCATGGCCTTCACCGACTATGCGCGCCCGTCCATGCGTCTGGCGGCACTGATGAAAATCCCGTCGGTCTTCGTGATGACCCATGACTCGATCGGTCTGGGTGAAGACGGCCCGACCCACCAACCGGTCGAGCATCTGGCAATCAGCCGCGCGACCCCGAACACCTATGTGTTCCGCCCCGCCGACACCGTTGAAACCGCCGAAGCCTGGGAACTGGCGTTGACCTTCAAGGACAGCCCCTCGGTCCTGTCGCTGACCCGTCAGGGCGTACCGACCGTGCGCAAGGATCACAAAGCCAAGAACTTGACCGCTCAGGGCGCTTACGTTCTGGCCGAGGCCGAGAGCAAACGTCAGGCGATCCTGATCGCCACGGGCTCGGAGGTTTCGCTGGCGATGGAAGCCAAAGCAATGCTTGAAGCCGAAGGCATCGGCACCCGCGTCGTCTCCATGCCGTGTATGGAGCTGTTCGCTGAACAAGACGAAGCCTACCGCAAGCGCGTGCTGCCCGCCGGTGCTGTCCGCGTCGGCATCGAAGCCGCCGTTCGCGCCGGTGGCTGGGACCGCTGGCTGCTGGGTGAGCGTGGACGTGAAGCCAAGGCAGGTTTCATCGGCATGTCGAGCTTTGGTGCCTCTGCTCCGGCTGGTGAGCTGTATAAGCATTTCGGCATTACCGCCGAAGCGACCGTAGCCAAGGTCAAAGAACTTCTGGGCTAATCCAGCCTGCCACAAAATGAAAAGCCCCGGTCCACGCCAGGGCTTTTTTCTTACACGAAGATGATCACGGATTGCATTCCATCCACGATCAAATCGCCTTCTGTGTTCCAAACGCGCATGACCTGCGAACTATAACCATCGCGGCCTGCGGTCAGTTGGTGCTCCAGTAAGAACCAACCGTCGCGTGTTTGAATATCCTCGGACAACACGTTGAAAATCCAGTTCATTGACGAATTTGGTCCGGGTTTCTTTAGCGTGGGGTAGATAGCTGGCGGTGGCAGGTCAGCGATTGCAATCACCCCCTCCGTCCTGTTCCACATCCGAGGATCGTTGTGTCGGGCCCAAAGGCGCAGATACCCGCGATCTGCACCCATGAAAGGCAATTCACCCTCGACCTTTCTGACGTCAAAGTTTGTAAGGAAAGGTATCGGCGGTCGCGGCAAGTCTGGAGGGTAATAATACTCCGTCATCTCGGGCGCATCTGCGGGCTTCGCCGGGCAATCGAACGCGACATGGCTGTCTTGCGCGCGGCCAAAGGAAAATGTCGCTTGCACCGCAACACTGCCACCGATTTCGGCACGAGCGCTGATGGTCTTCACATTGCGCCCCTCGCGCAAGATTTCCGTTTTGACTAGCGGCGGATCACTGATCGGCGCCGTGAAATTTACCAGAGCTGATCTGAGGGGCGGTAAATCTTTGTGCCGATTGTAAACCGTTGACAGCATTAGGGCCGACGAAAACCCACCGAATGTTGTGCGGCCTTGCTTCCAGTTCTGCGGCACCGGGTAGCAGAGGCAATCGCCTTGCGCCTCAGCGGCGCTGAGGACATCGAACAGGGATGGCTCGGACATGGGAATTCCACTTAGCTATTGGCATGTCGAGGATAATCTGACCGCAGACGGAGGCCAGCAGGACCTAACGTCACCGCCTAGTGTTCTTTGGATGAACCTGAAAACGCCCCCATCACGGGCCCGATGACTTTGGTTGCCAGGGGGATCAAGACCATCCCCCAGGCCAGACCAAAGATGCCGTCCATGGTCGCCTTGGCGATCCACTCCGCCGCGGCCTCCCATTGGGCCGAGACCGAATGACCAACAGCATAGGCCCAGTCATGGATATGATGACCCAGCCAACCAAAGCCCAGAACCTCCATCCCGTGGATGACGATTGATCCGCCCACCCACAGCATGGCCGCCGTTCCGACGATCGAAAGGGTTTTCATCACCGTGGGCATGGCCTTGACCAATCCTCGCCCCAACCCTCGGCCTACCGGCGTCGGAGCATTTCCGGCCAGATATAGCCCGACATCGTCCATCTTCACGATCAAGGCGACCGAGCCATAGACGGCCACCGTCACCCCGAGCCCGACAACAGCCAAAGTCGCCGCCTGCATCCACACATTCGGAGCCTCAATCGCGGCCAGCGCAATGGTCATGATCTCAGCTGACAGGATGAAATCCGTCTTGATCGCACCCTTGACCTTCTGTTCTTCAAGATGGCCCGGATCGCGTACATCCATGTCCTTTTCGATGGCGTGGCTACCATGCGGGAACAGAACGTGGAATATCTTCTCGGCCCCTTCGAAACACAGATATGACCCACCCAGCATCAGCAAAGGTGTGATCAGCCACGGCGCAAAATTCGCAAGCAACAAGGCGACTGGTAGTAGCAGAATGAGTTTGTTGAAAACCGACCCACGGGCAATGCGCCAAATGATCGGCAACTCACGCGCGGGCGCGAAGCCCTGTACGTATTTCGGCGTAACCGCAGCGTCGTCGATAATCACCCCGGCCGTTTTGGCCCCTGCCTTGCCAGCAGCCGCCACGACATCATCCACCGAGGCCGCAGCCACCTTGGCAATCCCCGCCACATCATCCAAAAGGGCCAACAGTCCGCTCATCGCGTGTCCTTTCCTGTCACCTGCCGCAAACGGACCCTACCCGATCCAACAGCTAGCGCAAGCGTTAGCGCAATCTGTTCAGGTTTGCGCTAACACCTTAAAAATATGCCGCTTTTGCCCTTTTGAGATTCCGGTTTCAAGGCTATATGGCCCCAAACGCAAGCGCATTTGGAGACGTCACATGACCATCAAGGTCGGTATCAATGGTTTTGGCCGCATAGGCCGCTGTACCCTGTCGCACATTGCCGCCTCGGGCCGCAACGACATCGAAGTGATCAAAGTCAACGCCACCGGCCCGCTCGAAACATCGGCGCATCTGCTGAAATATGACAGCATTCACGGCCGTTTCCCGCGCGAAGTGTCGATCGAAGGCGACACCATGGATCTGGGCCGAGGCCCGATGCAGATGTTCTCGACCTACGACATGAACGAATTGGATTGGGAAGGCTGCGACGTCGTTCTGGAATGCACCGGCAAGTTCAACGACGGCACCAAGGCAAAAACCCACCTGGATCGCGGCGCGCAGAAGGTTCTGCTGTCGGCCCCCGGCAAAAATGTCGACAAGACCATCGTGTTTGGCGTGAACCACAACACGCTGACCGCAAATGACAACATGGTCTCGAACGGCTCCTGCACCACGAACTGCCTTGCTCCGCTTGCCAAGGTTCTGGACGAAGGTGTCGGCATCGAACACGGTATCATGACCACCATTCACGCCTATACCGGCGACCAGCCGACACTGGATCGTCGCCACAGCGACCTGTACCGCGCTCGCGCGGCGGCGATGTCGATGATCCCGACCTCGACTGGTGCAGCGGCTGCCTTGGGCGAGGTTCTGCCAAATCTGAAAGGTCGTCTGGACGGCTCGGCAATCCGCGTCCCTACTCCAAATGTTTCGGCCGTAGACCTGAGCTTCCGCGCCTCGCGCGACGTGACCGTCGAAGAGATCAACGCAATCGTTGAAGAGGCCGCCAAAGGCCCGATGCAGCGCGTTCTGGGTTATGAGCCCGCGCCGCTGGTCTCGACCGATTTCAACCACACCGAGGAAAGCTCGATCTTCGCTCCGGACCAGACCCGCGTGGTGGATAACCGAATGGTCCGCGTGTTGGCGTGGTATGACAATGAATGGGGCTTTTCGGTTCGTATGGCCGATGTCGCCGTCGCCATGGGGCGCCTTAACTGATTTCCCCATGATCGCTTGAACAGCTTCGCCCGCTCAGGTTATCTGAGCGGGCGTTTTTGTTCGGGGCCCTCATGACAAATCAAATCGCCATCTGGCTGGCGCTGTTGATCCTTGGCGCAATCATGTTGGACTATGCCCTGTTCGGAACTGAGCATTTTCTGTTCCTCGGCAAGAAACTTTACGACTTTCTCGACTGGCTCGCCTTCTGGCGCTGAGCAAGGTTTTACTTGACTTTCTCGCCGATCTCCGTTTGTTAGCGCTAACTCATTTCGAGCAGAGACTCTGACGGAGCAGGACATGACACTTAAACTGGCCATTAACGGATTTGGACGTATCGGGCGCGGAGTTTTGCGTGCGGTTATGGAGTCGGGAAGGACCGACGTAGAAATCGTTGCGATTAACGATCTGGCCAAGCCGGAAATGAACGCCCATCTGTTCGAATTTGACAGCGTTCATGGCCGCTACTCAAAGCCCGTCTTGCTGTCCGAGGCCGGTCTCGACGTTGGCGCGGGTCCGATCCGACTGACCAGCGAACGCGATCCCGAAGCGCTAGACTGGTCGGATGTCGATGTCGTGCTGGAATGCACCGGCGTATTCCGGACCCGAGAAGCGGCTGAACGTCACCTGAAGAACGGCTCCAAGAAAGTCCTGATCTCGGCCCCGGCCCGTGGAGACGGCGGCGTCAAGACGATCGTATTTGGGGTGAACGACTCCGAACTGACCGCTGAGGACATGATCGTTTCGAATGCCTCATGCACAACCAACTGCCTGTCGCCTGTTGCTGCGGCGCTGGATGCCGGGTTGGAGATCGTGCATGGTAACATGACCACCGTTCACGCCTATACCGCAAGCCAGCCGGTGCATGATACCGCAGGCAAAGACCCTTACCTGTCACGCGCGGCGGCTCTGTCGATGATCCCGACAACCACCGGTGCTGCCGCAGCTGTTGGTCTGGTTCTACCTCAGCTGGCGGGCAAGCTGACCGGTCAGGCGATCCGCGTGCCGACCCCGAATGTCTCGGTGGTTGATCTGGTGGCCGAAGTCTCTCGCCCAACGACCGAGGACGAGGTCAACGCCCTGTTTGTTGAGGCCGCTGCCAAAATCCCTGGCGTGCTGGCCGCAGAAAATCGACCGCTGATCTCGATCGATTTCAACCACGATGCCCATAGCTCGACCGTGTCGCTGGCGGAGACCAAGGTCACGGATGGCACGCTGGTGCGCGTGCTGGCATGGTATGACAACGAATGGGGCTTCTCGAACCGGATGCTGGACACAGCCGCCGCGATGGGCGCGTTATCCTAACCGCTCTTTAAGGGCCACATTCACGCGGGGCGTGACGAATTTCGACACGTCCCCGCCTAAACGCGCGATCTCTTTCACCAGTTTCGAAGCAATGGCCTGATGCCGAGCTTCGGCCATCAGGAACACGGTCTCGATGGAATCGTCCAGAGCCCGGTTCATGCCAACCATCTGGAATTCATATTCAAAATCAGCAACGGCCCGCAGTCCACGCACGATGACCTGCGCGCCCACATCCCGCGCGCAGTCGATCAGCAGGTTCTCGAACGGATGCGCCACGATCTGGGTCCCGGTCTGTTCTGACAAATGCGCGCATTCCGCCTCGATCATGGCAACACGTTCTTCCAGCGAAAACAAAGGGCCTTTGTCGCGGTTGATAGCCACGCCGATAACCAGCTTGTCCACCAGCGCCGAGGCCCGACGGATGATGTCGATATGCCCCAAGGTGATCGGGTCAAAAGTTCCGGGATAAAGGCCAACCCGCATCACGCTCTCCTGCGTTCAAAAACTGGGCGATAGCAAACACAATCATGCTGCAGGTGCAAGAGGGCGATATGCCCTTCCCCCGTATCGCTTTGCGTTTGATGTGAATCGAAATACGCTGCCTCTCCCTGCGGTCGAACGCGCATTTCGATGGGTTTACGATGAAACGCAAAGCGCTTTAATGCCCCATGATCATGCCCTGCAGGGCGTCTTTTTCCATTGCAAGCTCGG
This sequence comes from Ruegeria sp. CK3, assembly GCF_056536565.1. NCBI lineage: Bacteria > Pseudomonadati > Pseudomonadota > Alphaproteobacteria > Rhodobacterales > Roseobacteraceae > Ruegeria > Ruegeria sp. CK3. Next base: position 401,604 of record NZ_JBQFPV010000001.1, read on the forward strand.
TCAGTTGCGCCTTGACCACGTCCCCGAGGGTGACGATGCCGACAAGCTTGCCATCCTCGACAATTGGCATGTGGCGGAACCGGCCTTCGGTCATGCGTGCCAGAATATCTTCGACCGATTCCTGTCGTGTCGCAGTGATCAGGTCCTTGGTCATATAGCTATCGACCGATTGGTTCAGGCACCCGCTGCCGCTGGCCGCCAGTTCTCGGACGATGTCGCGTTCGGACAGGATACCGACGGCCGTTCTGCCTCCGTCTTCTGAGACAACAACTGTGCCGATGCGTCTTTCCGCCAGTATCTTCGCCGCCTCGGACACAGTCGCGGATGGAGCGACGGTCACCACCTCATCGGTGGCTTTGGATGTCAGAATGGCTTGAACGAGCATAAAAAAACCTCCGGCAATAACGTACTGTTTTCCAAAGCGTTGCCGGAATGGTCATGTGTGTCAAGTTCCGGCTTCCGCCTCAAGCCGTGCAACTTCGTCGCGAATCCCACGGGTCAATGCCTGCGCAAAGCGGTTGAGGCGTTCGTTTCGCTGATCGCCTTGATGCCGAACCAGATGAAAGCTGCGGGTCAGACTGACCTGATCGGTCAACAACCTGCGCAGGTTCGGATGAAACGGAAGCGTGAAGTCATGCGCAACGCAGATTCCCGCCCCAAGCGCCACCTGACGCAGCTGAACCGGTACCGAGTTAGATGCAAGCGCCACCCGGTCGATGCCCAAATCGTTGAGATAGTCCAGCTCGCGATCAAAGATCATGTCCGGGATATAGCCAATCAAACGGTGGGCTTTCAGGTCCTCGACCGTCTGGATCGGGGCGTGCCGGTCCAGATAGTCCTGCGCCGCAACCAGATGCAGTTTGTAGTCGCTGACTTTTTGCACCAGCAGCTTGCCTGCGGTCGGAGAGCTGACCGTGACAGCCATATCCGCCTCACGCCGCGACAGGTTAATGATCCTCGGCAGCGCCAGGATCTGAATATCCAGATCCGGATTGGCATCGCTGATCTTCGCGCAGACCTGAGGCAAAAGGTAGTTCGCCGAACCATCCGGAGCGCCGATCCGAATTTGACCACTCAGCGACTCGGTCGACCCAACCACTGCGCCTGCGGCAGCGCGCATCGCCTCTTCGGCTTGCAGGCCGTGATCCAGCAGGCGTTCCCCGGCCGTTGTCAGAATGTATCCTTGTTGCGACTTGGTGAACAGCTGTGCGTCCAGGCTGCCCTCTAACCGGGCGATCCTTCGGCCAACCGTAGCGGGGTCGATCTTGAGGATCCGCCCCGCTGACGACAGGCTTTCCTCACGCGCGACGGCAAGAAAAACGCGCATATCATCCCAATTTGGCGTCATACCGTCCCTCTTGCATTTTTGCAAAGCTCTTTTGAGACATTGCCTCTGTTCAGGTTATTTCTGCAAGCCTATTCTGCGCGCAAACATATCGGAGGAGTTTGCAATGCAAGATCTGACTCATTTCATCAATGGCGAGAACGTGGCCGGTACCTCGGGCCGTTTCGATGACGTTTTCAACCCGGCAACGGGTGAAGTTCAGTACAAATGCCCAATGGCAAGCGCGGCCGAAACCACCGCCGCGATCGAAGCTGCCGCAGCCGCACAACCCGCATGGGGCTCGACGAACCCGCAGAAGCGCGCGCGCGTCATGATGGCCATGGTCGGCCTGATGAACCGCGACATGGACAAACTGGCCGAAGCGCTCAGCCGTGAGCATGGCAAGACCATCCCCGACGCCAAGGGCGACCTGCAGCGTGGTCTGGAGGTGATCGAATACTGCATCGGCGCACCACAAATGCTGAAGGGTGAATTCACAGACAGCGCAGGTCCAGGTATCGACATGTACTCGATGCGTCAGCCCCTGGGCGTTGTCGGTTCGATCATGCCGTTCAACTTCCCGGCGATGATGCCTCTGTGGCACGTTGGTCCGGCACTGGCCTGCGGCAACGCCGTGGTTCTGAAACCGTCCGAGCGTGACCCCTCGGTTCCGCTGATGTTGGCCGAACTGTTCATTGAGGCCGGTCTGCCCAAGGGCGTCTTCCAGGTCGTCAATGGCGACAAAGAGGCCGTGGACACCATCCTCGACAGCGAAATCATTCAGGGCGTCAGCTTTGTCGGCTCGACCCCGATCGCGCAATACATCTACAGCCGCGCGACGGCCAATGGCAAACGCGCGCAGTGCTTCGGCGGCGCCAAGAACCACATGATCGTCATGCCCGACGCGGATCTGGACCAAGCCGCGGATGCGCTGGTCGGTGCAGGCTTCGGCGCGGCGGGCGAACGCTGCATGGCAATCTCGGTTGCCGTTCCTGTGGGTGAAGAAACCGCAGACCGTCTGATCGAGAAGCTGATCCCGCGCGTAGAAAAATTGAAAGTCGGCCCCTACACAGCCGGAGACGACGTGGACATGGGCCCCGTTGTGACCGGAGCTGCGAAAGAGCGTATCCTCGGCCTGATCAACTCGGGCGTTGAGCAAGGCGCGAAGCTGGTCGTCGACAACCGCGATTTCAGCCTGCAGGGCTATGAAGACGGTTTCTTTGTCGGCCCGCACCTCTTCGACCACGTGACGCCTGACATGGATATCTACAAGCAGGAAATCTTTGGCCCGGTTCTGTCGACCGTTCGCGCAGGGTCTTACGAAGAGGCCATCGGTTTGGCGATGGACCATGAATACGGCAACGGCACCGCGATTTTCACGCGCGATGGCGACACTGCACGTGACTTCGCGAGCCGGATCAACATTGGCATGGTTGGCATCAACGTCCCGATCCCGGTTCCGCTGGCCTACCACACCTTTGGCGGCTGGAAGAAATCCATGTTCGGTGACCTGAACCAGCACGGCCCGGATAGCTTCAAGTTCTACACCCGCACCAAGACTGTCACGGCCCGCTGGCCGTCGGGCATCAAGGAAGGTGGCGAGTTCAACTTCAAAGCGATGGACTGATCCAAAGCCAAATCTGTTCAAACCCGGCCGCTCTGGCCGGGTTTTTCATTGGCAGGGTTCCGCCAAAACCCTCCAAAACCCGGAATCTCACGATAAATTCAAACTGTAGAGGCTGGCTATTTGCGAGCCTGGCAAATATTTTCGGCGCAACTATATTTTCGAGCAGATAGAACCTCCGGAGGTCGCCTTGTCCAAATCCAACATGACTCGCCGTTCGGCCCTTTTGGGGGCTGCATCCGTTCTGGCCACACCTGCCCTCGTGCGCGCGCAAAGTTCTGACGCCTTCCCGCAAAGTGAAGATGCGATCAGCACGCAACTGCCGGTACGCCGAAATGTCTCGTCGTTTTCGCAGCAGAACTGGCAAGACCATTTTGATCAGCTGGGTGCAGGCTGCCTGCTGGCCGACATCACCAGCCGCGCGGTTCACTATTGGGGACCGGACGGGACGTATAAGCTGTACCCCAGTTCGGTTCCGATGAGTGAAGAGCTGACTAGGCGCGGCTACACCAAGGTCGTCCGCAAGGCCGAATACCCGACATGGACGCCGACCGCCTCTATGCGGGAGCGCGATCCGTCTCTGCCCGTTCGAATGGAGGGTGGTGACCCCGGCAACCCGCTGGGCACGCGCGCGATGTATCTGGGCTGGCCAGCTTATCTGGTCCATGGAACCCACGACACCCGCAAGATCGGACGGCAGAGTTCGTCGGGCTGCATCGGCCTTTACAACCAACATGTGGAAGAGCTGTACCCGCTGGTCCAAATCGGAACGCAGGTGCGTTTGGTCTGAGGTTCAAAACCTAGGAACAGCAAAGCCCCGGCCATCAGGACCGGGGCTTTTTGTTTAGCGGGGCGCCAAGGTTATTCGGGCAGAATAACCTCATCGACCACATGGATAACGCCATTGCTGGCTTCGATGTCGGCCTGCACCACATCAGCGCCATTCACGCGGACGCCATTTTTAGCGTTGACGCTCAGGCGATCGCCCTGAACGGTCAGAACCTTCGCGCGCTTGCCAGCGATATCACCCGACATCACTTTGGCAGGTACAACGTGGTAGGTCAGAATCTCAACCAGTTTGTCCTTGTTTTCCGGCAGCAGCAGGCTTTCCACCGTGCCTTCGGGCAGAGCAGCAAACGCCTCATCCGTCGGTGCAAAAACGGTGAACGGGCCGTTGCCCTTCAGAGTGTCGACAAGACCGGCAGCCTGAACGGCTGCGACCAGTGTGGTGAACGATCCCGCAGATACGGCGGTGTCAACGATGTCAGCAGCCTGAGCCTTGATCGGCATGGCAAGTGCAACGGCGGCGGCAGCGCCCATCAATGTGCGACGAAACATGGCTGTCTTCTCCTCTCCAGCTTGTTATGGAAAGGTTTACGGCGCATGTTTCACACCGGATCACTTTAGGATCACTGTTCTTTGATCTGAACCCAGATACTCTGCGCCCGGCCATCGTTCAAAAACGGTAGCGCGTAACACGCATCGGGGCGGTCCTGTTGCAGATAATACCCCGGCCAAAGCATTGAAAACGCTCCCGATTGCAGAAGGGCGTGCAACATGTACTGCTCACCCCAACCTGGACAGTCGTAGAAAAAACGCTTGGGATATTCGTAAGGTAAAAAAACATCATGCACGTGAATGACAACGCCCGGTTTCAGCGTCGGGATGATGCGGCAGAACAGATGCGCGACGTCATTGCTCATCCTAACAACATGGCTGGAATCGATGAACAGAACGTCCCCGGCCTCAAGCTGTTCGAACAGCGCTGGATCGACCTCCTCCAGCCTTTTTTGTTCGAACGCATCGACCACATGGGCGATATCTGCGCGCGGGTAAGGGTCGATGGCTGTGATCTGCGTATCTAACGCTCCGTCGAGGATGGCTTGCCGCGTGACGCGGGTTGAGTTGCCGCAGCCGACCTCGATCACGCGTTTTGGTTTGAACCTGCGGATCATCAGATAAAGCGCATCGGCATCAGGGCTGTCATAATAACCGTTGCCCCGCAGGTAGCCCGTCTGGTTCTTGGCCGGGTCCTTCAATGCCTCCAGTGCATCCTTGTGCTGGCCGTATTCGGCGATCAGCTGAGCGAAGTCAAAATTTTCCATACCCGGTGACAGCGCGTAAGCGGGGCGCTCCAGCCCGCCTGCCCGCTCGAACGCCTCCAGCCGGGCGCGTTCGTCCTGTTCGGTCACCTTGTCGACCAGCTTCACCCCTAGCTCATCAAGGGCTGCGTTGATCTGTGGGAATTTTCTGGGTTTCACGAGGCCGGCTCCGTTATCGCATTGCTGCCCGTTCCTTAGCGCTGCTTGCGGTCGCTCCGCAAGCGGCGCAGCGGCAAACCCTTGGCAAAACGTTGATTTACGTATTCACTGATTGCATTGGAAAATGGCAGGTAGACCCATGCAACAAGATTTCACGATCGGCATTGAGGAAGAATACCTGCTGGTCGACCGCGACAGCCTGCATCTGGCCGAGGCCCCCGCCGCATTGATGGAGGCCTGCCAGGCGGATTTTGAAGGACAGGTCAGCCCCGAATTTCTACAGTGCCAGATCGAGGTTGGTACCCGCCCCCACACGACCGTCAAAAGCGCGCGCGAAGATCTCCGGCGTCTGCGCTCTTGTGTTTCAAAGCGGGCCGCCGAGTATAACCTCAGCCCGATCGCCGTGTCCTGCCATCCGTTTGCCGATTGGAAAAAACAGCACCACACACGGAAAGAGCGTTACGACGCGCTGCAACACGCTTTGGGCGGCGTTGCACGGCGGATGCTGATTTGCGGGATGCATGTGCATGTGGGGGTCGCGGACCCGGCCCTACGCGCAGACCTGATGCCGCAACTCAGTTACTTCCTACCCCATCTGCTGGCGCTTTCGGCGTCCTCCCCGTTCTGGAATGGCGAGGATACGGGGCTTTCCTCCTACCGCCTGACCGTGTTCGACAACCTGCCGCGCACGGGATTGCCGCCGGTCTACAATAGTTGGAGCGAGTACGAACGCACAACCGGCGTCCTGGTCGAGCTTGGCGTGATCGAGGACACCACGAAAATATGGTGGGATCTACGCCCCTCTCATCGGTTCCCGACGCTGGAAACACGCATCATGGACGTCCAGCCGCGGCTTGAGCACACCTTATCTCTGGCCGCGCTCGTGCAGGCCCTGACCCGTATGCTGTGTCGCCTGAAGGCCCGTAATCTGCGCTGGCGACAGTATGACCGCTTCCTGATCGGTGAAAACCGCTGGCGTGCGCAACGCTATGGGGTCGGCGAAGGGCTGATTGATTTTGGGGATCGGTCGATCAAACCCATGGCCGAGCTGATCGGCGAACTCATGGGGATGCTGGCTGAAGATGCCGAGGCTTTGGGAACCATGACTGAACTGGCCCGACTGCGTCAGATCGCAGAAACAGGCACCTCGGCCACCCGCCAGCGGCGCGTCCATGCTGAAGCTGTCGCGAAGGGCGAAGACCCCGGCCAGGCCGTTGTCCGCCATCTGATCGAGGAGTTTCACGCGGACCTCTAGCGAACCCTACACTCAAACAGCTCTCAGGATTGCTCATCCTGAAATAGTTCTGTAACGATTACTAAATAAACAATCGTTCAATTCTTTGCCTGTGGGAGGGTGCGCAATGGAGTTCGGGCTGACCGAGGAACAAACGGCCATTTTCGATATGGCCTATGGATTTGGGCAGGACAACGTTGCCCCATTCGCCCGCCAGTGGGAGGCAGAAGGCACAATCCCCAAAGAGCTTTGGCCCCGTATCGGAGAGCTTGGCTTTGGCGCGCTCTACGTCTCGGAAGACAGCGGCGGAGCCGATCTCAGCCGTCTCGACGCAACCCTCGTGTTCGAGGCGCTGTCCATGGCCTGCCCCTCGGTCGCGGCGTTCCTGTCGATCCACAATATGTGCGCCAAGATGCTGGACAGTTTCGCCAGTGATGAGCTGAAATCACGGGTCATGCCCGATGTACTGAGCCTGAATACAGTGCTGAGCTATTGCCTGACCGAACCCGGCTCCGGCTCGGACGCCGCCGCGTTGAAGACGCGGGCTGAGCGCACGAACGAGGGCTACACTCTGAACGGTACCAAGGCCTTCATCTCGGGTGGCGGATACTCGGATGCCTATGTCTGCATGGTCCGCACGGGCGCGGAAGGTCCAAAAGGAATCTCGACCGTCTATGTCGAAGACGGCACGCCGGGTCTGAGCTTTGGAGCGCTGGAACAGAAGATGGGCTGGAAAAGCCAACCCACCGCGCAGGTCCAGTTCGACGATTGCAACATCCCCGCGGGCAATTTGGTCGGTTCCGAAGGCGACGGCTTCAAATACGCCATGATGGGCCTTGATGGAGGGCGTCTGAACATCGCCTCCTGCTCGCTTGGGGCTGCGCAGGCCGGGTTGGACATGACCCTGCAATACATGTCCGAGCGTAAGGCGTTTGGGCAATCCATCGACCAATTTCAAGCCTTGCAATTCCGCCTTGCCGATATGGAGATCGAATTGCAGGCCGCGCGCACCTTCCTGAGGCAGGCTGCCTGGAAACTGGATCAAGGCGCGCCGGATGCGTCGAAATTCTGCGCAATGGCGAAGAAATTCGTAACCGAGACCGGCTCAAATGTCGTGGATCAATGCCTGCAGCTTCATGGCGGCTACGGATATCTTGCCGACTATGGCATCGAAAAGCTTGTGCGCGACCTACGGGTGCATCAGATACTCGAAGGCACAAACGAAATCATGCGCGTGATCGTGGCGCGCCACCTGCTGGCCGGAACCTGAGGGGATCATGCCTGACATCGACATTCGCACGACCGGTCGCGCCGGGCGCATCACCCTGACCCGCCCAAAGGCTTTGAACGCCCTGAGCTATGAGATGTGCTTGGCCATCGACACCGCCCTGCGCAACTGGCGCGAAGACGACGAGGTCGACCTGATCATCATCGACGCCGAGGGCGACAAAGCCTTTTGCGCAGGCGGCGACATTGCCAAACTCTATGAAACCGGTCTCGCGGGGGATTTCTCACACGGGCAAACCTTCTGGCGCGATGAATACCGCCTGAATGCGCTGATCTTCGCGTACCCCAAACCCATCATCAGCTTTCTGCAGGGTTTCACAATGGGCGGCGGAGTCGGCATCGGCTGCCACGGAACCCATCGCGTAGTCGGAGAGACCTCGAAAATCTCGATGCCGGAATGCGCGATCGGGCTGGTTCCGGATGTCGGCGGCTCGTTGATGTTGGCATTGGCGCCTGGGCGGCTTGGCGAATATCTAGGCCTCACCGCCTTCCGGATGGGGCCAGCGGATGCCATCTACGCCGGTTTCGCCGATCACTTCATCCCTCAAGCCACTTGGCCAGACCTTATCGAATTGCTTGAGGCGTCGGGCAATGCCGAACTGGTCACCGATCACGCCCAACCCGCGCCCGACGGGAAATTGCAACAGATGCAACCAGAGATCGACCAGTATTTTGCAGGCGAGACACTCGAGGATATCCTCATCAGCCTTCGCTCAGAAGATACTGATTTCACGTCGAAAGCGATGGACATGATGGGCAAGCATGCCCCGCTCTCCATGGCCTGCACGGTTGAGATGATCCACCGCCTGCGCGGCCCGTCCCTGACAATGCATCGTGCATTGGATATGGAGTATCGGTTCACCTACCGCGCGCAGGAACACGGAGATCTCATCGAAGGTATTCGCGCGCTGATCATAGATAGGGATCGTAGCCCAAGCTGGCAGTATCCGGATATGAAAGTACCCGCTGTCGCGGTGTCGAAAATGCTGCAACCGCTTGGCGCGAACGCACTGACTTTTCAGGAGGATTAAGAGATGCAAATCGGTTTTATCGGCTTGGGCAATATGGGCGCGCCGATGGCGGCCAACCTTGCGAAGGCCGGGCATCAGGTGACAGGTTTCGACACGGCGGGCGTAAGCGTTGATGGTGTGACGCAAGCGCAATCCGCAACCGAGGCCGTCTCGGGCGCCGATGCCGTCATCACCATGCTGCCGAACGGTGACATCCTGCGCGCGGTCGCCAACCAGATCATCCCGGCCATGCAACAGGGCGCGGTGTTGATAGACTGTTCGACTGTCGACGTAGACAACGCCCGAGCCGTGGCAGAGCAAGCCGTCGCCGCACATCTTCTGTCCGTGGACGCGCCGGTCTCCGGCGGGATCGGAGGGGCCTCAGCCGGCACCCTGACCTTCATGGCTGGCGGATCATCCGACGCCTTTGCCAAAGCCGCCCCGCTCTTCGACATCATGGGGCAAAAAGCCGTGCATTGTGGTGAGGCCGGAGCCGGACAAGCGGCAAAAATCTGTAACAACATGATCCTTGGCGTCACCATGATCGCAACCTGTGAAGCCTTCGCCTTGGCCGACAAACTGGGTCTGGACCGGCAAAAGATGTTCGACGTGGTCAGCACGTCCTCCGGCTATAGCTGGACCATGAACGCCTATTGCCCCGCTCCCGGCGTCGGCCCCACCAGCCCCGCGGACAATGACTATCAGCCGGGCTTCGCCGCCGAATTGATGTTGAAAGACCTGCGCCTCAGCCAGCAAGCTGCCGAAAGTGCCGATGCCGACACCCCGATGGGCAAAGCCGCAACTGCGCTCTATCAGCAGTTCGTTGAAGCCGAAGGTGGTTTGGGCCAGGATTTCTCAGCCATGCTGCCCAGATTTGAAAAACGCAGCCGAGAATAAGGCACAATGATCCTTCATTCATCTGGCTAAAAATATCCCGGAGCGCGAGGCAGAGCCTCGCAAAAAACCGTGTCGCAGCCTATTCAGCCGCGACACGGGTGCCTGAAAGCATCGGCTTGAGGTAACGCCCCGTGTGGCTCCGCTCGACCTCGGCCACCTCTTCCGGTGTTCCGGTGGCAACGATCTCGCCACCGCCATCGCCACCTTCCGGGCCGATATCAATGATGTGGTCCGCGGTTTTCACAACGTCCAGATTGTGTTCGATCACGACAACCGTATTCCCCTGATCGACCAGTTCATGCAGAACTTCCAACAACTTACGAACATCTTCGAAATGCAAACCCGTCGTCGGCTCATCCAGAATATACAGCGTCCGCCCGGTTGAGCGCTTCGACAACTCCTTCGACAGTTTGACCCGCTGCGCCTCACCTCCAGACAGCGTGGTCGCCTGTTGGCCTACCTTTATATAGCCCAGCCCAACACGCGCCAGAGCATCCATCTTATCGCGGATCGACGGCACGGCCTTGAAGAACTCCTGCGCGTCTTCGACCGTCATATTCAGCACATCGGCGATGGACTTGCCTTTGAATTTGATCTCCAGCGTCTCGCGATTGTACCGCGCGCCCTTGCAGGTCTCGCAGGTGACATAGACATCGGGCAGAAAGTGCATCTCGATCTTGATGACACCGTCGCCCTGACACGCTTCGCACCGGCCGCCCTTGACGTTGAAACTGAACCGTCCCGGCTTGTAGCCGCGCGCTTTGGCCTCAGGCAATCCGGCGAACCAGTCACGGATCGGCGTGAACGCCCCAGTGTAAGTCGCTGGATTCGAACGCGGAGTCCGACCGATGGGGCGCTGATCGATGTCAATGACCTTGTCCAGATGCTCCAAGCCTTTGATCGTCTCGCAGGGCGCAGGCGTCTGGCGCGCGCCGTTCAATCGCATCGAGGCCGTTTTGAACAGCGTCTCAATCGTCAGCGTCGACTTGCCCCCACCCGAAACGCCGGTGACACAGACGAATTTCCCCAGAGGGAACTCAGCCGTCACGTTCTTGAGGTTGTTGCCCGTCGCTTTCACCACGGTCAGCTTTTTCTTGTTGCCCTTGCGCCGTTCAGTAGGCACCGCAATTTCTCGCGTACCAGCCAGATATTGCCCCGTCACGGAGGCCGCATCTGCCGTGATCTCGGCTGGCGTTCCCTTGCTGACGACCTGCCCACCGTGGACACCCGCTCCGGGGCCGATGTCGAACACATAGTCGGCCTCACGGATCGCTTCCTCATCGTGTTCGACGACGATCACCGTGTTGCCCTGATCTCGCAGGTTTTTCAGCGTGCCCAACAGGCGATCATTGTCCCGTTGGTGCAGGCCGATTGACGGCTCGTCCAGAACATAGAGAACGCCAGTCAGACCCGATCCGATCTGGCTGGCAAGACGAATACGCTGGCTTTCACCGCCAGACAAAGTACCACTTGAACGCGACAGCGTAAGGTATTCCAATCCCACGTTATTCAGGAACCCGAGGCGTTCGCGAATCTCCTTCAAAATCGCTCGTGCGATCTCGTTTTTCTGAACGCTCAGATGGTTCGGAGCGTCCTCGACCCAAGCAAGAGCCTCACGGATCGACATCTCGACTACCTGCCCAACGTGGAGGCCAGCGATCTTCACGGCCAAGGCTTCCGCGCGTAGACGGTAGCCTTCGCAGGTGCCGCAAGGACGGTTGTTCTGGTAGCGCTCAAACTCTTCCCGAATCCAGGCGCTGTCGGTCTCGCGGTAGCGACGCTCCATATTCGGAATGACGCCCTCGAAGTTGCGCGTCACCTGATAGACACGCCCACCTTCATCATAGCGGAACTGGATTTCCTCATCCCCAGAGCCGCGCAGAAACACCTGTTGCACCTTCTTGGGCAGGTCTTTCCACGGTGTATTCTTGTCGAACTCATAGTGGCGCGCGATGGCTTCGATGGTTTGCAGGAAATACGGAGATTTCCCCTTTCTCCACGGCGCCAAGGCCCCGTCATACAGCTTCAGTGTCTGATCCGGCACCACAAGGCGTTCGTCAAAAAACAGCTCAACCCCCAGACCATCACAATCCGGGCAGGCCCCAAACGGAGCGTTGAACGAAAAAAGGCGCGGTTCGATTTCGGGAATCGTAAACCCGCTTACCGGGCAGGCAAAGTTTTCACTGAAAGTAATCCGTTCAGGATCCCCTTCGCGCTGAGCTGTTTCCAGAATTGCGATGCCATCAGCCAGATCCAGAGCGGTGCGCAGGCTGTCGGCCAGACGCGTCTCCATCCCCTCGCGAACGACGAGACGATCCACAACCACATCGATATCGTGGCGGAATTTCTTGTCCAGCGTCGGCGGTTCATCCAATTCATAGAACTCTCCATCCACCTTGACGCGCTGGAAGCCCTGCTTTCGCAGTTCGAGGAACTCTTTCCTATATTCGCCCTTCCGGTCGCGCACGATGGGGGCCAGCAGGTAGCCGCGCGTCCCCTCCTCCATCGTCATGATCCGGTCGACCATATCCTGCACTTGTTGCGCTTCGATCGGCAGACCCGTCGCAGGGCTGTAAGGTGTCCCTGCACGGGCAAACAGCAGGCGCAGGTAGTCATAAATCTCGGTCACAGTCCCAACGGTCGAGCGCGGGTTCTTTGACGTGGTTTTCTGTTCGATCGAAATCGCCGGAGATAGGCCGCTGATATGGTCCACATCCGGCTTTTCCATCATATCGAGGAATTGCCGCGCATAGGCCGACAGGCTTTCCACATAGCGGCGCTGCCCTTCGGCATAGATCGTGTCGAAGGCCAGCGAGGACTTGCCCGAGCCTGACAGCCCGGTGATCACCACCAACTGGTCGCGCGGGATATCCACGTCGATGCTCTTGAGGTTATGCTCGCGCGCGCCGCGCACCTCGATATTCTTCAGCTCAGCCATTCTGGCCCCCAACAAACACGTCCCTCAGAGATAGGCGAGCGGCGCTGAGTCTCCAACAGAAAAGTTAGAACAAACTGTGAACGCACTGATTATTGCCGACAGATACTGACATCAGCCCGAAACGACGCTAGCGATACGCCAAGAACATTCTGTTATCGGGACTTTAAAGGGAAAATGGCGCGGTTGACGGGGCTCGAACCCGCGACCCCCGGCGTGACAGGCCGGTACTCTAACCAACTGAGCTACAACCGCGCATCTATTTTCGTGGCCTTTGAACTGGACCAAGTCTGGCAGCGATGGCGCGGTTGACGGGGCTCGAACCCGCGACCCCCGGCGTGACAGGCCGGTACTCTAACCAACTGAGCTACAACCGCCCGCTGCCCGTTCGTTGCTGAACGTTGGGGTGTATTATGGCTACGCTCGGGCATCGTCAAGCGGCGTTTTGAAGTTTTTTGCCTGAAGCCTGATTTTTGTTTGCAGCCGCTCCTCGGCCATCCTTCGAGGCGCGGCGCGTGTGACCGCGCATTTGTGCCCCGCCTGCAACAACATATTGAAATCGCGCCAAACCCCTACTCATCCTTAACGATAAAAACTAACCAGACGTTCATGCGCTTTAGTCTCATTTTGACCTGCGCCAACAAAAAAACAAATCGGAGCAGCAACATGAAAAAAATCATTGCTACCAGTGCATTGACCAGCCTTCTACTGACCGGCGCGGCATATGCCGTCGAGGTGACTGGCGGATATGTGGACCTGGGCTATTCCACCTTCACAGACAGCGATCTTGGCGACGTCTACAACCTTAACGGCGCGGGCGAGCTGGCGTTTTCCCGCGCGTTCAGCCTGCAGTTGGATGCGGGCGGCTACCGGTTCGAGGACGAGGACTATAACGGCACAAACGTCACCCTGCACGCCAACCTGCACACGCAAACCGCCTCTTTCGGAGCTTTCTACGGGCAGGACCATATCGAAGACGAGACGTTCCAATTCTACGGTGTTGAGGCCGGTTTCGGCGCAGGCCCTGCACAGATCGAAGGGTATCTGGGCTTTCAAGACCTGAAAGAAGCCTCTGGCGCGGATGGCGCGATCCTGGGCTTTTCGGCCGGAGGGGCCGTTAATGATAAATGGACTGTGATCGGCAAATACGACTACCTGAACGACATTGAAGGTGCATTGGACGTCAGTGCATTTTCGATCGGCGCGACCTATAATGTTGGCACCAACGCACAGGTCTATGGCGAATTCGGCGCGGCGCACCTGTCCATCGGCAGCGGCAGCAGCACTGAACCCTTCCTTGGCGCAGGTGTCCGTATCAATCTGGGCAACGAGCGCGGCACAACCTTCGGTCGCCGTGGCGTTCTGGACAAGCTGCCCGGCCTCTAAGAACATCAGACCCCGGCTTACAGACTGGCCGGGGTCCTGCCCCTATAAGTCTTGCAGCCGGGAATGAGCTGCGATAAGACGCCGGGCAATGGGTGATTAGCTCAGTGGTAGAGCGCTTCGTTCACATCGAAGATGTCAGGAGTTCAAATCTCTTATCACCCACCACCTCCTATTTTTCCATCTTCAGACAACGCTTGTCAGGTCAGAAGCCGCCTGCGTATCCTTGATGTACGCAGTGTAAAGGGTTGACGCAGATGGCCAAATTGAAGCGTGACATTGGCCTACTGGGTCTGACCTTCATTTCCGTTGGCGGCATTATAGGCTCTGGATGGCTGTTCGGCCCGCTCTTGGCTGTGCAACATGCAGGACCAGCTGCGGTTCTGTCCTGGATCATTGGCGCGGTGGCCATGTTTGTTCTGGCCATCACATTCGCTGAAATCTCGGCCATGCTGCCAATTCCCGGCGGTATCGCCCGGGTTCCCCAATTCTCGCATGGCAACATCGTCTCGATGGCAATGGGTTGGACGGCCTGGATCGGCTACAACACCACTGCGCCCATCGAGGTTGAGGCAATGTTGAAATACTTAGCCCCCTATGCGCCGTGGTTGCACGCTGCCGAGACCGGAGATCTGACGAGCGCAGGTGTGCTGGTCGCTCTGTCCTTCATGCTGCTGTTCGTTGTCGTCAACGCCTTGGGTGTCAAATTCTTCACACGTGTCAACGCCACACTAACTTGGGCGAAGATAGCGATTCCCGTCATTCTCTCAGTACTCTTGATTGCAAACAGGTTTGAGGTGCAGAATTTCAACCATCCCGACGGTTTCGCCCCATACGGACTGCAAGGCATCATGGCTGCAGTGTCGACTGGGGGCGTGATCTTCTCCTTTATCGGATTTCGCCACATCGTTGATATGGCGGGCGAGGTCCGCAACCCGAAATTCGCCATCCCAGCCGCGCTGGTCCTGTCGATCGTGATGTGTGCGGCCATCTATCTAGCTCTACAGATCGCATTCATCGGCGCCCTTGATCCAACTTCCCTTGCACAAGGCTGGTCCAGTCTCAGCTTCGGCGGTGAAGGGCCGTTGGATGCCGTGATTATGTCTGTCGGCATTGTCTGGTTCTTAAGCGTATTGAATGTTGGCTCCGTCATCGGACCGTTCGGCAATGGGCTTGTTGCAACGGGTTCGAATGCCCGGATTGCTATGGCTCTTTCGAAGAACGGATTTCTTCCTCATCGCACTATGCAGTTGTCCTCGTTCGGAGTACCCTTCTGGGCGCTTGCATTGAATTTCGGGATCGGAGTTTTGTTCCTGCTTACAGTCCCGTTTACCACGGTCATCGCATTGAACGGGGCAGCCATTGTCTTGTCCTTCGCGGTAGGGCCGATCGCTGTCGTATGCCTCAGAAAGCTGATGCCAGATCACCCACGCTCGATCCGAATCCCCGCTGTCCGTTTCGTAGGCGCTCTGGCCTTCGCCATCGCTACACTGATCGTTTATTGGAGCGGATGGGACACCGTCTGGCGTCTGGGTATCGCGTTGATCATCGGAATGATCTTGTTGCTGATCCGCTTTCACAATCGCCTGGATGAAATGGATGTGGCCGAAGCGCGTTGGCTGATGCCCTATTTCGTCGGCATCGGTGCAATCTCACTATTTGGCCAGTTCGGAGAAGGTGCTCTGAAGCTCATCCCGTTCGGCTGGGATATTCTGGTCTGCATTCTGTTCTCGACGGCAGTCTTCATCATAGCTGTCCGGTCGTCCTTGGCAGACGAAAAGTTTCAGAAATACATCGAAGAAGAGGAAATCTTGGACCCGAAACAACCCGTTATCGGGCTATAGAAAAAAGGCGGGGACCTGCCCCGCCTTTTTCTTTGTGCCTTAGTGCGCCGTTGCAGACGGCCCAGAGCTTTCAGCTGCTTTTGCGGCCGCAGCCGCAGCCTCTTCCGCGGCTTCGTCCCATTCGATGGGCTCAGGCTCTTCCACCAGCGCTTGTTTCAGCACTTCCGAGACGTGTTTGACCGGGATGATTTCCAGCCCTTCTTTCACGTTATCCGGAATGTCGGCCAGATCCTTTTCATTCTCTTCCGGGATCAGAACCGTCTTGATGCCACCGCGCAGAGCAGCCAGCAGTTTTTCCTTCAAACCACCAATCGGCATCGCATTCCCGCGCAGTGAGACCTCACCCGTCATGGCGATGTCCTTGCGCACCGGAATGCCGGTCAGCACGGACACAATCGAGGTCACCATTGCCAAACCAGCCGACGGGCCATCCTTGGGCGTCGCGCCATCCGGCACGTGCACGTGGATATCGATTTTGTCGAACTGAGGCGGCTTCACCCCGATCTGAGGCGAGATTGACCGCACATAAGATGAGGCTGCGTCGATGGATTCCTTCATCACATCGCCCAGCTTACCGGTGGTCTTCATCCGCCCCTTGCCGGGCAGTTTCAGCGCCTCGATATGTAGCAGGTCTCCACCAACCGACGTCCACGCCAGACCGGTCACGACACCAACCTGATCGTCCTGCTCGGCCAGACCATAGCGGAACTTGGGCACGCCCAGGAAATCATCCAGATTCTCAGGCGTCACGGTGACCGAGTCGGCCTCTTTCTTGATGATCTTGGTCAGCGATTTCCGCGCCACCTTGGCGATTTCACGTTCGAGGTTCCGCACGCCCGCCTCACGCGTATAGGTACGGATGATCGACTGCAGCGCCTCATCGGTCAGTTCAAATTCCTTGGCTTTGAGGCCATGGTTTTTGACCTGCTTGCTGATCAGGTGCTGTTTGGCGATCTCGGATTTTTCCTCTTCGGTGTAACCAGCCAGCGGAATGATCTCCATCCGGTCCAGCAGAGGGCCAGGCATGTTGTAGCTGTTCGAGGTGGTCAGGAACATCACGTTGGACAGGTCATATTCGACCTCAAGGTAGTGGTCCATGAACGTGCTGTTCTGTTCCGGGTCGAGCACCTCAAGCATTGCCGAGGCCGGATCACCACGGAAATCCTGCCCCATCTTGTCGATCTCATCGAGCAAGATCAGCGGGTTCGTGGTCTTCGCCTTTTTCAGCGCCTGAATGATCTTACCGGGCATCGAGCCAATGTAAGTCCGGCGGTGACCCCTGATCTCGGATTCGTCGCGCACACCACCCAGCGAGATACGAATGAACTCGCGCCCCGTGGCTTTGGCAACGGACTTACCCAGCGAGGTTTTACCCACGCCCGGAGGGCCAACAAGGCACAGGATCGGGCCTTTCAGCTTTTTCGAACGCTGCTGAACCGCCAGATACTCAACGATCCGCTCTTTGACCTTCTCAAGCCCGTAGTGATCGGCATCCAGAATGTCCTGCGCACGGCCCAGATCCTTTTTGACACGGGATTTGGTGCCCCACGGCAGCGACAGGATCCAGTCCAGATAGTTGCGCACGACGGTGGCCTCAGCCGACATCGGGCTCATATTGCGCAGCTTCTTCAGCTCGCCTTCGGCCTTTTCACGCGCTTCTTTCGACAGCTTGGTCTCGTTGATCTTCTCTTCAAGTTCGGCGACTTCGTTCGAGCCGTCCTCGCCATCGCCAAGCTCCTTCTGAATGGCCTTCATCTGCTCATTCAGATAATACTCGCGCTGCGTCTTCTCCATCTGGGATTTGACGCGGGTCTTGATCTTTTTTTCGACCTGCAGAACCGACATTTCGCCCTGCATCAGGCCGTAGACCTTCTCAAGCCGCTCACTGACCGAGAGCGTTTCAAGCAGTTCCTGCTTTTGCTCGACTTCAATGCCCAGATGACCCGACACGAGGTCGGCCAGCTTGGCAGGCTCGGTGGTCTCACCCACAGCAGCCAAGGCCTCTTCGGGAATGTTCTTGCGAACCTTGGCGTAGCGCTCAAACTCATCCGCGACGGTGCGCAGCAGCGCTTCGGTCGTGGTGACGTCGCCGGGGATTTCGGTCAGATACTCGGCACGGGCTTCGAAAAACTGATCGTTTTCAAGGAATTCCGTAATCTGCACACGCGCCTGTCCTTCGACCAGCACCTTGACGGTGCCGTCGGGCAATTTCAGCAGTTGCAGCACATTGGCCAGAACACCGGCCTGATAGATACCATCCACATCCGGATCGTCGACACTCGGGTCGATCTGGCTGGACAACAGAATTTGCTTATCATCCTGCATCACCTCTTCCAGCGCGCGGACCGATTTGTCTCGGCCCACGAAGAGCGGCACAATCATGTGTGGGAACACCACAATATCGCGCAGCGGCAGGACGGGGTATGAGGAATTCAGAGGCTCTTGCATGCTCTATCCTTATCATTGGCAAGACGGCTCTGGTCCCTGCTTGAGGCAACCGCTGGCCGTCTCCTGTCTTGGATGGTTTAAGGTGGGGCTGTTACCGCCCTATTTCAACCTCACCACCGTGCTCAATGCGCAGCATGACCAAAGGTTCTGCTGACCGCAAGGCGCGCCGGGAAGATATCCACCGAAATTGTGCCGGTGCCCGCTAAATCGGCTCAATATCACCCTGCGCGCGCTGCGCATGGAAATTGGCCTGCCAGGCCTCAAACGTTCCTGCCGCAATCGCGTCGCGCATGCCCTGCATGATTTCTTGGAAGTAATGCAGGTTGTGCCAGGTCAACAGCATGCCCGAGATCATCTCGTTCGAACGGAAGACATGATGCAGGTAGGCGCGCGAGTAGTTCGAACAGGCCGGGCATGTGCACTCTTCGTCCAGCGGGCGCGGATCATCAGCATGGCGCGCGTTTTTGATGTTCACCACACCGTATCGCGTGAACACCTGACCGGTGCGACCGGACCGGGACGGCAAAACGCAATCCATCATATCCACTCCGCGCGCCACGGCGCCTACGATATCATCCGGTTTCCCTACACCCATCAGGTAACGCGGCTTGTCGGCGGGCAGGAAATCGGGGGCAAAATCGAGGCAGTCAAACATCGCCTCTTGCCCCTCACCAACGGCTAGACCACCGATAGCGTAGCCCTCAAATCCAATCGCCTTCAAAGCTTCGGCGCTTTCCTCACGCAGGTCTTGCTCCAGCCCGCCTTGCATAATCCCGAACAGCGCGTGGCCGGGGCGATCCCCGAACGCATCGCGCGAGCGCTGTGCCCATCGCATAGACAGCTGCATCGACTCGGCAATACGTTTCCGGTCCGCAGGAAGCGAGGGGCATTCATCGAAACACATCACGATGTCCGACCCCAGCAGGCGCTGAATTTCCATCGACCGTTCCGGCGTCAGCTCATGCTTGGAGCCGTCAATATGAGATTTGAAGGTCACGCCCTTTTCGGTCAGTTTGCGCAGACCTGCCAGCGACATGACCTGAAAACCGCCTGAGTCAGTCAGGATAGGACGTTCCCAATTCATGAACTTGTGCAGCCCGCCCAAACGGTCGATCCGCTCAGCTGTGGGGCGCAACATCAAATGGTAGGTGTTGCCCAGCAGGATATCGGCTCCGGTCGCACGTACACTTTCGGGCATCATCGCCTTGACCGTCGCTGCGGTGCCAACCGGCATGAAGGCAGGTGTGCGAACCTCGCCGCGTAGCGTGTTGATCACGCCTGTGCGGGCTTTGCCGTCGTTTGCTTTGAGGTCAAAGGAAAACTGCTGGGTCATGTCATCATCTCGGATCGCGGAACCGGGCAGGATTTGCCCGATCCGCCGGGTCTTTGCAACCCGTCAGGGCAGAGAGGCCGCGCGAGACGTAAACAGATCAACGACCCCTGCCCCGTCAACGTCCCGGCAGACCCAAACCGGGGGCCGCGCCTCATCCGGGATTGTGGCTCCGATTGCCTCGCCTTCGGTTGCCACCTTCAATCCTGTTTGAACGACCTCAAACATATGATCATGCGTGCAGGCGATGACGGCGGTCGAGTCGTGCAAGCCGCAGCCCTCCAACCCTCCGATCTCTTTGTAGAACTTCAGATAGAACCGAGAGATATCGCGCAGAAATGCCCCCATATCGGGCGATTTCAGGGCCAAATCCTCGAAATCAGCACTCTTGTAGAGTGTTTTCAGCGTCACATCCAAACCGACCAGAACAGTCTCTGGCGGTGCCGAAAACACCGCATCGGCTGCTTTGGCATCGTGGTAGATATTCGCTTCGGCATGTTTCGTTATGTTGCCGGGGCAATAGACTGCGCCGCCCATGATCACCAGGCGTTTAAGATTCGAGGCGAATTCGGGATCCAATGCCATGGCATCCGCGATATTGGTCAAGGGGCCGACCGCGCACACGACAAGCTCTCCGGGATGTTGGCGGGCCATATCGACCAGAAAAGCGGCCGCGCTCAGGTCGTGGTTCTGCCCAATCTCGGGGATTTCAGTCAGATCACCAAAGCCTTCCGGCCCATGCACCTGCTCGGATGGGCGATGGTCGTCCTCGCCATAGGCAAAGGGCGCACCCTGCGCCACAGGGACAGCTAGTCCAAGTTTATCAACCAGATAGCGCGCGTTGCGGCTGGATTGATGGACATGGGTGTTTCCGAAAACGGTGGTCAGCCCGATCAAGTCAATCTCGGGTGCGGCCGCAGCGTAGGCAATCGCCAATGCATCATCGATGCCGGGGTCTGTGTCGATTATCAGTTTCATCCTCACCCGATAGCGCAAGCATTCACAGATGCAAAGCGGTCACTGTCGCTTGTTTCGGTAGTCAGTTTCAAGCATTCCGGATTTGCAACCACCCCGGTTCCCGCCATACCAGAGTTGAATTCGGGCGACTCAATCCCCAAATGTATACTATAGTACACAATAAAAGAGGACAGTTATGACAGAAGAGCAGATCATCGGATTGCTTTCGTCGAATATCATTTACCTGTTGGCCGCCATTCTGGTGGTGGTCGTCATTTTCAAAGGTATCAAAATCGTTCCCCAATCTGAGAAGTATGTGGTGGAGCGGTTCGGGCGCCTGCACTCAGTCCTTGGGCCGGGGATCAACTTTATCGTTCCGTTTCTGGATGTTGCACGTCACAAGATATCCATTCTTGAGCGCCAGCTGCCCAACGCAACGCAGGACGCGATTACCAAGGATAACGTGCTGGTACAGATCGATACCTCGGTCTTCTATCGCATTCTCGAGCCGGAAAAGACTGTCTACCGTATCCGTGATGTGGACGGCGCGATTGCGACCACGGTCGCGGGTATCGTGCGGGCTGAAATCGGCAAGATGGACCTGGATGAGGTCCAATCGAACCGCGCGCAGTTGATTTCCCAAATTCAGGCCAGCGTAGAAACCGCTGTCGACGACTGGGGTATCGAAGTGACCCGGGCCGAGATTCTGGATGTGAACCTCGATCAGGCCACCCGCGATGCGATGCTGCAGCAGTTGAACGCGGAACGCGCGCGTCGCGCTCAGGTCACTGAGGCAGAAGGTCAGAAACGTGCGGTTGAGCTGCAGGCGGACGCCGAACTCTACGCGGCCGAGCAAACCGCAAAGGCCCGCCGCATTGAGGCCGAAGCCGAAGCCTACGCAACCGGCGTTGTTGCCAAAGCCATTCAGGACAACGGCATCGAGGCCGCGCAGTACCAGGTCGCTCTGAAACAGGTGGAATCGCTGAATGCTTTGGGCAATGGTACAGGTAAGCAGACGATTGTTGTGCCGGCCAATGCGCTTGAGGCGTTTGGCGATGCGTTTAAGATGCTCAAAGGGGTTAAATGATGGCTGACCCGTTTTGGATGACGTGGTGGATCTGGATGGCGGGCGCTTTGTCGCTCGGCATTCTCGAGATCGTCCTGCCCGGGTTCATCTTTCTCGGATTCGCCATCGGGGCCGCGGGCACCGGCTTGCTGCTTCTGATCCCGGGTCTTGCGCCCTCTCTGCCGGTTCTGATGCTGATCTTCGCGGTTTTGTCGCTGGTCGCGTGGCTGGCCCTGCGCAAGACCTTCGCGCACCCGCATGGGCAGGTGAAAACGTTTGAACGTGATATCAACGACTAAGCACAGGCAGCGCCCAAGAGTCACTGCACGACTGGACGCTGCCAGACCTGTTCCCTATATAAACACTCAGGCAACTGACCCGAGGCAAAGATGACTCACCCGAGTGAACAGTTAGAAGGCACACCCTTGATTGCGCCATCGAGCATAGAACACCCTCTGTACGATCAAGTGGTCGAAGCATGCCGGACGGTCTTTGATCCGGAAATTCCGGTCAATATCTACGACCTGGGCCTGATCTATACGATAGATATAGAGGACGATAACGCCGTCAAAGTGATCATGACTCTGACCGCCCCGGGCTGCCCCGTCGCCGGAGACATGCCGGGTTGGATCATGGAAGCCATCGAACCCGTTGCTGGCGTGAAGGAAGTTGACGTCGAACTGACCTGGGAACCGCCCTGGGGCATGGAAATGATGTCAGACGAAGCGCGGCTTGAGCTAGGCTTTATGTAGCATCAGCACCTAGCTAAGCCTTTGTCACAAAAGCTTAACCCGTCTGTTACCAAAGTGTAGAGCTACTGTCACAGTTCTGCGTGGCACATGCGGCGCAAGTGTTTGTATTCCCAAACGCTCTTGCAAATGGGCCTGACTGGAAGACACCGCCCCCCATGGTACCGGCCCCGAAATTGGACCGCCCTTGCCCGAGGGCGGTCTTTTTTTTAAGCCTTAGCTTACCCCGCACTTGGCTTTGATTTCAGCCGAACGCGCATCGAGCTGCTTGATGTAGTCACCGGAAAGCATCTGCAATCTCTTGTTCTCGGTCCCCGTCACCAAACCCAGCAAAGCGCCAGCAGGTGTGATGGCCGCGACGCTTTCCAATTGCTTGTCCTCAGCATGTTTCTTCTCAGCTGCAATCGCACGCAGATCGCCTTCCGCGGTTGCGCAGTTGATAGGATGTCGTTTCAGAGTTTCATCGGCAGTAGCTGGAACCGACAGGGCCACAAGATTCCCGCCAACCAAAAAAGCCCTTAAACACACCTTCACTTTACCTTCTAACCTATTCATTTTAATATATTCTCCCCAAATAAGATCTCTGACCTCAAGCGCGTGGCTGCGATCACCCAGAAACAGGCTATGCCTATCCTCAATGCGAAAGCAACACGGACACGGCTGTGCTTTCAGTATCAAATTTCAATTTCTAGGGGCGCTCTGACTTGAGCCTACTGAAAGACGACCCTAAATTACATCTATCGCGCGACGACGGAGACTCAGATGTTCGGCATCCCCGGCAAACAAGCCGTGACCATGACGCCCAAAGCGGCAGAGCAGATCACCCGCCTGATGAAGTCTGGCAGCCATGCCGGTCTGCGCATTGGCGTGAAAAAGGGTGGCTGCGCTGGTATGGAATATACCATGGACTACGTCGATGAGGCCGATCCCCATGACGAGGTCGTGGAACAAGACGGTGCGCGCGTGATGATTGCCCCGATGGCGCAGATGTTCCTGTTCGGCACCGAAATCGACTACGAGGTCTCGCTGCTGGAATCCGGGTTCAAGTTCAAGAACCCCAATGTTGTCGACGCCTGCGGTTGCGGCGAATCCATCAAATTCGACGAAACCCTCGCCCAGCAATCCTAACTTGCGTTCAAGTGAACGTAGGTCTCGTTGTAACGCCGTGTCAGGTGCTCTCCGGCGGTGATCACCTGGTCTGACGTCGGAGGTGCCACATTCGTGTGGTAGGACGGGTTGAAGAACAGCGGGACCGAGATCCTCTCATTAGTGCCACCAACCACCCGATGCTCGGTCGCTTTGACGCGGCCAGCGGTCCAGAATTCCAGCATCTCACCAAAGTTGATGATGAACACGCCCGGTTCGGCCTCGACCTTTTCCCAGCTGCCATCGGGCATCCGCACCTCCAGCCCCGCAGTGCCATCTGTTTCCAGAAGGGTAAGGCAGCCATAGTCGGTATGCGCGCCGATGCCGAAATCCTTCTCCCCAGCCCAATCCGGACGCTGCGGGTAATAGTTCCCACGCAGCAACGCCATGGGCGTGTCAAAAGCGTCGTCGAAACTGTCTGAGCCGCGCCCCAGAGCCACCGCAATTGCGCGCAGAACGCGCATCGCGACATCGCAGGCGTCAGTGTAATAGGACTGAACAGCCTCGCGGAACCCCTCGGGCTTTGCAGGCCAAAGGTTGGGGGCATAGACGCTGAGATTCTCAACGCGATATGGGTTTTCCAGAGGCAGTTCAAAACCGCAATCGAACACTTCCTTGAAATCGGGATTTGCGTTTGGATCGACCTGTTCGGATTGCGGCGCGCCCCAGCCCCGGTTCGACCCGGTTGAAGCCATATCGACCGACTTCTTCTCCTGCTCAGGCAAATGGAAAAAGGCGTTGTAGGCCTCAATCACGTCCTGAACCCGCTCGGCGCTCAGCCCGGTGTTGCCGACGGTCAGAAACCCCACCTGTCCGACGGCCCGCAGCAATCTGGCAAGCTCATCAATGTCCTGATTGTCCAATTTTTCAAGGTTAAGTTTGTCGATCATGGGACCCTCGGAATCGCTGCGCGGACCCTGCCTTTCCAGTATCAGAACTGCAACCGGAATTGTAAGGCCGGGCCAAGGGTGATATCGCATGGAAAAACCTCAAGATAGCGACAAGGGAGACGCGGAGATGCGGCGCAAACTGGCGGCTGGAAACTGGAAAATGAACGGAACCAGCGCTGCGCTGAGCGAGTTGGACGCATTGGCCCTGAAACACCCCTCGCCCAGCGTTGATGTTCTGATCTGCCCCCCCGCCACGCTGCTGCACCGGGCCGCGGAACGCACCCGAGGCACGGGCGTTGCCGTCGGTGGACAGGATTGCCACGCCGCACCCTCGGGTGCGCATACCGGCGACACCAGCGCCGAGATGCTGAAAGACGCCGGGGCCACTGCCGTGATTCTAGGGCATTCCGAACGGCGCGAGGACCATGGCGAACAGAACGAAGATGTGCGGTCCAAGGCCAACGCCGTGATGGAGG
The DNA here is from genome assembly GCF_056536565.1 of Ruegeria sp. CK3. NCBI lineage: Bacteria > Pseudomonadati > Pseudomonadota > Alphaproteobacteria > Rhodobacterales > Roseobacteraceae > Ruegeria > Ruegeria sp. CK3. Next base: position 426,465 of record NZ_JBQFPV010000001.1, read on the forward strand.
CTGGCCTCCAGGCGATCATCTGCGTCGGCGAAAGCCTTGAACAGCGCGAGGCCGCCAATACGCTGGACATCATCGGAGGTCAGATGTCGGGGTCGATCCCGGACCGCTCCACCGGTGAGAACCTGATTGTCGCCTACGAACCGATCTGGGCCATCGGCACCGGCAAGGTTCCGACATTGGACGAGATCGGAGAGGTCCATGACTTCATCCGCGCCCGACTTGAGCGCCGTTTTGGCGAGGGCGTCGGGCGCTCGGTGCGTCTGCTCTATGGTGGTTCGGTCAAACCGTCCAACGCAGCCGAGATTTTTGGCGTGTCCAATGTGGATGGCGCGTTGGTCGGTGGGGCCAGCCTGAAAGCAGCCGATTTTTCGGGCATCGTTGAAGCGCTGGAAACGGCCTAAGGACCCTCAGGCCAGTTTCATCGTGATCAGGCCCGCAACAATCAAAACTGCTGCGAAGATACGCGTGGCGGTGACGGCCTCGCCCAGAAACATGATGCCAACCAGAAACGCGCCTACCGCGCCAATACCTGTCCAGATTACATAGGCCGTCCCCAGTGGCAGGGTTCGCATCGCGAGCGCCAGTAACGCGAAGGACCCGATCATTGAAACGCCCATCACAGCCGTGGGCCAAATCCGCGTGAAACCGGCCGATTGCTTCATGGCAACGGCCCAGACAATTTCCAACAGGCCGGCAAGTAAAAGAAAAATCCAGGACATCGAGGACCCCTTTTAGATTTTCGGGTCGTCCCGAATGATCACCCTTTGTGGGGAGGTCGTCCTCTGACGCTCTAGTTAGGTACTCTGCACCCTTCTTCAAGGCACGAAAAAACCGGGCGAGAAAACTCGCCCGGTTCGCACTCGATAGCCATTTCTAGTTCGTTATGATTTCCGGTCCCATGAAGGTGTTGGGCAGGAAGGTCGATATCCACGGGATATACGTCACCATGATCAGGAAGACGAACAGCACAGCCAGGAACGGCAGCGCGGCCTTCACAACGCCCATCATCGGCATCCCGGCAACGCCCGAGGTCACGAACAGGTTCAGTCCGACCGGAGGCGTGATCATCCCGATCTCCATGTTGACCACCATAATGATCCCCAGATGGATCGGATCGATACCCAACTCGATCGCGATCGGGAAAACCAGCGGTGCCACGATCACCAGCAAGCCCGAGGGCTCCATGAACTGACCACCGATCAGCAGGATCACGTTCACCACGATCAGGAAGGTCACCGGACCCAGCCCGGCCGACAGCATGGCGCTGGCGATATGTTGCGGCACCTGCTCATCCGTCAGCACGTGCTTGAGGATCAGCGCGTTGGCGATCACGAACAACAGCGTGACGGTCAGCTTGCCGGCCTCGAACAGCGTGTGCTTGGTATCAGGGTGGAAAAAAGCCGTGAGCAACGCATAGGGTTTTTTCAGCAGCGACAGGTTCTGCGTACCTTCTTCGGTGCTAAGCGGGCCCATATCCTTGTAGACAAAACTCGCGATGAAGAAGGCATAGACAGCAGCCACCGCAGCAGCCTCAGTTGGGGTAAATATGCCCCCGTAGATACCGCCGAGGATGATCACGATCAGGAACAGGCCCCAACCGGCCTCGCGGGCAGAGACAAAGATTTCACCCCAACCCTTCCAATCGCCCTTGGGCAGGTTCTTGACCTTGGCCATGACGTAGATGGTGATCATCAGCATCAAACCCGCCATCAGGCCAGGGATGACCCCCGCAAGGAACATACGCCCGACCGAGACCTCAACGGCGGCCGCGTAGACAACCATTACAATCGACGGCGGGATCAGGATACCCAGCGTACCGGCATTACATATCACACCAGCGGCGAATTCCTTGGAATAGCCAACCTGACGCATTCCCGCGATGACGATTGAGCCGATCGCCACAACTGTTGCAGGCGACGACCCCGAAAGCGCAGCGAACAACATACAGGCAAACACGCCCGCAATCGCCAGACCACCCGGAAGGTGCCCCACACAGGCAATCGAGAAACGGATGATCCGCCGCGCGACACCTCCGGTCGTCATGAAGGACGACGCGAGGATGAAGAACGGGATCGCCAGCAGGGTGAAGTGCCCCTCGAACGCCTCGAACAATGTGCCCGCAACCGAAGCCAGTGAGCTGTCTGAGTATATCAGCAGGAACAGGGTCGAGCTGAGGCCAAGCGCCACCGCAATCGGAACCCCGATCAGCAGCAGGCCGATGACCATGGAAAATAGAAGTACAACGTCCATTAGTCATGCTCTCCTTGCTGCGCACGAACCTCTTCGATCTCATCCTCAACCTCGTGGCTGGCGACCAGACGGTCCGCCTCACCCCGCCAGATCTGCACAGCGACCTGCGCAAAGCGGATCACCAGCAGCAACATCGACAATGGCAGGATGAAATAAGGAACAACTTTGGGCAGCTTCTCGTAATATTCGCCGTAGTTGATCAAGTCCTCGAGAAAGCGGAAAGGCGCGATCATCGGGATATCGTCAACTTCGTAAAAGCTCTGACTGCGCGCGTCAAAGTTCAGACCCGTGGGAAACCAACGTCCCGAGGTTGGCGGCAGATCCGCGAAGACAGCCCAATAGTCATAGGACCCCTTCAGCAACAGCAGCGAAAACGCTAGACAACAGGCCACCGAGATCAGCGCCAGAATTCGACGCGGCGCAGGGGCCAGCATGTTCAGGATCGCATCAACGCCCAGATGAGCGTGTTTCTTGACGGCATAGGACGCGCCCAAAAGCACCAGCCACCCAAACAGGAAGACCGTCAGCTCAAGCGCCCACAGGATATTCGAGTTGAAGAAGAACCGCGCGATCACATTGGCAAAGGTCACGGCCGTCATCAGGCCAAGTAGCACCGCGATCAGGGTTTCTTCGATATGGTCGACCAGCCCAGCCGGGCCGGATTTCGCACCAGACATCTATCTGTCCCCACATTTTTTATGATGATGAGAGTGTTGGGGCGGGCCTTTGTTTGGCCCGCCCGGCCTGCGCGCAGATTACTCCCCAGTCCCCAGCGCGCGGCCTGAACCGGGATCAGAACCCAGCGTTAATGGCCTGAGCAGCGTCGATCTTGTCCTGACCTACGTCATCCGCGAACTGGTCCCAAACCGGCTTCATTGTGTCGACCCAGGCCTGACGCTGCTCGGGCGTCAGCTGACGAATGATGCCACCCGCTTCGGTGATCGAGGCTTTGGCAGCTTCGTTCACGGCAAAGGCCTCTTTGTTACGGGTCTCGGTGACCTCAGCCAGAATGGTCAGGAATTGATCACGCACTTCGGGGGCGAGGCTGTCCAGCCAGTCCACCGAGGTCACGACCAGATAGTCGATGATGCCATGGTTGGTCTCGGTGATGCCGTCCTGCACCTCAAAGAACTTCTTGCCGTAGATGTTGGACCAGGTGTTCTCCTGCCCGTCGACAACGCCCTGTTGCAGCGCGCCATAGACTTCAGAAAACGCCATTTTCTGCGGGCTGCCACCGATGGCTTCCATCTGCGCGACCAGCACGTCCGAGGACTGCACGCGGAATTTCAGACCATCTGCATCGGCAGGCGTTTCCAGCGGTTTGTTCGCCGACATCTGCTTCATGCCATTGTGCCAGAACGCCAGCCCTTGCAGACCGCGGCGTTGCATGCTGTCCTTCATTGCCTGACCGGCATCCGAGGCCTGGAAGGCATCTACTGCGTCAATGTTCTTGAACATGAACGGCAGGTCGAAGAGGCGGAACTGCTTGGTGAACTTTTCGAACTTGGACAGCGAGGGTGCGGCCAGCTGGACGTCGCCCTGAAGCATCGCCTCAAGAACCTTGTCATCATTGTAGAGCGTCGAGTTCGGATAGACCTCCATGCACATAACGCCCTGCATCTCGTCATTGACGCGCTGTTCCAGCAGCGAGGCAGCGATACCTTTGGGGTGCTTGTCTGTGTTCGTCACATGCGCGAACTTTACGACGATCTCACCATCGTCACACGCAGCCATGCCCGCCGTCGCCGTTACCGTCAAAGCCAGCGCTGTGGCTGCTGTTGTTAGGAATTTCATCTGTTTTCCTCCCAGACTTCCTCGAATTGTCTCATCGGCCCCATTTCGGCACCGTATGGACGGCAGTGAACCGACTGCTTCACGACGAAACAACAATTTGTAACAGACTTTGGGGTGTCAGGTTTTATCTTTTTAAAACAGTGCATTAAAACCTAATTTTAAAACACGAAATTTGACCATGATCGTACATGTGCGAAATCTCGCACATCTCTCGACGACGCCGTGCGGAATTCCGCACAGTTTTTTCGAATCACCCCCGAATCGCTTTGACACCACCCGCAGTCCGCCATTGCGGACTGCTTGGCCCGACAGCTCTAACCGCATGCAAATGAGGGCAAAGCTGGTGGGAGGCCTACCTATCGACGGTAGTCTTCGGGCCGAATCTGATATCGTGCCAGTTTGTCGTAGAACGTCTTACGCGGCAGCTTCAGCGCCTTCGCCGCGTCTGAGGCCTTTCCGTTGTGCCGCCCCAACGCAGCGATCAGCAACGAACGTTCCACCCGTGCCATCTGCTCGTTCAAGCCCAGATCGGTCGCCTCTGCCACCTCTTCGGGCATCCCCAAAACAAAACGCATGGCCGACGACATCAAAGAGCGGGCATTGCCCGGCCAATCGCTGGCCATCAACGCCGCGAGATGCTCAGGTGATACTTCCGGTTCAGCAATCCCCGCCTGCTCGGCGGCCTGGGCGACATAGTGACGAAAGAGCGTTGGGATATCCTCCGGGCGCTCCGCCAGAGACGGTATGCGCACGCGCATCACATCCAGACGGTAGTAGAGATCGGCGTTGAACCGGCCCTCGGCCGAGATCGCAGACAGGTCCGAGGTCGTGCCCGCGATGATCCGCGCCCCTGCGCCGCGCTCAATCACGTCCAGCGCTTCATACTGAGTCGCTTGCGGCATGGCCGATATCTCGTCCAAAAACAGGGACCCGCCCTTGGCATCTTCGCAGGCACGGGTGAATTCCTGGACACTCAATCCGGCCGCCGCGCGTTTGACGAAGGGTCCCTGCCCAACGGGCGACATCAGATGCACAACCTCGGCAACCTTGGAAATCCCGCTGCCCGCCGGGCCGGTGACCAGAACCTCGGCGCCAGTCGGAGCAACACTGCGTACCCGCTCACGCAAGGCCTCTGCCTGAGGCGAAAGGCCGAACAAAAGCCGCGCCGCCGGGTCTCCGCGTTCCAACTCGGATTTCAGCGCCCGCTGCTGGATGATATGCGCACGGGCATCAAACGCCCGATCCAGAACTGCCAAAAGGTCCGCCGCGGCACAGGGTTTCTCCAGAAAGTCGAAGGCCCCCTGCCCCATGGCCTGAACCGCCATCGGAATGTCACCCTCGCCTGTCAACAAAACAACCGGCAACTCCGGGTCGATTTCTTGCGCGTAGCTAAGCAGATGAAACCCATCCCGCCCTGGCATCCGGATGTCTGACAGGATCACCCCTGGAAAATCAGATCGAATGTGGTCTTTGGCGGCCACAAAAGACCCCGCCGCAATCGGCTGATACTCCGCCAGTTCGAGGGTCTGGGCCAATGCCTCACGCACGGCCGCGTCGTCATCCACCAGCAAAACGACCCGAGTCATGCAGCCTGTTCCTTCTCGCAGGGCTCCAGTTCGACTGTGAACTCTGCCCCTTCTTCCGTGTTGATCCCACGGATGTTGCCCCCGAAGCTCTGGACCAGACCGTATGAGATCGAAAGCCCAAGCCCCATCCCTTCGGATGAGCCAACAGCCTTGGTCGAATAAAACGGCTCGAACAGCTTTTCCGTGTTCTCGATCCCCGGCCCGATGTCCCGCACGGTAACTGAAAGCCTTTCGCCCGGATGAATCTCGATCTGAATGCGGCGATCTTCCTGCTGACTCATCGCATCGGCTGCGTTGTTGATCAGGTTCACAAAAACCTGCACCAAACGGACCTCGCCACCCCAGGCAAAGACAGGATGTTCGGGCGCGGACCAGTCCAGCGACACATTTTCGGAACGCAGCCGAGCTTCGGTCAACTCGACAGCAGCGTTCAGAACCTGCACCAGATCCACACGGCCCATCGGTTCGCTTTCATTGCGGGCAAATGCGCGCAGGTTTTTGATGATGCGCGCCATACGCGCCGCCATATGGGAAATTCGACCCAGATTTTCCGCGGCCTTCTCGGATTTCCCCCTCTCCATGAAGGCCGAGCCATTGTCGGCAAACTGCTGGATCGCCATCAAAGGCTGGTTCAATTCATGGCTGATCCCGGCGGACATCTGTCCCAGAGCGCTCAGCTTACCGGCCTGCACAAGATCGGCCTGCGCCCGCTTCAAGGCGGCTTCAGCCTCCTGCCGCTCCGTGATCTCGCGGCGAAGCGCGGCGTTTGCTTTCGTCAGATCCTTGGTGCGTTTTGCCACACGGGTTTCCAGCACTGCGTTTGCCTCTGTCAGCGTGCGCCTCCGCTCAGTTGCCAGAAACAGCAACGCGCCGAAAGCCAAACAGAGGGCTGCAACTGTCGCGGCCTGCAAGCCGGCCAATCGCCGGGCCGGAGCGACATCCATCAAGACCTCGCCGGTCATGCCGATCACTGGCAATTTCTTGACAAGATGCAAAGCCCGTCGCGGCAGATATGGGCTCCAATCCAGTGTCCAGAGTTCATATGGCCCCAAACGCCGCGCATGAAAAGAAACCGTCTGGCCATCCGGAGGGGTCAAGCCAACCTCCTCACCCACGCGTTGCCACATCAGCAATTCCAACCGGTTTGAAATGAAAACCAGACCGGAGTGGTCAACAAAGAACACCGCTTCTGTGCTGCCGCGCCAAGTTTGTTCGATGTCCTCAACGTCGGCAATTACGATCAAAGCCCCAATCACCGCTCCGCTCTCATCGAAATCGGGTGCAGCATAGGTGAATATCCGATTGCCGGGTCCCGGCAGAATACCATGTGCGCTTCCCAGCGCGCCTTGCATGGCGCGTATGAAAGCCGGATTGTCCTGGACCGAGCCCGCGACACCTTCATGCGCAGAGGCCAGAACCGTCCCGGAGCGGTCGGCATAGAGAACATCGACCGCCGCCGTTTTATCCGCGACCTCCAACAGCAAAGCCTGCGCGGTGGCGCGTCCGGATAGTGTATCCAGATCCTCAAGCACGGGGTGGCTGGCCATCAGCACTGCCAGTTCCTGATAAACCTGCAACTGCGTCGTCAACCGATCCGCAGCCAGATCCAAATCCGCCTCGGCCTTTTCGCTGAGTTGAAACACAGCCTGCCGGTAGCCATAGGACCATACGGCCGAAGACAAAACTCCGACCATCAGTAAAAATCCGGCAATGACCAAAATGCGTTGCATGTCCTACGGTCTTGCATTGGCGGCGCCTTATGGCAAGTCTGCACAACTTCCAACAAGCTGCGCGCCAGACTGCGTCCCGCTGCGAAGGAGATTCAAATCAACCTCCGGATAGGCTAAAGACTCGGCAAAACCGCGCTGACGCGCGATGCCTCCGGCGGGGATATTTAGGGCCAGATGAAGCATGGGATCCTTTATTCATCTGGCTAAAAATATCCCGGGGGAGTCGCCCCTTCAGGGGCGACGGGGGCAGCGCCCCCAACCCATTGTCAGCTTTCAACCAAAGCGTTGAGGGGCAGCATTGTAGTCGACTTGATCTCCTCCATCGATAAAAGCGCGGTCACGTTGTGAACACGTACCTCTGAGATCAGTTGTTGGTAGAACTGATCATAGGCGCGGGCATTCTTGACCCTCACTTTCAGGATATAGTCAATGTCCCCTGCCAGGCGATGGGCCTCTTGGACTTCAGGTTGATCACGCAGGGCCTTCAGGAACTTGCGCTGCCATTCAGCCTCGTGTTCAGAGGTGCGAATCAAGACGAAGAACGTGGCCTCGAAACCCAGCGCTTCGGCATCAAGCAAAACGGTCTGCTGACCTATGATACCGGCCCCCTTTAACTTACGGATTCGATTCCAAACGGGCGTCTTGGAACTGCCGACCTGCGCCGCTATTTCGTCCAGAGATTGGCTGGCATCGCGCTGCAGCTCAGCCAGAATTTTCCGATCTGTGTCATCTATTCGCACCGACATTCCAATTTTCCTTGCGTTTCGAAACCAGCGTTCCAAATTTCAAATTCAAAAGAACGCACGTCCTTATTTAGCGCGACATATGGCGTGATACCGGGAATATTTCCTATATATCAAGACAAGTCAAACCAACTGGAACAGAAGATGACGCAGTCGGAGTCACAAAAGAACCTGGGCCACGTCGATTTTGTCGGCGCTGGACCCGGTGATCTGGATTTGCTCACGCTCAAGGCGGTCAAAGCCTTTGAGCGGGCAGATGTCGTACTGCATGATCGCCTGATCAGCGCAGAGGTCCTGAAACTGGCTGGTCAATCCGCCGTTTTGGTCGACGTCGGCAAGGCGGGATTCGGTCCGTCGTGGAAACAGGACGACATCGACGCGCTGCTGGTCTCCTACGCCCTCAACGGCAAGCGCGTTGTGCGTTTGAAATCGGGTGACCCGACCGTCTTTGGACGTCTGGATGAAGAGATTGAGGCGGTCGCGGCAGCAGGTATCCCGTGGCAGATCGTGCCGGGTATCACTGCGGCCTCTGCCGCCGTGGCCGGGATCGGTCAAAGCCTGACGCGTCGTGGTCGCAACTCCTCGGTTCGGTTTCTGACCGGCCACGATATGAAGGGGTTCGCGGATCACGACTGGGCGGCCCTTGCTCGCGAGGGATCGGTTGCGGCGGTCTATATGGGCAAGAAATCAGCACGCTTCATTCAGGGGCGCCTGATCATGCACGGTGCCGACCGACAGACGCCTGTGACGCTGATCGAGAACGCCTCGCGCCCTGACCAACGCATTCTGGAAACCAATCTGGACTGTTTACCCAAGGATCTGGCTGCTGCCGAGATGAACGGCCCAGCCCTCATGTTTTATGGTCTCGCTCCGCGCCAAGCGGCCCTGGCCCTGACTGAATTCAAAAAGGAGCATGCCTGATGGCCCGCGCTTTTACCCCCAAAGTTGTCACTGCCAACGATCTGCTCGAAGGTGACGTGATCTATCAAACCGAAGATGACCGCTGGTCGCGTGAACTGTCCGAGGCCGAGCTGATCACCGATGAGGCCCATGCACAGGTCCGTTTGCTGGACGCCGCGCGTCAAGCGAACAAGATCGTCGGCGCATATCTGGCCGATGCCGTTGCAAGTGAAAACGGCCCCGAACCCACCCATTTCCGAGAGGAGTTCCGCCGCACCGGACCCTCGAACTATGCCCATGGCAAGCAGGAAACACAGTCGCAGCCCCGGGCCTGACCTCCGGCCCCTTTCTCCCCATTAAGGCCCCAAGGTTTCGGGGCTGCATTTAAGGACAGCTACACATGTATCGCTACTCCGAGTTTGACACAGCATTCCTGGCCGAGCGCAACCGTCAGTTCCGCGCACAGGTCGAACGCCGCATCGACGGCTCACTGACTGAAGATGAGTTCAAGCCGCTGCGCTTGATGAACGGCCTGTATCTGCAGCTGCACGCCTACATGCTGCGCGTTGCCATTCCCTATGGCACGCTGTCCAGCGCGCAGATGCGCCAACTGGCCCTGCTGGCTGAGAAGTGGGACAAAGGCTATGGCCATTTCACCACCCGTCAGAACATCCAGTACAACTGGCCGAAACTGAAAGACGTGCCGGATATGCTGGACGCGCTGGCTGAGGTTGGCATGCACGCCATTCAGACCTCGGGCAACACCATCCGCAACGTGACCGCCGACCATTTCGCCGGTGCCGCCGCGGATGAGGTCGCCGACCCGCGCCCATATGCCGAACTGCTGCGCCAGTGGTCGACCGACCACCCGGAATTCCAGTTCATGCCGCGTAAGTTCAAGATCGCCATCACCGGCTCGGAAAACGACCGCGCCGTGATCAAGGCACATGATATCGGCCTGCAACTGGTCGAACGTGACGGCGTTCTGGGCGCTCGTGTGATCGTAGGCGGTGGTCTGGGCCGCACGCCGATGATCGGCAAGGAACTGTCTGAGTTCGTCGCTTTCGACGACCTGCTGGCTTACCTCGAAGCCACTGTTTCAGTGTGGAACCAAATCGGCCGCCGCGACAACAAATACAAAGCGCGCATCAAGATCACCGTGCACGAACATGGCATCGACGCCATCCGCGCCAAGGTCAACGAACGCTTCTTGCAGGTTCGTCCTCAATTCAAAGGCGCCGACATGGCTCTGTTGGAAGAGATCGAGGGCCATTTTGCGGCTCCTGCCTTCCGCGAAGCTTCGGTTGCGTCCTTTGAATCGGCCTACACCAATGATCCGGTCTTCCAGTCGTGGGTCGACACCAACATCGCGCCGCACAAGAACGCGGACCACGCGATCGTCACGATATCGATCAAGAAGCACGGTAAAACGCCGGGCGATACAACCGCCGAGCAGATGCGCGTGATGGCCGATCTGGCCGAAGAATTCGCCTATGACGAACTGCGCATCAGCCATGAGCAGAACGTGATCCTGCCGCATGTCCACAAATCGGACCTGCCCGCGATCCACGCCAAGCTGAAAGAGCACGAGTTGGCCACTGCCAATATCGGTCTGATCAGCGACATCATCGCCTGCCCCGGCATGGACTATTGCGCGCTCGCCACGGCCCGCTCGATCCCGGTTGCGGAACAGATCGCGACCCGCTTTGACGAGTTGAAGCTGGAGCATGATATCGGCCACCTGAAGATCAAGATCTCGGGCTGTATCAACGCCTGTGGGCATCACCACGTTGGCCATATCGGCATTCTGGGTCTGGATCGCGCTGGCGTAGAAAACTACCAGATCACTCTGGGCGGCGACGGCACCGAGACCGCGGCTATTGGTGACCGCACCGGTCCGGGCTTTGCCTATGATGAGATCGTTCCCGCCGTCGAGCGCATCGTCGACACCTATCTAAACCAGCGGGAGAGCGCGGAAGAAACCTTCCTGGAAACCTACCGCCGCGTCGGTATGGCGCCCTTCAAGGCTGCACTCTACCCCGAGGCACAGGCCAATGCCGCTTGACCTGATCCAGACGGAACTGGGTAAAGACCGCGCTGAACTGACCGAAAAGGTCAACGCGCTGAACGCCCGGTTCCGCCATCACTCGGCGCATGACGTCATGCACGGAGCGATTGAGGAAATCGACGATCTGGCTCTGGTCTCAAGCTTTGGGGCCGAGTCGGTTGTTCTGTTGCACATGGCTGCCGTTGTCGACCAGATGACGCCGGTCCTGTTTGTTGACACCATGATGTTGTTTGCGGAAACGCTTGAATATCAACAGGAAGTCAGCGAGCGCCTCGGCCTGAAGAACGTCAAGATCATCCGCGCCGAGGATGAGGACATTCAGCGTGAGGACCCCTATGGCGCACTGCGTCTGCGGGATACGGATGCGTGCTGCAACCTGCGCAAGACTTTCCCGCTGCAACAGGCCCTGACCGGCTATTGCGGTTGGATCACCGGTCGCAAGCGGTTTCAGGCGGGCACCCGCGCCGCGCTCGAGTTCTTTGAGGTCGAGGACGGCACTGGCCGGATCAAGGTCAACCCGCTGGCCCATTGGGCGCCCGAGGACGTGCGCGCCTATATGGATGAAAACAACCTGCCCCGCCATCCGCTGGTGGCCAAAGGTTATCCCTCGATCGGCTGTGCGCCCTGCACGTCGCCGGTCAAGGAAGGCGAAGACCCCCGCGCCGGACGTTGGCGCGACCAGAACAAAGAAGAATGCGGCATCCATTTCGTCGATGGCAAAATGGTGCGCGCCGGAGAAAAAACATGAACGTAATTGTATCGGATGAGGGGTTCTCCCCCGATGACTGGACCGACGGCTTTGTCACGCTTGAGGACGCGGCCAATGATGTTGTGGCGCTTGATGTGGCCTCGGACACCGACCCGGATGAGCTGATCGAGCGCCTTGGCAATGCACAGATGGTGCGGGTGGACTTCCCGTCCTCGGCGGATGGTCGCGGTTTCACCATTGCCCGCGTGTTGCGCCTGAAAGGCTATACGGGCCGTTTGCGCGCCAAAGGGCACGTTCTGGCCGATCAATACGCCATGGCCCGCCGCAGCGGCTTTGACGAGGTCGAGATCAACGACGCCCTTGCCTCGCGTCAGCCTGAAGATCAGTGGTTGGCTCGCGCCAACTGGGAAGAAAACAACTATCAAGCTCGCCTGCGGGGCTGACCCCACTTCGCCAGCTTGTGACACTTAAGGGGCATTTCGCCCCTTTTCCTGACTTGGATCAAAGATTAAACGGAGATGTCGGTTTAGCAGACCGATAGCGAAACGATGACAGAGATGAAGCCCGTGAGTGAAGCAACCGCCGTAAAGGCCCCCGTTCTGCCGGACGCCCAGACCGTGACCGAGGTCAAACACTGGACCGATAGCCTGTTCTCGTTCCGGGTGTCGCGCCCTGCGACGCTGCGCTTCCGCTCGGGTGAGTTCGTGATGATCGGCCTGATGGGCGATCCTGATCCGAAAACCGGTCGGCAGAAACCGCTGCTGCGCGCCTATTCAATTGCATCTCCGTCCTGGGACGAAGAGCTCGAGTTCTACTCGATCAAGGTGCAGGACGGCCCGCTGACCTCGAAGCTGCAGCACATCCAACCCGGCGATCAGATCATCCTGCGGCCCAAGCCCGTGGGCACACTGGTGCATGACGCCCTGCTGCCCGGCAAACGCCTGTGGTTCTTCGCCACCGGCACCGGCTTTGCCCCCTTCGCCTCGCTGCTGCGCGAGCCTCAGACCTATGAGGACTATGACGAGGTGATCATCACCCACACCTGCCGCGAAGTGGCCGAGCTGGAATATGGCCGCCAACTGATCGAGAACATCCGTCAGGACGAAATGCTGGCCGAGCTGATAGGCGAAGGCTTTGCCGACAAGATCCGCTATTACCCGACAACGACTCGGGAAGAGAGCCCAAAGATGGGGCGCATCACCAACCTGCTGAAGGACGGCACCGTGTTTGCCGATCTGGGGATCGAAGGCGGTATCAAGCCGGAAACCGACCGTGCGATGGTCTGCGGTTCGCTGGCGTTCAACCTGGACATCAAGGAAATCCTCGAGGAATTCGGCCTGCGCGAAGGTGCAAACTCGGAGCCCAAAGAGTTCGTGATCGAAAAAGCATTTGTCGGCTGATCAACCTGTTTGGCCGGGTCCATCGGGTCCTGGCCAGCGGTTTCCAGTGTTCAATCGTGGGAAATTCCAGTCTTTAAGCCTTTATGCTGCTTGAAACACTGCGCGCACCCGTCTAAATTCCCACCTCGAAATTCTGCAATCATCAAAGGAATGAACCCATAGCTCGCAGACCCCACAACGCGCCGCCGCAGAGAGACACTGGCCCGCGCGTCAATGAAAAGATACGTGCCCCCGAAATCCGCCTGATTGGTGCCGAAGGTGAAAATGTCGGGGTGGTTCATCCCGCCAAAGCCATGCAACTTGCCGCCGATGCCGGCCTCGACCTTGTCGAGATCTCGCCCAATGCGAACCCGCCGGTCTGCAAGATCATGGATTTTGGCAAGTTCAAGTACGAACAGCAAAAACGCGAAAGCGAAGCCCGCAAGAAACAAAAGATCATCGAGGTGAAAGAGGTCAAATTCCGACCCAACACCGACACGCATGACTATGAAGTCAAAATGAAGAACGTCTATAAGTTCTTGGAAAAGGGCGACAAGGTCAAAGTCACCCTGCGCTTCCGTGGCCGTGAGATGGCGCACCAGAACTTGGGCCGCGAACTGCTGGAGCGCGTCGCCGAAGACATCAAGGAACTGGGCAAGGTTGAGAATATGCCCAAGATGGAAGGCCGTCAGATGATCATGATGATCGGCCCGCTGCCGCAGAAGTAATTCGGCCCATCACTGCAAATTCCCAAGCCCCTTCGATCGCTGAAGGGGCTTTTTTCATCCCGCCTTTCGGCTGCGCATCCAATGGGCCGCATCCCGCACGTCGAATACCAACGAGATGACTTCGACAACCAGCAGCAGCCACAGGAATCGAATGTAGGTCGGGTTGAGCGTTTCTGCTGCGCTCAGAAGCCCCACCACCACAATCACCAGCGGAACCCAGCACAAGATATGCGGCAGGGCCATCGCCTCGCTCATCCCACGCGCGGCAATCATGATCGGCAGGTTCAACGCCATTCCCGTGATCGCTAGAGCGGCAATCAAAACCCCCTGCGGCTGGTCCAGAAAGAACATCGGCATAACGTTAACCGGAACCAAAATCACGGCCACCCAGATTTGTACCCAGAGGGGTAACTCTCTGAAACTCTGCCAAATATCCTGAACCATGGCCGTGCCCTCTTTTCAGTTCGCGCCAAACTTAGCGAAACTGCGTGGCGCGAAAAGGGCTGTCACCGGATTGTCAGATCACGGCGGCGATCGCCCGGCCAAGCTTGGTGACAAGCTCGTCTATCTGCTCCTCTTCGATGACGAAGGGCGGAGCCAGCAGGATGTGATCTCCGGCCTTGCCGTCGCGTGTTCCCGACATCGGATAGCAGATCAACCCCTCGGCCATCGCAGCCTTTTTAATCTTTGCAGCCACCCCCAACGCGGAATCGAACGGAGTTTTGTTTTCACGATCCACTACCAGTTCAATACCGCGAAACAGGCCCCGACCACGGATATCGCCAACATGGGCGTGCTGACCAAAAGCCGCTTCCAGCGCTGACTGAAGCTTATCCCCCATCACACCGGCCCGGGCGGGCAGGTCTCGGCTGGTCAACTCACGAACCACCGCCAAAGCCGCAGCCGTCGCCACCGGATGGCCAATATAGGTATGACCATGCTGGAAAAAGCCCGAGCCGCGTTGGATCGCATCATAGATTTTATCCGTGCAGAGCATCGCTCCAATCGGTTGATATCCAGCCCCCAACCCTTTGGCAATGCATAGAATATCCGGCGCGACACCATCGTGATCGCAAGCAAACAGATGCCCGGTGCGCCCCATTCCGCACATCACTTCATCGAGGATCAGCAGAACCCCGTATTGGTCACAAATCTCGCGAATACGCTTGAAATACCCCTCGACCGCCGGAACAGCACCGAGGGTCGCCCCGACAACCGGTTCCGCCATAAACGCCATGACGGTTTCCGGACCGAGGCGCAGAATCTCCTGCTCCAACTCATTCGCGACGCGTTGACCGTAGTCAAAGCTGCTCTCACCCTCGGGCTTTTCCGCGTATTCATAACACGCCGAGATATGGGTCATCTCGATCAGCATCGGCGCGAACTGTGCCCGCCGCCAAGCATTGCCGCCGGCAGACAACGCACCCAGTGTATTGCCGTGATAGCTTTGGCGACGCGCGATCACATGGCGACGTTCAGGCTGACCGATCTCAAGGAAATACTGGCGCGCCAGCTTGATCGCCGCCTCGGTCGCCTCGGAGCCGCCGGACACCAAATACACTCGGTCCAGATCGCCCGGAGCATGCTGGATCAGCAGATCGGCCAGCTCTTCCGCTGGTTCCGAGGTCATGAAACCGCTATGGGCAAAGGCAATCTGCTCAACCTGCTGCTGAACAGCTTCGATCACCGCGCGGTTGGAATGCCCCAAACAAGACACGGCCGCATCGCCACAATCCAGATAGCGATTGCCGTCGGCGTCAATCAGGTAACACCCGTCGCCGCCCGCCGCGATTGGCAACTGGGCTTTGGTATGGCGCGGAAACACATGGCTCATTCTTGTTCTCCTTTGATCAACGACACGATTGCTGCAACCGACGCTGCATTGTTCGGCCAAGTTTGACCCGAGGAATCCGTCAGGCTGTTCTCAAACCCGACGCGCACATCCCCGCCCTGCCGTGCGGCCTTCAGCAGACACGCGTGTTCCTTTGCCCCAAACGCGCAGAGCATCCACGGACCACCCTCCTTCGGAAACTGATCCAAATCTTCAGGCTCGGATTCCTGCCCCGTCGCATACCGGCCCAAAACAAACAGGCGATCCACCTGCCCGGCCCTCACAACGCCTTCAGCCTGTAGTCGCGCCAACAAAGTCGCGTCCTCAGCATCATAGAGGATGTGTTGAACGCGCGTCCCCTGATCATGGCAAAGACCGTAGACCCGATCTGCTATCTCCGCGACTTCGCGCACAGAGATCGAGGCCCAAGTGGGTCGCACCTGCCGCAAGCATTCGAATTGAGCCTCTGCATCATAGACCCCCGCGGCCTCGGTCGTGATCTGCACCTCCAGACCCGGCAACTGCTGGCGCAACTCGCCTAGGGCTTCACTATACAGCCCCGCATCCAAAGAGTGCCGCCCCTCCGAATCCCGGACATGCAGATGCAGCCCGTCCGCTCCGGCTGCGTGGCAGTCATGCGCGGTTTGAAGGGTTTCCTGCAAGCTCACTGGTAGCTGAGGATGATCCGCATGCCCCCGCCGCGCCCCATTGGGGGCAACAAGCACATAGGGTTTTCTTGCTTCGGACGTCATGAAACTCTCCGTTCTGTTTCGGGTCGATCTACGCTCATACAGATCGTTTTCAATTGGCTATTTTCAAAACATATGTTTTCTTCTGTTTTATGACCGACGCCCTAAGCCCTCTGATCTCTGCTCTCCGGCAATCAATCGACCAAATGCCGCCGCAACTACAGGCGGCAGCTAAATATGTGATAGACCATCCGGGCGACTTTGGCCTCGACCCGATCCGAACGACCGCGACAAAGATCGGTGTCAGCTCAAACGTTCTTGTCCGCCTCGCCCAGCGGATGGGCTTTGATAGCTACAACGGCTTTCGCAGCCCCTTTCGGCGAGCCCTGGTCACGGATGGCGAGACCCGCTTGGATCAGGATTGGTTGAGCGAGGATCGAACAGATGCTTCGTACGACACCGCTCAGGCAGGGTTTGCGCGCAATGAAATGAACGTCGTGGCAAGATCCCTACGTTTGATGGATCCGGAGAAAACAAGCGCCGTGATCCAGCTTATCTTAAACGCTAACCGCTGCTTCATAACAGCAACGCGCGCAAGTTATGCGCTCGCTCATTACTTCCACTATGCAGGCCGCATGGCCCATCCGGGTTTACAACTGATCCCGCGTCACATGGGGTCCGCAACCGACGATCTGCTGGATGCGGGGCCGAATGATTGTCTGCTGGCCATAACCGTTCGACCCTATTCGTCCGAGACGATCCGAACCATGCGCTTCGCCGCGGACCGAGGTTTGAAGATCATCCTGATCTCGGACAGCGACATGATCGCACCCGGTATTCGCCCGGACCTGAGCCTGCAGATCAGCACGCGGTCGATGCACCACTTCTCTAGCTTCTCCGGAGCGATGGCCGTTCTGGAATGCCTGCTCAGCCACCTATTCACAGCCGGCGGAGAAAACGCACTGCGCCGCGTGGAAGCCTATGAGAAAACGCGCGAAGACACCGGCGCCTATTGGCAACCTGCAAAGCTACCGAAGGTTAGAAAACCATAGCAAAAGCCCCGGGGTTTTGCCCGGGGCTTTTGGGTTTGTTGTTTCTGTGTTTACGAGCAGTCTTGGACGGCGCGTTTTGTCATGACGCTGACGAGATGCGCGCGGT